>CAKUJB010000092.1 GCA_934661165.1 uncultured Microbacteriaceae bacterium | reverse complement strand
CGCCTACACCAAGGCGTGGTCCGGCTTCCCGACGAGCACCTTCTTCGTGCTCTTCCTCCTCACTCTGGTCTGCGCCGCGTGGATGCAGATCACCATCCTGCGGATGCACGAGAAGCACGCGCCGGCGATCTCGCGAGACATCGACGACGCGACCCCCTCGAGCGCCCCGCAGACCGACAGCGACGCGCAGACCGACAACGACACGACTGGAGCACGCGTATGAGTGCGAAATCCCCCTCCCCCGACACCCGCAGAGGCGGGGAGTGGCTCACCGACTGGGACCCGGAGAACGAGGCGACCTGGGACCAACCGCTCGCGTGGCGGACCCTGTGGGTGACGACCTTCTGCCTCACGCTGGCGTTCATCGCCTGGTTCCTGCCCAGCGCGATCATCCCCAAGCTCAACCCGCTCGGCTACAGCTTCACCAAGGACCAGCTCTACTGGATGGCCGCGATGCCGGGTCTGGCCGCGGGCCTCCTGCGCCTGGTCTGGATGGTCCTGCCCCCCATCATGGGCACGCGCAAGATGGTGAGCCTCACGACGCTGCTGCTCATCGCCTCGACGCTCGGCTGGGGCGTGCGGGTCATGAGCCCGACGGCGCCCTACTGGGAGCTCATGGTGCTCGCGTTCCTCGCCGGCATCGGTGGCGGCGCGTTCTCCGGCTTCATGCCGAGCACGTCCTACTTCTTCCCCAAGCGGATGCAGGGCACGGCGCTCGGGCTCCAGGCAGGACTGGGTAACCTCGGCGTCTCGATCGTCCAGCTCCTCACGCCCTACCTCATCGCCTTCGGGTGGCTCGCGATCATCGGCGGCAGCCAGCAGATGGCGATGCCGGGCAAGCCCCCCGCGACGGTCTACTTCCAGAACGCCTCGTTCGTCTGGATCCCGCTCATGATCATCGGCGCGGCGATGGCGTGGACGATGCTCAAGTCGGTGCCGATCAAGGCGAACATCAAGCAGCAGTTCGACATCTTCGGCAACGCCGATACCTGGTACATGACGCTCCTCTACATCATGACCTTCGGCACGTTCTCCGGGCTGTCGGCCCAGTTCGGACTCCTCATGGCCAACCTCTACGGCATCGGCAACCCCGAGATCGTCTCCGGCAGCGGAGCCGCGGCCAAGGTGCTCATCGAGGGGTATGCGGTGCCGGACGTCGTGAAGTTCGTCTTCCTCGGCCCGCTCATCGGCGCCGTCGCGCGCTTCGCCTTCGCGCCCCTGACCGACAAGATGGGCGGCGCGAAGTGGAGCCTGGTCTCCGGGATCGGGCTCGTCGCCTCGATCGCCTACACGATCCCGGCGCTCACACCGGACCCGACGTCGGCGGCGACCCTCGAGGCCGGCTTCACGCAGTTCCTCTGGGGCATGCTCGCGATCTTCCTCTTCAGCGGGATCGGCAACGCCTCGACGTTCAAGCAGATGCCGATGATCTTCGAGAAGCGTCAGGCCGGTGGCGTCATCGGCTGGACCGCCGCGATCGCCGCCTTCGGGCCGTTCTTCTTCGGGGTTGGCGTGACGACGCTCGGGCCCGTCGCGTTCTACGCGATCGGCATCGTGTGGGCGCTCATGTGCATCGCGATCACGTGGTGGCGCTATGCCCGACCGGGAGCTCCGAAGCCGAGCTGACGACAGCGTGAGGAAACGAGCGCCAGCGAGGCCCGGGCTGCCGGGGGGCGGCCCGGGCCTCGTGCTGTCCGCTCAGGCGCAGACCTCGTCGACGGCGGCGCCGAAGCGCTCGAGGCCGGTGCGGATCTCCTCCGGCGTCACGACGAGGGCCGGGATGAGGCGGATGACGTTGCCGAGCGGGCCGCACGTGAGGCTGAGCAGCTGGTGGCGCGTCGTGGCCTGCTGGACCGCGGCGGCCGTCCCGGGGTCGGGGCGGCCGTCGGCGTCGGTGAACTCGATGCCCTGCATGAGCCCGTGGCCGCGGACGTCGCCGATGACCGGGTGCCGCGCCTGGATCTCGCGCAGACCCTCCTGGAGCTGCTCGCCGCGCGCGCGGGAGTTCTCGACGAGCCCCTCGTCGCGGATCACGTCGAGGGTGGCGACGCCGGCCGCGGCCGCGACGGCATTGCCGCCGTAGGTGCCGCCCTGGCTGCCGGGCCACGCCTTCTCCATGAGTGCGGTCGGGGCGGCGATCGCGCTGATCGGGAAGCCGCTCGCGATGCCCTTGGCGGTGATGAGTACGTCGGGGGTGATGTCGGCGTGCTCGTGGCCCCAGAAGCGGCCGGTCCGCCCGCACCCCGCCTGCACCTCGTCGACGACGAGGACGATGCCGTGCCGGTCGGCCCGCTCGCGCAGCCCCTCGAGGAAGGCGGGCGGGGTCGGGATATAGCCGCCGTCGCCGAGCGCGGGCTCGATCAGGAAGGCGGCCGTCTCGTTCGCGGCCGTCCGCGTCGCGAAGAGGTAGTCCAGCTCCTGGAGGCAGAAGTCGACGGCGGTCTGCTCGTCCCAGCCGTAGCGATAGGCGTAGGGGAAGGGCGCCATGTGCACCCCGCCCATGAGGGGCGAGAAGCCGGCCGAGAAGCGGGTGCCGGCCGTCGTCAGCGTCGCCGCGGCCACGGTCCGACCGTGGAAGCCGCCCTGGAAGGCGATGATGTTCGGCCGCCCGGTCGCCATCCGTGCGAGGCGCACCGACGCCTCGACGGCCTCGGAGCCGGAGTTGGCGTAGAACACCGAGTCGAGGCCCTGCGGGAGGACCTCGCCGAGCTTCTCGGTGAGCGCCAGGAGCGGCTGGTGCATGACGGTCGTGTACTGCGCGTGGATGATCCTCCCGGCCTGGTCGCGGGCCGCCTCTACGACCTTCGGGTGACAGTGGCCGGTGCTCGTCACGCCGATGCCGGTCGTGAAGTCGAGATAGTCCACGCCGTCGGTGCCGTGGATCCGACAGCCGAGCGCACTCTCGACGACGACGGGGGTGGCCTGCTTCAGCACGGGGCTCAGAGAGGTCATGGCGGCATTGTCGAAGGCACCCTTCAGATTGTCAACAATCCGACAACTCGCCGACGCGGCCCGAGAGTTCGCCCGGGCGAACTGGGCCCCAGGGAGCTGTGGAGGGCTTAGGTTCTATCCCACACACATTCGGGGGCAGGGAGCGGCACATGACGACGACGGCACGACGAGAACCGCTCATCACGCGGATGATGCGCCGCAAGCCGCTCGAGCCCGGAGGCCGAGACACCGGGCTCGTGCGCACGATCGGGCTCTTCCAGCTCACGATGTTCGGCGTCGGTGCGACGATCGGGACGGGCATCTTCTTCGTGCTCACGACCCAGGTCCCCTCGGCCGGGCCGGCGATCGTCTTCTCCTTCATCCTCGCCGCGATCGTCGCGGGGCTCACCGCGCTCTGCTACGCCGAGCTCGCGAGCGCCGTCCCGGTCTCCGGGTCGTCCTACTCCTACGCCTACGCGACCCTGGGCGAGGTCGTCGCGATGGGGATCGCCGCGTGTCTGCTCCTGGAGTACGGCGTCTCGTCGGCGGCCGTCGCCGTCGGCTGGTCGCAGTACCTCAACGAGCTGCTCGACAACCTCTTCGGCTGGCAGATCCCCCACGCCCTGTCGGTCGCACCGAGCGAGGGCGGGGTCATCAACCTGCCCGCGATGATTCTCGTCTTCCTCTGCATGCTCCTGCTCATCCGCGGGACGAGCGAGTCGGCGGCCGCCAACGCGATCATGGTCATCATCAAGATCGGTGTGCTCATCATGTTCATCGTCGTCGCGGCGACGGGTTGGAACAGCAACAATCTCGCGGACTTCGCCCCGATGGGCGTCCACGGCATCTGGGCCGCGACCGGCGGGATCTTCTTCTCCTTCATCGGCCTCGACGCCGTCTCCACCGCCGGCGAGGAGGTCAAGGATCCGACCCGGACGATGCCGCGCGCGATCGTCCTGGCCCTCATCATCGTCACGACCGTCTATGTGCTCGTCGCCCTCGCCGCCGTCGGCGCGCAGCCGTGGCAGAAGTTCGAGCACCAGGAAGCGGGACTGGCCCAGATCCTCAAGGACGTCACCGGCTCCGGCATCCCCGGCACGATCCTCGCCGCGGGTGCGGTCATCTCGATCTTCTCGATCACGCTCGTCACGATGTACGGCCAGACCCGCATCCTCTTCACGATGAGCACCGACGGGGTCATCCCGCCGGTCATGCGCAAGATCAACCCCCGCACGATGACCCCGGTCGTCAACACGATCGTCGTCGCGATCGCCGTCTCGATCCTCGCCGGGCTCGTCCCGCTCGACGGCCTCGCCGACCTCACGAGCATCGGCACCCTCGCGGCCTTCACCGTCGTCTCCGCCTCGGTCATCATCCTGCGGCGCCGCGAGCCCGACCTGCCCCGCGCGTTCAAGGTGCCGGGCTACCCGGTGACGCCGATCCTGTCGATCGCCGCCTGCATCTTCGTCATGTCGGGGCTGCAGTGGATCACGTTCGCGCTCTTCATCGGCTGGGTCGGCGTCGTGCTCGTCTTCTACTTCACCTACGGGATCAATCACTCGAAGCTCGAGCACGCCCCGCAGGGCGACGAAGTGGAGGCGCGATGACCCCTCGCACGAACACCCCGAGCGCC
>CAKUJB010000091.1 GCA_934661165.1 uncultured Microbacteriaceae bacterium | reverse complement strand
GCGCGAAGCGCGATCGAGACGGCCCCCATGCGCGAAGCGCGATCGAGACGAGGCCCCCATGCGCGAAGCGCGATCGACACGAGGAAGCGCGATCGAGACGAGGCCCCCATGCGCGAAGCGCGATCGAGACGGCCCCCATGCGCGAAGCGCGATCGAGACGAGGCCCCCATGCGCGAAGCGCGATCGAGACGAGGAAGCGCGATCGAGACGAGGCCCCCATGCGCAAAGCGCGATGCGGGAAGCGCGATGCCAGCGTTCGCGATCAGGGCGCGGGAGGGCAGACCGAGTCGGTGCCGGCCGGGCAGGTCCCGGTCTCGCAGCGGTCGACCAGACCCGCAGGATCGCACGCGACCCCCGGCGCCAGCACCGGGCGCAGCGTCACGCTGAGCGCGTGCGGGATCGTGCCCGACATCAAGCCGCCGTAGCGCTCGACGAAGATGAAGTAGTCGCCCGCCTCGAGATCGCGCGCGTCGACGTCGCTCTGCACGTCGCCGCTCGCGCGGTCGTCGTTGCAGTCGAGCACGCTGCCCGAGTCGGGGCACGCGCTGCGAAGGTAGACGATCGTGTCGGTCATGCCGGTGCCCGAGAGGTTCGTCGTGACGTAGAGATCGGCCTTCGTGTCGGCCGGCACCGTCACCACGTAGATCGTCTCCGCGCCGATCGCGCCTCGAGGATCGGCCACGCACATCGTGCTCGGCGCGAAGTTGCCGAGCCCCGCGCCCGTCGTGCCCATGTGGACGAGCGGCATCGTGCCGTCGAGGGGCACGGTGAGCGGGATGGCGGCGCCGCACGCGGCCGCGATGGCGCCGGTCGCCGCGCACACGTCCGCGACGCAGCTCATCTCCGGACGGCACACCACGCTGCCGCCGCAGGCCTCGCCCTCGCCCACGAGGGTGGCCTCGGCGATCGGGACCATCAGCGGCTCGCTCAGCGCGTACGCCGAGTCGAACACGCGGAAGCGCGCCTGGCCGGCGCCGACCGCGCGGAGGTAGCCCGTGAGGTTGATGTTCGAGCCGAGCACGATCGCGTTGCCGGTGAAGTCGACCGTGTCCGGCACCGGCTCGAAGAAGACGAGGAAGACGTCGCCGTCCTCGGTGGCCTCGCCGTCGCCGTAGATGTCGAGCAGCTGGCCGCTCGCTCCGTAGAAGTTGAGCGCCACGCCGCGCGCGTCCGCGCCGCTGTCGGTGCCGGTCGCGCTGATGAGCGTGTCGTCGTTGGCGAGGAAGAGCGTGCCGGCGGTGAGGGTCGGCGTCGAAGACGCGCTGACCGTGATGTCGAGCCGCACGCGCCCCGAGTCGACGGTGCCCTGCTCGGCCGGCGGCTGGCTGTAGCCGGTGACGATGATGTAGAGCGTGTCGCCGCCGGTCGCGGTGAACGCGCCCTGGGTGCGGAACTCCGTCTGGCTCGCGTCATCGAAGCACGTCGGCGGGAAGACGCCGGGCGGCACGGTCTCGCAGGTCTCGCGCACCTGGAGCACGGTGTTGAAGTCGGCGTCGGTGTCTCCATCGAAGACCGTGTCGAGCTCGACCTGCACCGAGCCGGTGCCCGGGACGCGCAGCTCGATCACCTCCTGCGGCGCCCAGCGGAGCTCTCCCTCCACGTTGCCGCACGAGAGGCCGAGGTCGCGCGGGCGCGTCTCGGTCATCGTCGTGTCGAGCATCACCGTCACGGTGTCGTCGAGCACGCCGTCGACGCGCGTCGTCTCGGTGCAGGTGAGCGGCGGCCCTCCGTCGGGCGGGCCCGCGTCCTGCCCGCCGTCGGGCGGGCCCGCGTCGGGATCGGCCGGGACCGCTCCGTCGCACGCGGAGAGGACCATCACGAGCGCGAGGAGCGAAGAAGAGGTGCGCGTCACCGACATGAGTGCCTGCCTAGCCAAAGCGGGAGGCGTCGTGAATAGCACGTCTTCAGGGTCCTCGTCCGCTCCGGGGGCCCGAGATTGTGCATTGACGGCGCCTCGCGGCCGGCACACCCTCGACGCCACTCGGGCGGCCTCCCTATGCACCATCGATCCTTCTTGCTTCTCCTCCTGTGGTCCAGCCTCTCCGGCTGCGACGGAGCTCAGCCGGAGGCGGACGCGTACGTGCCGCTGCCCGACGCGGGGCCGGCGCTCGAGCCCAGCTCCCTCTTCGAGGCGTGCGAGGAAGACTGGCAGTGCCCCGGGGAAGGCGCGGTCTGCCGGACCGCCGCCGACGGCTACCCGGGCGGCTACTGCACGGTGCCCTGCGAAGATCGCACGCCCTGCCGCGCGGGGAGCGTCTACCACCACTGCGCGACCCGCGAGGGCGAGACGCGCTCGTACTGCGAGCGCCGCTGCCTGAACGGCATCGACTGCGGGCGCGACGGATACACCTGCGCGGGCGAGCTCCCTCCGTCCGGCGGCGTGTGCATCGCGGTCTGCTCGAGCGACGCGCAGTGCGGGAGCGGGACGCGCTGCGATCCGTACTCGGGCGAGTGCGTCGAGGGCGAGCCGGCCACCGGCGCCGTGACCGGCGAGGCGTGCGACGGGCCGGAGGACTGCCGGAGCGGCCAGTGCGTGCTCGAGGTGAGCGAGGACGGCGCGCCGACCGGGTGGATCGGCGGCTACTGCAGAGCCAACTGCATCCTCCCGCCCGGCTTCAACAACAACGACTTCTACGCGGGCGACGCGCTGCCGCAGGCCACCTGCGCGGGCGACGCCGTGTGCCTGCCGGCGCAGGGCCAGTCGCGCGGCGACCTCGGCACTTGCTACGACCAGTGCACGACCGACGACGACTGCCGCGCCGGCTACGGATGCCTGAAGGACATCCAGCTCGCGAGCGGCGGCGTCAGCAGCTACTCGAACGGGGTCTGCGTCCCGGCGGCCTGCAGCGCGTCGGCGCCGTGTCCGGCCGGCTACGATTGTGTCACTGTCCAAGGCAGCGACGGCCAGCCCCGCAACGTGTGCGCGCCCTAGCTCGCGCCCCGGAGGAAGCGATCATGCGAACGACCATCCTGATCACGATCGCCGCTCTCACGTGTGCGGCCGGCTGCAAGCCCTCGCCGTCCGACCCGGACAGCGGCATCACGCTCCCCGACGCCAGCCAGCAGGACGACGCGGGGCCGACCTGCGGCGATCCGGGCACCGGGTACGGCACCAGCGTCGGCAGGAACTTCTTTCCCTTCACGCTGCCGAGGTGCGACGACACGCCCTTCGAGTTCTATGGGGAGGAGGAGGGCTTCTGTGACTCCACCTTCACCGTCGTGACCATGGCGGCGGGCTGGTGCCAGCCCTGCCGGCTCGAGGCGCAGCAGACCCAAGCGCAGCTCGTCGAGGCCTACGCCGACCAGGGCGTGCGCGTCGTCGTCGCGGTCATCCAGGACAACAACTACGCCGCCCCGGACGCCGACTTCTGCCAGAGCTGGGTCGACCAGTACGGCCTCACGAACCCCGTCGTGTACGACGTCACGCAGGAGACCGGCATCTACTTCCCGGCCGGCTCGCTGCCCGCGAACCTCATCGTCGACTCGCGCGGCGTGATCGTTCACCGCGAGTACGGCGTGAGCGAGTCGCTCCAGACCATCCGCGCCAAGCTCGACCAGCTCCTCGCCGGCGAATAAATGCGGCTGTGTGTGCTCGGGCGGTGCGCGCTCGGGCTGGCGGTGGGGGTGCTCCTCGGCCTCGTCGCCCACCCCCCGGCGGCGCAGCCCGACCACAGCTTCGAGCTGCCCGAGCTCGGGCGCACGACGTTCTCGATGACGAGCACGTCGGCGCTGCGCTACCGCGGCGACAACTACGACCTGACCCTGAACCCCTTCGACGACGACTTCGGCTCGCTCTCCGAGCGGCTCGATCTCGCGCTCCAGAGCGATCACGTCCGGGTCGAGGCCCGCGTCGACGCCTTCGTCCCCCACACCGTCTTCGAGATCTCCCGCTGCCCACAGCCGGCGGCCGAGAACCCGCGCTGCTACCTCCAGTGGGATCTGCGTCCCGAGCGCCTCACGCTCCGCTGGGAGCCGACCAGCGAGTGGATCCTCGAGGCCGGCGACTCGCAGATCGTCTTCGGTCGCGGCCTCGCCCTCTCCTTCCGCAAGGTCGATCTGCTCGGCGTCGACAACGCGCTGCGCGGCGGCCACCTGCGCTTCAGCGGCTCGAACATCCGCTTCGGCCTGCACGGCGGCGTGGCCAACCCACAGAACCAGGATCCGATCGACCTGCGCATCATCTCGGAGCCCGACGACTTCGTCGCGGGCGGCACCTTCGGCGTCACGATGCCGGGCGCGCTGCCGGTCACGATCGGCGGCCACGCGCTGCGCGTCTGGTTCATGGACACCGACGACCGGCTCGAGAGCAACCGCGCGGTCGACATCGCCGGCTGGACGCTCGAGGCGCCGGCGCTCGCCGACGGAAAGCTCGCCGTCTACCTCGAGGCGAACGGCATGCGCCGGACCTTCGACATCGTCGACCAGGGCCGCATCGAAGGGGGACGGGCGGTCTATGGGTCGGCCCAGCTCCAGCTCGACAACCTCACGGTGCTGCTCGAGTGGAAGGACTACACGAACTACCTCGTCGCCCCGAACCTCGGCGAGGGGAACGCGTGTCGCATCTACAACGCGGCGCC
>CAKUJB010000090.1 GCA_934661165.1 uncultured Microbacteriaceae bacterium | reverse complement strand
GCTCGGTGCGTACTCGCCCCGCTCCAGGTAGCCGATCGTCTGGTAGTGCACCCCGAGGGCGTCGGCGAGCTCACGCCGGCTGATGCCGCGCTCGGCGCGCAGCATCGAGATGCGGTTGTGGACCTGTTCCGCCATGTCGATGTCCCGTCAGTAGCCCTGGTTGAGCACGCGCTCGCGGGCCGCGGCGACGGCCGACCCGGACTGGCGACGCGCCATGCGCCGCAGGGCGATCGGGGCGAGTGCCAGGCCGACCGCGGTCCACAGGCCGAGCATCCCGAGGGTCTCCAGCGTGCGCCACGACTGCCCGACCTCCAGGGCGACGGCCGCGTCCGGCAGCAGCGCCGACCGCAGGCCGAGTCCGGTCCAGTAGACGGGGAGCACCTGCGCGATCGTCTGGACCCAGCCGGGCAGTGCCTGCAGCGGGTAGAAGATCCCGCTGATCGCGAGGAGCCCGTAGGTGCCGAGCGCCGTCGTCCACAGCAGCGCGGGGGAGCGCAGCATCGCCCCGAAGACGGCGCCGAACGGCAGGGTCGCGAAGAGCCCGAGGATGCTCACCCAGAGCAGGGTGAACCACGCCGCGGGGCTCGAGGGCCAGATGTCCGGGACGAGGAAGCCGGCGAGCCCGAGGAGGACGAGCATCGGCCCGAGCGCCGTGCCGATGTTGACGACGACGTCTCCGATGAGCCGACTCGGCATCCCGCCAGGCACCGCCTTGGCGCGCAGGAGGGTGCCGTCGTCGCGCTCGGTGATGAGCTGACCGGCGATGCCGATGAGCCCGGACGTCACGACCGTCATCGCGAGCAGCCCGGGGATGCCCAGCTGCGCGAGGCTCACCTCGCTGCCCATGACGTCGGAGTCTCGCAGGAAGTAGACGACGAGCAGACCGATGGTCGGCATGATGAGCCAGCTGATGAGCATCGGAGAGAAGAGCTGGGCCCGTAGGTCGATGACGAGTTGGCGCCAGGCGCCCCGAAGCACGGCGCCCCAGCGGTCCGAGGTGGTGCTCGTCGTGGCGACGGTCTGCGTGCTCATCGGTACTCCCCATCGGTCGAGGCGGACGTCACGCCGGGTGTCGGGTCACGCGTCGGGTCGGCGGGCGTGGCGTCGCTCGGTCTCGTGTCGATGGTGCTCAGGAGGGCGCGGGCCTCGTGGGCGTCGAGCCCCTGGCCGGTCTCGAAGCGGTGGACGATCGACAGGTAGGCGTCCTCCAGGCTCGCGCGGCGCACCTCCAGGTCGGTGAAGGGTCCGCCGGGGGCGTTGAGCACCTGGCGCAGGTAGCTCGCCGGGTCGTCGGTGGCGTGCACGTGGGTGGCGCCGTCACGACCCCAGCGCACCTCGGTCGTCGCGCTCATCGCCCGGCGCAGCGAGTCCGGGCTGCCGTCGGCGACGATTCGGCCGCCGGCGAGCACGAGGATGCGGTCGGCGAGCTTCTCGGCCTCGTCGAGGTCGTGGGTCGTCAGCAGGATCGTCACGTCGAGGTCGGCGACGCTGCGGATGAGGTCGTGGAAGTCGCGGCGGGCCTGCGGGTCGAAGCCGGCGGTCGGCTCGTCGAGGAAGAGCACGCGCGGCGCCCCGATGAGCCCGATCGCCACGTCGAGGCGGCGCCGCTCACCGCCGGAGAGCTTCATGATCTGGCGGTCCTCCTTGCCGGTGAGGCCGACCCGGGCGAGCAGGTCGTCGACCGGCCAGGGGCGTGGCCGCTGCGGCGTGGAGTACGGACGGTAGAACTCCCCGAAGTGGTGCAGCGTCTCGCGCACCCGCCAGCGGGCGTGGTCGCGCCAGGACTGCAGGACGACACCGAGGTCGGCCCGCCAGGAGTCCTGCCCGCGGATCGGCTCGACGCCCAGCACTCGTACGTGCCCGGCTGACGGGGCCCGGAAGCCCTCGAGGATCTCGATCGTCGTCGTCTTGCCCGCGCCGTTCGGGCCGAGGAGCGCGACGACCTCCCCGGTCGCGATGCTCAGGTCGACGCCGCGCAAGACGTCGGTCGCGCCGTAGCTCATCCGCAGATCGCGGACGTCGATGGCGGGTGTCGGCGCCGGCGTCGGGACGTCTCGAGTACTACCGAGCGTGGTGGTCATAGTCTCGAATGTAGTAGGTCTACTACTTATGAGACAAGGCGTGTGGTGCCTCTGTGGGATACGTGCGGGCGATCGCCGTGGCTCACCGGCGCCGCAGCAGGGTCAATACCTCGGCGTGGTCGGTCTGGGGGAACATGTCGAAGAGCCGCGCCCGCACCGGCTGCAGGGACGGCATCGCGTCGAGGTCCTTGGCGAGGGTCGCGGGATTGCAGCTGCTGTAGAGGACGTGGCGCACCCCGGAGTCCTCGAGCCACCCGGCGAGCTGCGCGCCGATGCCGCGTCGCGGTGGGTTGACGACGACGAGCTCGGGCAGGTCGGGGGTCGGCAGGGCCAGGGCGTAGGTCGTCGCGTCCGCCGTCTCGAAGGTCGCCGCGAGCCCCGCCTCGGCGGCGCTGCGTCGCGCGGAGGTGACGGCTTCGGGGCTCACCTCGACGCCGTGGACCCGACGTGCCCGCCCGCCCGAGGCCGACGCCGAGCGTGCCGCGTGGAGCGCGAATCCGCCGACGCCGCAATAGAGGTCGAGCACCGATGCGGGGTCGACGGCGTCGATCCAGCGGGCGGCCTCGCGGTAGAGCTCGCCGGCGACGGCGGCGTTCGTCTGGACGAAGGCGCCGGGCATGACGTGGAGCGTGACGTCGCCGACGGGGAGCGCGAGCGTCGCCTCGTCACTCAGCAGCACCTCCTCGTCGCCGGAGGTCACCGCCTTGTGCTCCGGCAGGAGGCTGACCGACACGACCCGCACGCCGGGCACGAGCTCGCGTAGCCGCGGGAGATGCCGCCGCAGGCGCCCGATCTGCCCCGGCGAGCGGAGCACGAACCGCACGAGCAGTCCGCCGTCGGCCGCCTCGACGACGTGCACGTGTTTGAGCTCCCCGCTGCGGGCCGGCACGTCGTAGGGCCGGAGCCCCGCCTCGGCGACGAACTCGCGCAGTCGCGGCATCGCCGCGGCGGTCGCGGGCCCGAGCAGTCCGCAGGCGCTGAGGTCGACGCCCCGCCCGGCCGCGTCGAGGATGCCGAGCGTCGGCGCGTCGGGAGTGCTGGCGGCGACCATCGTCGACTTCGTCCGGAAGCCGGACTCCCGTGACGCGACCGGCGCCTCCCAGGTCAGCCCGGGTCGCGCGCCGACGATGGCCCGCACCCGGGCGTCCTTCGCCGCGAGCTGCCGCTCGTAGGGGGTGCGCAGGTGGGTGCACGACCGGCACGCCCCGGCGTCGAAGTAGTCGCACTGCACCCGCGGATTCTCTCAGCCCCGCGGATCGTCTCAGGCCTGCGGCGGGTCGCGTCGCCCCGCGCTGCGGCTCAGGCGGCCCCACCGGCGGCTCCGGCCGCGGCGGCGCCACCCTCGACGGCCTGGATCGCCTTGCGGACGGCCTCGCTGACCCAGCCTGCCTCCTCGAGTTCGTCGAGGCGCTTCTTCAACTGGCCGCGGGGGGTGCCGGGGAAGACCTGGCCCTGGAGCCGGACGGCGACGACGATCCCCGCGAGCGTGACGAGCCCGCCGTCGGTCGGGGTGAGCCCGCGGACCATGATCTGGCGCAGTCGCTCGAGGAGGTCGTCGCGGCGGGCGCCCCCGATCTGCGGGTAGCGCACCGTCGGGAACAGGCCCATCGCCTTCGTCTCGACCCGCCGGACCACCTCGGCGGTGACGAGATCGGCGAGCAGGTCCTTGGCGTAGGCGCGGTGCTGCTTCTCGATCCAGCGCTTGGGGGTGCGCGGCTTGTCCTCGATGATCCGGGCGAGGAGGTCGTCGGCGCACCGGTCGCCGATCGGCGCGGCATCGGTGACGACGACGTGCTTGCCGGCGAGGTCGACGCGCCCCTGCCGCTCGAGCTCCGCGAGCAGCGCCCCGACGAGCCCGTAGTCCATCGCCTGCCGCTTGCGGCACGCCCCGGTCTCGGGGTCGAGCGACAGGAGCATCAGGTCGTGGGCGAGCGTGAGCGGCTTCATGCCTTCGACGATAGGGAGCCGCGACGAGATGCGGATCCGCCGCGCGGGTGAGCGGTCGCCGAGCCGCCGCGCGGTCCTCCGCCGTGGGGATGAGCCCCAGGCCACCGTGCAGCGCGCAGCAATTCGCACAAAGTGTGACGCAGGTCTCATTGCGCGGGACGTAGGTCCTTCCCTACTCTCAACCGCGAAGTAACCAGTTAGTTCATAACTCGGTTGCCTTGACCTTGAGACCTGAATGCCCTCACCGCCTCGAAAGGCAACTGATGTCAACGACGACACAACCGGGTCGCCAGACCGGGAAGGCCGCGGCCAGCGGCTGGATCGGCAGTGCCCTGGAGTACTACGACTTCTTCATCTACGCCCAGGCCGCCGCCCTCGTCTTCCCGGCGATCTTCTTCGACAAGAGCGACCCGCGGATGGCCGTCATCGGCGCCCTCGGCACCTACGTCGTCGGCTATGTCGCCCGCCCGATCGGCGCGTTCGTCCTCGGCTCCTGGGGCGACAAGCACGGCCGCAAGAACGTGCTCGTCCTGTGCATGCTCCTCATGGG
>CAKUJB010000089.1 GCA_934661165.1 uncultured Microbacteriaceae bacterium | reverse complement strand
CCGCTCCTGCAATGGATCGGCGCCGCCTACGTCAATGTCGTACGGAATACCCCGCTCACCCTCATCTGTGTCGCCACGATGCTCGTGCTGAAGTCGAATCTCGGCATCGCCATCGCCGACCCGAAATCGCCGACGAGCATCGTCGACACCGCCTTCCGCTGGGGTGTCATCGCGCTGTCGGTCTATCACGCGGCCTTCGTCTGCGAGGCCCTGCGCAGTGGCGTCAACACGGTGCCGGTCGGGCAGGCCGAGGCGGCTCGCTCCGTCGGGCTCACCTTCGGCCAGAATCTGCGCTACGTCATCCTTCCCCAGGCCTTCCGCGGCGCAATCACCCCGCTGGGCAACGTGCTCATCGCGCTGACGAAGAACACGACGGTCGTCGCCGTCATCGGTGTCGCGGAGATCGCCTACCTCATGGCCACGATGATCGAGAACAGTCCCGACCTCATCTTCGCGATCTTCCTCACCGTGGCCCTCGGCTTCGTCATCCTCACCCTGCCGCTCGGATTGCTCACGACGTGGCTCGGCCAGCGATTGGTGGTGCGGCGATGAGCGCCCCCGTCCAGCTCTTCGACGTCCCCGGCCCGCGCGGCCGGATGCAGCAGCGCATCCTCGCCGCCGTCCTCGCGGCCATCGCGCTCGGCCTCGGTTTCGTCGCCGTGCATCGGCTCGCCGAGAAGGGCAACTTCGCGCCGGCGAAGTGGACGCCCTTCCTCCAGGGGGTCGTGTGGCGCGAGTACCTCATCCCCGGCCTGCAGCACACGCTCACGGCCGCCGCGCTGGCCATCGTCCTTGCCGGGGCCCTCGGCCTCGTGCTCGGGCTCGGGCGGCTCTCGCAGATCGCGCCGATCCGGTGGGTCTGCTCGGTCGTCGTCGAGTTCTTCCGGGCCGTCCCGGTGCTCGTCATGATGATCTTCTCGTTCTGGCTGTATGCGCTCTACAACGTCTTCCCGCCGAGCCAGCTCGCGCTCGCCGGCACGGTGACCGGCCTGACCTTCTACAACGGGGCGGTCATCGCCGAGCTCATCCGCGCCGGGGTCTTCAGCCTGCCCAAGGGCCAGGCGGAGGCCGGCCTGTCGATCGGCCTCACCGAGAGCCAGACGCTGCGCAGCATCCAGCTGCCCCAGGCGCTCACCGCGATGCTCCCGGCCCTGGTCAGCCAGCTCGTCGTCATCCTCAAGGACTCCGCGCTCGGCTACCAGATCACCTTCGCCGAGCTCCTGCGTCAGGGCGAGGTCCTCGGCTCGGCGTACGCGAACATCGTGCCGGCGCTCATGGTCGTCGCGCTCATCTTCATCCTGCTCAACTTCGGGCTCTCGAGCGCGGCACAGGCCCTCGAGCGGCGCCTCAGCCGGCGCGGCCACGTCGCCGGCGGCACCCTCGCGGCCGACCCGATCGACGTGCCCGTGGGCGGGGCACCGAGCGCGACGACCTAGAGTGAGTCCGGTCCTAGCGAGGGCAGGTCAGCGAGGGTAGGCAGGGAGGCTGGGCAGGGTGCTGGGCATCATCACCGGCGGCATGTGGATCGTCACCGCCATCGGGGTCGCCCTCCTCGTGCTCGCGGCGATCGGCCGGGCACCGCGCCGGCTCGCCCTCGGCCTGGCCGGGCTGGCGGTCCTCGTCACGCTCGTCGGGATCGGCGCGGACATCGTCCTCCTCGCGCAGGGCTGGCGGCTGCCCGACCTGCCGACGCACATCGGCTACCTGCTCTCGCTGCCCTTCATCGTCCCGGCCGGCTACGCGCTGACGTACAAGAAGATCGACCGGTGGGGGCTGGTCATCCTCGGGGTCGCGACGCTCATCTGCGCGATCATGATCGTCCGGCAGGTCCAGACGCTCGGCGTCCCGTTCGGCTACGTCAATGTCTGAGCGCGACGTGACCTCGCCCGCCGATCACCCCGATCACCCCGATACGGCTGACCCGCGTGAGGAGATCCGCGAGGGACCGGGACGGCTCTTCACGCTGCTCTACGGCATCTTCGCCGTCGGCGCGACGTCGCGCAGCGCGGTCCAGCTGCTCGAGCGGGCCTCGCACGCGCCGGTCGCCTACGGGTTGTCGGCGCTCTCGGCGCTCATCTACGTCGTCGGCTTCGTCCTCCTGCTGCGCTGGGGTCACCCCGGGTCGCGCAAGGCCATGCGCATCCTGTGCCTCGTCGAGCTGACGGGCGTGCTCGTCATCGGGACGCTCTCGCTCGTGCGCCAGGACCTCTTCCCCGACTCGACGGTCTGGTCCGACTACGGGATCGGCTACCTCTTCCTCCCCGCGATCCTGCCGATCCTCGTGCTGCGCTGGCTCAAGCGCACCGAGCCCGACCGGAACCAGCCGGTCCGCTAGATCGGCACGACATGCCGCTGCTGCGCCGTCGAGCAACCGGCGCGGATGCCGAAGTCGGCGGATGCCGAAGTAGGCGGATGCCGAAGTAGGCGCGAGCGAAGTGCGCGCTGAGCCCCCGGTGAGTAGGGTCGCGGTGGAGCGCACGGGCAGCACCCGACCGGAGCCGCCGGCCGGAGTCACCCGCGACGTCGAGGCACGGGAGAGGAAGACATGCGGGTCACTGTGTTGGGCGGGGGCAATGGCGCGATGGCCGTGGCCGGGGAGTGGGCGCTGGCCGGCCACGAGGTGCGGATCGCGGAGCTGGCGGACTACCGCGGGCCGATGGACGGCGTCGCGCAGGCCGGGGCGATCACGCTGGCGGGCAAGCTCGAGGGGCAGGCGCCGATCGCCTCGTGCGGGGTCGACTTCGGCGAAGCACTGGAGGGCGCCGAGCTCGTCTTCGTCGTCGGGCCGGCGTTCGCCACGGAGCCGCTGGCCCGCGCCGCGGCCCCCTTCCTCACCGACGGGATGACCGTCGTCGTGTGCCCCGGCTCGTGCCTGGGCGCCGTCGCGTTCGCGCGCGCCGCCGGGATCCCGCTCGACGCCGAGGGGATCACGATCGCCGAGACCTCGACGCTGCCCTACGCGGCCCGGATCACCGACACCGCCACGGTGCAGATCTTCCACCGCCTGACCGGCGGCCTCTACGTCGCCGCCCTCGGCGGCCAGGAGCGGACGCAGCAGACGAGCGCGTTGCTGCGTCAGGTATGGGAGGGCATGGAGCCGGCCCGCAACGTCTGGCAGACCGCCCTGCAGAACGGCAACCCCGTCATCCACCCGGCGGTGACCCTGCTAAACGCCTGCCTCATCGAGCGGACCGGCGGCGACTTCCTCTTCTACGAGGAGGGCGTCACGCCTGCCTCCGGAGCCCTCATGGCGGCCGTCGACGCCGAACGACTCGCGATCGGGCGCGCGCTCGGGGCGACGGTGCTCAGCGAGCCGGCGATCGGCGTCGCGCAGGAGTACATGCAGCAGGAGAACTACACGACGGGCTACAGCACCGCGCCGGGCTTCCTCGGCATCAAGGCCCAGTCGAGCCTCGACAACCGCTACCTCACCGAGGACGTCGGCTTCAGCATGATCTTCTTCACCGACATCGCGCGCGCGGTCGGGGTGCCCACGCCGATCATGGACGCGATCATCGCGATCACCGAGGTCGTGCTCGACACGGACTACCGCGCGGCACCCGCCCGCACGCTGGAGTCGCTCGGGCTGGGCGGCATGAGCACCGAGCAGCTTCAGGCGATCTGAGCCCACCGGTCGACACGGTCCGCGCGCGGCCCACGCCCGGCTCGGCCGCACCGCTGCTCCGAGCCATCACCTACTGCGGTAGGCGTGGGCCCGGTGGTCGACATGGATGATCGAGATGACCTGCGCCTCGTCGTCGATGTTGCAGAGAATCCGGTAGTCGCCGTTCAGCGCGCCATGCAGCCCTTCTAGTTCGCCACTGAGCGGCCTACTACGGCGATGCGGGTCGTGAGCGAGACGCTCCACGACGTACGCGGCGACGGCCGTCACCACCCGCGGCGGCAGCCGGGCCATGTCGCGCCGGGCCGGCCCCGTCCACTCGGCGCGATACGTCATCGTTCGGCAATGTCGAGGTCGCGCAACATCTCCTCGGTAGAGAGCGTCTTGCCGTCGCGAATCTCGGCTCGAGCCTCGACCAGGTCCTCTCGCAGGCCCGGGCGTGACAACCAGTAGACGGTCTCCTTCATGGACTCCAGATCGTCGGCCGCTACAAGTACCACCGCCGGCCGTCCGTGTCGCGTGATGACGACCTGCTCGTGCGTCGTCGCCGCGTCCTCGACGAGCTCGTTGAGGTGGGCTTTGGCCTCCGTCACTGTGACCGTTCTCATGAGGCAATACTAGTTCGAATTCACGTCCGCCACTAGGCCGATCTCGGACTTTGTTCTCGGACCCCCCTCCTCGCGACCCGAGAACCTCGTCGCCTCCATTCGTCAGCAAGGGCGGCGACCTGTCGTCAGTGCGCGCCACGGTTCGTCACTCCGGGGTGACGAACGGTTGCGGCGCATGACGAATGGCGAGCGCCCGTCGCGCCGGGGCTACACCTCTAGAGGTGGCCGCCGAGCCGGGTGGCGGCCATGACCGCGAGGGAGCGGGTCACCTCGACGAGCTCGGCGATGCTCACCTGCTCGCGCGGGGCGTGGGCGTAGCGGACGTCGCCGGGACCGTACTGGAGCGTCGGGATGCCGCCGATCCCGTGATAGAGCCGCAGGTCGGAGCCGTAGGGGGCCGCGCCGGTCGGGGGCCGCGCCCCGCTGAATCTCCTATGTATGTCAAGCAGCCGCCGCAGGTGTGATCGTGGCGTTGAGTTGCCTGTAGATCTGACGGGCGA
>CAKUJB010000088.1 GCA_934661165.1 uncultured Microbacteriaceae bacterium | reverse complement strand
CACCTTCGAGAACCACCCCGCCACAGCGGCCCAGAACGCCGCTTAACCGATGTCCACCAGACGGGGTCAACCCCACAATGGCTCGACGGGCCGCGAGAGGGGCTCGCCCAGGGGGTGAGATCGCTGGTCAGGCCACCTGCCGGGAGATCCCGGCCCGCTGGGCGATCGCGTCGGCATAGAGACTCTCGAAGCGGTCGAGCGTCCCGGCCAGGGCGTGCCCCGCGACGAGCTGACTTGAGGCGCGACCCATCCGCTCCCGCAGCGGCGCGTCGCGCAGGAGCGTCGCCAGCCGCAGGGTGAGCTGCGGGACGTCGCCGGGGGTGTAGAGCCAGCCGTTGCGCCCCGGCCGGACGAGGTGGGGCAGCGCCATCGCGTCGGCCGCGACGATCGGCTTGCCGGCCGACATCGCCTCGAGCGTCACGAGGCTCTGCAGCTCGGCGATGCCGGGCATGACGAAGACGTCGCACGTCGCGTAGGCGGCGAGCAGCTCGGCCTCGTCGACGAAGCCGGTGAAGGTGACCCGGTCCGCGAGGCCGAGGCGCTCGACCTGGGCGCGCCAGGCCTCGCGCATCGTGCCGTCGCCGACGATGACGAGCCGCGTCGGCAGCTGCGCGGGCAGGGCCGCGACCGCGTCGATGAGCTCGCCGACCCGCTTCTCGGCGTCGAGCCGGACGACGAAGAGGATCGTCGGGACGCGTTGGGGCACAGGCTGATCCGGGGCCGGCGCCGGCACGAGAGGGCGTCGGCCTCCGCCTGCCGGGCCGCCTGGGCGTAGGGGAGCGGGTCGATGCCGCACGACACGGGCACGGCACCGCGTAGCGGGGTGCGCTCGTGGAGCAGGTCGACGGCCCGCGGGGTCGGCGCGGTGACGATCTGAGCGTGCCGGAAGGTCCGCGCGAGGTCGGCCCACGCCCAGGCCGACACCCTGCGCTGCAGGGCGCGCGGGATCCGCGCCTGGTCGAGGAGGTTCTCGGGCATGAAGTGGTTGGTCGCGACGAGCGGCCGCGCCTGCGCCGCGGCGGCCTGCACGAGATAGCGCCCGACGACGAAGTGCGCCTGGGCGTGCACGACGTCCGGCGCGACGCGCTCGACGACCCGCGCGATCGGGTTAGCGACCTCCCACGGCAGGCACACGCGGAACTGCTCGTGCAGCGGCCACCGGCGCGAGCGCATCCGGTGGACGGTCGCGCCGTCGCGGATCTCCTCACCCGGCGGGCCGTCCCACGAGGGGCAGACGACGTGCACCTCGTGGCCGCGCTCGCGCAGCCCGCGGGCGAGCCGCTGCGTGAAGCGGGCGGCTCCGTTGCTGTCGGGTGGGTAGGTGTCGGCGCCGAGCAGGATCTTCACGTCGCGTCTTTCCTCACTGGGGGATCGGGCGGGCGTCGGTCGGGGTCGAGCGGGGGTGTGTGGACGACATCGAGGAAGGCGTCAAGGAGGAGTCCGAGGAGGGGTCCGAGGGCGGGCGGGAGCTCCGGGTGGCGCCCGGCACGGCATGGGGCAGGTCGCGGGAGAGCACGACGATGCCGGCCACGGCGGTCGCGGCACCGAGCGCCGCGAGCGTGGTCCCGCCCGGCCCGATGCCGGCCCCCTCCCCGAGGACGACGACGCCGAGCCCGACCGCCACGAGCGGGTCGAGGAGGGTGAGGCAGCCGAGCACGACGCCGGGCGAGCCCGCGGCATAAGCGCGTTGGACGAGCCACCCGCCGAGTACATAGCACCCCGTGATGAGGAGGGTGAGGCTCACCGCCGGCACGGGCTCGCCGCCGGCAGACGCGTCGACACCGGCGAGATGGACGAACAGGGCGCGCAGGAGCGCGGCCGCCAGCCCGAACGCGACGGCCCCGGCCCCCGCGAGGCACACGCACCGCACCAGCCGCGGCCCGAGCGCGCTGAGCGCGGCGGTGCCGAGCCCGCCGAGCAGGAGGAGGGCACCGGTCCACCACAGCCCTCCCACCGACGGCAGCTGCGCGGGACCCGGCCCGGGAGAGAAGCCGATCGCCGTGACGAGCGTCGTCACGCCGAGAACCGTCGCGAGTGCGGCGGGGAACGTCCGACGGCTCGGACCACACCCCGAGCGTCGGGCGGAGTCCCGGTGGGTTGCTCGCGTACCGCGGCGCGCCGCGATGACGACCGCGGCGGGTACGGCGAGCACGCCGACCGGCTGGACGACGCTCACCGGTGCGAGGGCGAGCGCGACGAGGTGCAGGAGCGCGGCCGCCCCGGACAGCGCGATGCCCGCGAGCCAGCGCGGACTGCTCACGACCCGCTCGAGGCGGAAGCGGCCGCCGATCGCCTCGTGCTGCCACGTCGCGGCCCACGCGAAGAGCACGGCAGCCGCCGCAGCGATGACGAGCGCGGCGATGACGAGCGCGGGGCCGGTGGGCCCACTCGGCGCCCCGCCGTCGACCATCGTCACGCTGCTCTCCCCGCGATCCACCTCCCGGGCCGCCCACCCCTGCGCACGGCGGGCCGGGCGAGCGCCGTGCGTGACCAGGCTGTCAGGGGTGCCGGGAGCGGAGCGCGACGTCCCCGTGGTCCCGGGGTGAACAGCGGATGTCGATCGCCCCCGCTTCGCCCTAGGCTTCCGCAGGGCCGATCCATCGCGCCGACCCGACCCACAGCCAAGGAGCCCGCACCCCGTGACGACCTCGACCCGTCCCGCCCTCGACGGCCCCACCGCGGTGCCGGCGACCGTCCTGCTCTTCGGCTACAACGGCCTCGTCATCGGCACGTGGGCGGCCTCGCTCGCCGGCCTGCGCGAGCGCCTCGGCCTCGACAGCACGGGCATCGCGATCCTCCTCGTCATCACGGGACTCTGTGCCATCACCGGGATGCAGATCGGTGGTCGCCTCAGCGACGCGCACGGCGCGCGGCGGGTATGCCTCGCCGCCGTCCCCTTCCTCGTCGTCGGGATCGCCGTCGTCGGCCTCACACCGGCCTACACGTTGCTCCTTCTCGCCGGGGTGCTGCTCGGGCTGGGCAACGGACTCATCGACGTCGCGATGAACGCCCTCGGCGTGCAGATCGAGGCGCGGCGGCCCCGGCCGATCATGAGCCTCTTCCACGGGTTGTGGTCGGTCGGCAACTTCGCCGGGGCGGGGCTCGTGCTCATCGCGGCGCTCCTCCTGCCGGCGCACGCGGTGCTGCTGGCCTGCCTCGTCGTCGCCGCGCTCGGCCTCCCCGCACTCGGCGCCCTCGTGCGGATGACCCCGGAGACCCAGGTCGTCGCGCACGTCGACGAGGCCGGGGCGAAGACGCCGATCCCGCCGTGGGCCTGGCTGCTCGGCCTCATGGCGATCGCCTTCGGCCTCGGCGAGGGCACGGCGATGGACTGGTCGGGCATCCACGTCACCGACGTCGCCGGAGTCCTGGCGGTGCAGGGGTCGATGGCGGTCACGGTCGTCGCCGCATTCATGGTGGTCATCCGGCTCGTCGGCGACCGGCTCGTCGCCCGTTTCGGTCGCCGGGCGGTCGTCCGCTTCGGCGGGGCGTGCGCGGCGCTCGGCTACTTCGTCGCGGCGCTCGCGACGCCGCTGCCGGTGCTGCTGCTCGGGTGGGCGCTCGTCGGCTTCGGGGTCGGGATGATCGCGCCGCAGGTCTACGCCGTCGCCGGTCACGCGGGCGGCGGGCGGGTGCTCGCCGTCGTCGTCACCTTCGGCTACGCGACGTTCCTCTGCGGGCCGGCGGTCATCGGCCTCCTCGTCGGCGCCTTCGGGGTGCAGCACGCGATGCTGCTCCCCGCGGTCCTGCTGGCGGCCCTGCCCTTCATCGCCAAGGTGATGCCGAGCGAGGACCGCTCGGTAGCGGACGCGCACTGACCGCAACCCCCGCCAGGCTCTCCTCATCAGCCACCGCATCAGAGACATCGAGGAGAGCGACATGTTCCAGCCCGGCATCCACGACGAGGCCCAGACCTGCGTCGGCTACCTGCAGGTCCAGATCGACAGCCTGCGCGAATCCGCTCTCGGGCTCACCGACGAGCAGGCGCGGGCGACCCCGTGCCGCAGCACGCTGTCGATCGCGGGCCTGCTCAAGCACACGGCGTGGGTCTTGGCCGGACGCGCCCGCCGCGAGACGCCGCAGGACTTCGAGGAGGCGGCGGCGGAGTTCATGGGCAGCTTCGCCCTCGCCGACGACGAGACCTTCGAGGAGACGCTGGCGGCGTTCGACGAGGCAGCCGCCACGCTTCTCGCGCAGATCGCCGCGACCGATCCGGGCGCCGAGACGGTCGAGCCGCCCGCGCCGTGGGACAACCGCCCCGAGGCCGTGCCGACGCTCGAGCGGTTCGCGATCGTCCACCTCATCGAGGAGCTGGCCCGCCACGCCGGGCACGCCGACATCATCCGCGAGCAGCTCGACGGAGCCGACGCGATGTCCCTGCACTTCGCCGCGGCGGGCATGCCGGGCAACGCCTTCGTCCAGCCCTGGAGCCCGGCGCAGGCCGCTGACGTCAGCGACTGAGGGCGAGCGGTCGAGCGGCCGGCCTGCCTAGAGCCCGGCCTTGAGCGCGGTCTGCCGCTTGATCCGGGCGAGCATCCCCGCCATCCCGCGCAGTCGCAGCGGGCTGACGAGGTCGCTCAGCGCGAGGCGACCGGGCAGGTCGTTCGGCACGTCGAGGATCTCCTGGGCGCTCACCCCGTCGAGGCCCTCGTGGAGGATGCCCGCGAAGCCGCGGGTCGTCGGGGCCTCGGGCGGCGCCGAGAAGTGCAGCCGCACCGGGGCATCCGGGCCCTGCCCCTCGACGTCGACGATGAGGAAGATCGGCGACTGGCACTCCGGCACCGGCTCGAGGAGCTCGGGGTGGTCGGCGT
>CAKUJB010000087.1 GCA_934661165.1 uncultured Microbacteriaceae bacterium | reverse complement strand
GGAGCACCTCGGCGGCCGGCTCCGGGGTCGGGGCCTCCGGAGCGGGCTCGGGGGCGCTCGCCGCGGCGGCCGGCGCAGGCTCCGAGAAGCCCATGAGGAGCTGCTCAAACGGGTCCGGCTCGGGCGTCGCGGGCTGCGGGGTGTCGTCGCTCACGGGCCTAAGAATACGGCGACGGCCTGGTCAGCGCGCATCCGGCGCGCCCTTACCCGCCCGCACCATGCGATCGGCGGCGATCGCCGCGACGAGGGTGATCGCCGACAGGACCGCGAGCACGATGGCGGGGTGCCACCACGCATTCCCGCTCGCCTCACCGACGATGAGCGTGATGTTCGGGATGAATGCGGTGAGCGTCGCCGCGATCGCGTAGGCGAAGCCGAGCGCGGTGTACGCGTAGCGAGGGTCGAAGAGGTCCCGCATGAGTCCGCCGAGGCCCGCCCAGGCGAGGGTCGGCAGCACGCCGCCGACGACCATGAGTGCGACGAGGACGCCGAAGTTCGCCTCCGTGAGCAGCAGATAGATCGGGAACGCGGCGGCGAGGGTCGTGATCCCGCCGAGCCCGACGATGCGGGCAGAGCCGATGCGCGTGGCCCAGTGGCCGAAGAGGGGGATGGTGACGAGCTGGAGCAGTCCGCCGATCGTCGTCGCGATGAGGAGGCTCATGTAGTCGAAGCCGAGCCCGCCGGCCTCGACCGGGGTCGAGCCGTAGTTCATCGTGTACGTGTTCATGAGCGAGTACGAGCCGATGCCGAGCAGGGCCGCGCCGATCGCGACGATGACCGCCTTCGGCTGCGCGCGCCACACCTCGCCGAACGGGAACTTCGGTCGCAGGTCGCCCGCGTCGAGCTGGCGGAAGACTGGCGTCTCCTTGACGCTCCAGCGCAGATACAGCGACACGAGCAGCAGCGGGATCGCGGTGAGGAACGGGATCCGCCAGCCCCACTCGACCATCTGCTCGGCCGGGACGGCGTAGAACATGACGAGGAAGAGCGTGCCCGACAGGATCGAGCCGATCGGGCTGCCGAGCTGGGGGAGCGCGGCGTAGAGCGCCTTGCGCTTCGGGTCCGCGCCCTCCGTCGCGAGCAGGATCGCGCCGCCCCACTCGCCGCCGAGCGACAGGCCCTGGACGGTCCGCAGCAGCACGAGCACGATCGCGCCGAGCCAGCCGGCCTGCGCGTAGCTCGGGAGCACGCCGATGAGGCCCGTCGCGACGCCCATGAGCGTGATCGTGATGATCAGCGTCGGCCGGCGCCCGAGCCGGTCGCCGATGTGGCCGAAGATCAGGGCGCCGATCGGGCGCACGACGAACGCGATCGCGATCGTGAGGAAGGCGGTGAAGACGGCGCCGACCTGCCCGAGCGGCTCGAAGAACAGCGGCCCGACGAAGAACGCGGCGAAATACGCGTAGACGTAGAAGTCGTAGGACTCGAGCGCCGTGCCCACGAGCGACGCCCACGCGACGCGGCGGATCTGCCGCTGGTCGGGGTGCGTCGTCGCGGCGATGTGCTCGGGGGTGGCGGTCGTGGTGCTCATGCGTGGTCCTTGAGGAATGGGTGGGGTGGGTGCGGGAGTTCGGGTGGCGTCGTGCGGTGGGGCGGTTCAGACGGCCTGCGCGAACTCGAGGTCCGCGTCGGCGAGGTGGGCGAGGGACTCCGGGAGCGCGCGGCCCTTCGCGGCCATCGAGCGGGCCCAGAGCCGGCCCGCGCGGTAGCTCGAGCGCACGAGCGGTCCGGCGAGGACGCCGAGGAAGCCGATCTCCTCGGCCGCCTCCTTGAACTCGACGAACTCCTCGGGCTTCACCCAGCGGTCGACCGGGTGGTGGCGCGGAGAGGGGCGGAGGTACTGCGTGATCGTCACGATGTCGGTGCCGGCGTCATGGAGGTCTTGCAGCGCCTGCAGCACCTCGGCGGGCTCCTCGCCCATGCCGAGGATGAGGTTCGACTTCGTGATGAGGCCGGCCTCGCGGGCACGGGTGATGACCTCGAGCGAGCGCTCGTAGCGGAAGGCGGGGCGGATCCGCTTGAAGATGCGGGGCACCGTCTCGACGTTGTGCGCGAAGACCTCGGGGCGGCTGTCGAAGACCTCGGCGAGCAGCTCGGGATTGCCCGAGAAGTCGGGGGCGAGCATCTCGACCCCCGTGCCGGGGCTGCGGCGGTGGATCGCACGGATCGTCTCGGCGTAGAGCCAGGCGCCCTCGTCGGGCAGGTCGTCGCGCGCGACCCCCGTCACGGTCGCATACCGCAGTTCCATGCGGTGCACGGAGTCGGCGACGCGGCGCGGCTCGTCCATGTCGTAGTCGGCGGGCCTGCCCGTGTCGATCTGGCAGAAGTCGCAGCGCCTGGTGCACTGGTCGCCGCCGATGAGGAACGTCGCCTCTCGGTCCTCCCAGCACTCGTAGATGTTCGGGCAGCCAGCCTCCTGGCAGACGGTGTGGAGTCCCTCGTCATTGACGAGCGACTTGAGCTGCAGGAACTCGGGGCCCATGTGGGCGGTCGTCTTGATCCACGCCGGCTTGCGCTCGATCGGCACGGCGGCGTTGCGGGCCTCGATGCGCAGCAGGCGTCGTTCGCCGACGTCGTGGGCGGCGCGGCCGTTGCTGATCGCGCTCATGCGGCGCCCCGGTCCGCGGTCGCGGGGCGCGCATTCCTCGACGAATGCGCGCGCTCGCCCCCCGCGAGCGAGGCGAGGCTCGGCGCGAGGTAGCGGGCGAAGTCCCGGCGGATGTGCGGCACGACGTCGCTCGGGGTCACCGTGCGGCCGAGCTCGCGGCTCATGCTCGTGACGCCCGCGTCGGCGAGGCCGCACGCGACGATCGTGTCGTAGGCGTCGAAGGCGTTCGAGCAGTTGAGGGCGAAGCCGTGCATCGCGACCCCGTCCGCGACGCGGATGCCGATCGCCGCGATCTTGTCGGTGCCGCGCAGCCACACGCCGCTGCGGCCCTCGACCTGCTCGCCGGGGATGCCGTACCCGCGCAGCACGGCGATGAGCAGGTCTTCGAGCCGGCGGACGTACGCGACGACGTCGACCGGCTCGGCGAGGCGGACGATCGGGTAGCCGACGAGCTGGCCGGGACCGTGCCAGGTGATTTTGCCCCCGCGGTCCACGTCGACGACGGGCGTGCCGTCGCGGGGACGCTCATGGGGCTCGGTGCGCTTCCCGGCGGTGTACACGCTCGGGTGCTCGAGGAGGATGACGGTATCCGGCGCCCGACCCGCGACGACGGCGGCGTGCGTGGCACGCTGCCGCTCGAGGGCCGTCAAGTACGACACGGAATTGGCGCTTAGTCCCGCGTCGACGAAGTCGACCACCCGTCCACCCTATGTGCTCCCGGATGCGCGCCGCGCCCGGCCCGCAGGAAGTACTGTGGAATGCGCGAAGTACTGAGATTTCCGGCAGGAATGCGGGTACCCCGCGCATTCCTCGGTATTTGGCGTCCGACGCCCGGTCGCTGGCTCAGCGGCGCACTCGATGGAGCACCATGGCGCGGCGGATCATGTCGAGCACGTGCGCGAGGCGCTGCGTCACGTCCTCGTAGGTGAAGCGGAGCACCGTGAACCCTTCGAGCTGCAACCGTGCGTCATGCTCAGCGTCGATCCCACGCTGCTCACGGCTCGCGTGGAACTCATGGCCGTCAAGCTGGACCACCAGCCGGTCGCCGACGAGGATGTCGACGCGGTGGCCGAGGATCTCCACCTGCTGGCAGAACGGAATCTCGAGGTGGCGCAGCGAATCCGTGACGATCGTCTCGAGGAGCGAATCCGAGTGACTGCCCGCCTCCGCCGCAAGGGTCCTCGCCATGGGACTGCGCCAGGCCAACTGTCGCAGCGCCCCGGTCGTCACGAGCTGCTTCCGAATCGCGGACTCCCACACGATGAGCGCCTCCACGTGCGGCAGGCAGCCGGCGACGTGCTCCAGCAGATCCGGCAGTGACTCGACGAGCTGGTCGGGGCGCGGCGCCAGCAGCGCGCGGCCGCGATGCATCCGGGCGGGCGGGCCCGGCGGGAGCCTCGCGCCCGGGGGCGCCCAGAAGTGCGGAACGGCCGGGCGCTGCAGCAGGCTGAGGCCGTGGTGCTCGGCGGCCGACACGCATGCGAGCCGGCTCCGACGCGTCGCGGCTTCCACAAGCCGTGGCGGCGCGGTGTCGAGGGCGAGCCACTGACGACCGACCGACTGGAGCGCCGCCCGGTGGAGATCACCGCGCCGGAATCCTGCGCGCGCCAGCTCCTCGCGGCGCACGATGCCGCCGCGTCGGTCGACCCAGCTCAAGACGTCCACCCCACGAGCATCGCGTCGCCGAGACGGTGCGAGAGCCGCGGGGTGCCTGAGATGTGGATATCTCGGGCGGTCGCGGGCTGTTGGGGAGCAATCGCGCGTCGCGCGAAGTACTGCAGAAAACGCGGGGTACCCGCATTCCTCCCAGAAATCTCAGTACTTCGTGCATTCCTCAGTACTTCACGCAGGAGCGCGAGGGGGAGGAGCAAGGGATGAGTAGGGGAGGAGCCGGGGAGGAGCAGGGGAGGAGCAGGGGAGGAGCAGGGGAGGAGCAGGGGAGGAGCAGGGGAGGAGCAGGGGAGGAGCAGGCCAGCGCAGAGGGGTGGAGTGGGAACACGGGCCGGAAGCGGACACGAGGAAAAATATAGAATAAATAGAACTATGGTGCTACGCTGGCGCCGTGTTCATCCGCATCGACCTGCAGGCGGGCGAGGCGGTCTACGACCAGATCGCCACCGCCATCGCCGGGCGCATCGCGGCCGGCGAGCTGGCCGCGGGGGAGCGCCTGCCCGCCGCGCGGGACCTCGCGGACGCGCTCGGGGTCAACATGCACACGATCCTCCACGCCTACCAGTCCCTCCGGGACCAGGG
>CAKUJB010000086.1 GCA_934661165.1 uncultured Microbacteriaceae bacterium | reverse complement strand
CGCATTCCTCAGCTATTTCGTTAATGCGCGGCGTGCGTTTAGCATTAGCGAATGGCGATCAAGACCGTACTCATCGATGATTTCGACGGCACGCCCCTCGCGGCGTCGTCCGCGACCACGACGTTCGCGCTGAACGGAGTGCAGTACGAGATCGACCTCGCCCCCGAGAACTCGGCGAAGCTCGAGGAGGCGCTCGCCCCCTTCATCAAGGCCGGTCGTCGCGTCGGCGGTGCCTCCCGCGGCGCCTCGGCATCCAAGCGCCGCCCCGCGTCGCGGTCCGACCTCGGCGCGGTCCGCGAGTGGGCGCAGGCGAACGGCTACAAGGTCGGCGACCGCGGCCGCATCCCTGCCGACGTGCTCGAGGCGTACGCGCAGCGCTGATCCGACGGCCGCGCGGGACGGCCCCGCGCGCGTGCTAGACTCGACGACTGCCGAAGACCGCAGGTCCGTGCGCCCGCAAGGGCGGATGGCGAAGGTCCGCGAGAGCGGGCGCCGGCGCAGGTGAACGACCAGGGGCATTCCGCGAGCGCGGGATCGACTCGAGGCCTCGTGCATCTGCGCGGGGCCTTTTCTCATGGGTCGAGGTCGGCGGCATCCAACCCACGACACCCACAGGAGCACCATGGCTGACAAGCAGTCGACGGTCGCCGAGCTCAAGGACCTGTTCCAGAACTCGAACGCCGTTCTGCTCACCGAGTACCGCGGGCTCACGGTCGCGCAGCTGAAGGCGCTGCGCACGAGCATTCGTGAGCACGCGTCGTACGCCGTGGTGAAGAACACGCTGACGAAGATCGCGGCGAACCAGGCTGGCATCTCGGACCTCGACGATGCCTTGACCGGTCCCACCGCGATCGCCTTCGTCCACGGCGACACCGTCGCCGTCGCGAAGGCACTGCGCGACTTCACCAAGGTCAACCCCCTCCTCATCGTGAAGGGCGGCTACTTCGATGGCGCCGCCCTGAGCGCCGCGGAGGTCGAGACACTGGCGAACCTCGAGACCCGGGAGGTGCTGCTCGCGAAGTTCGCGGGTGCCGCCAAGGCCTCGCTGTTCTCCGCCGCGTACCTCTTCAACGCACCGCTGTCGCAGGCCGTTCGCACGGTCGATGCGCTGCGCGAGAAGCAGTCCGCGTAATCGCGCGGCACCACGCATTCATCACCCCGAAATTTCCACCAGAGACAAGCAGGAGTAACACATGGCGAAGCTGACGAGCGACGAGCTCATCGAGGCGTTCAAGGAGCTCACCCTCATCGAGCTCTCCGAGTTCGTGAAGAAGTTCGAGGAGGTCTTCGAGGTCACCGCAGCCGCGCCGGTCGCGGTCGCGGCGGCCCCGGCGGCGGGCGGCGCGGCTGCCGAGGCGGCCGAGGAGAAGGACTCGTTCGACGTCGTGATCGAGGACGCCGGCGCGTCGAAGATCCAGGTCATCAAGGAGGTGCGCACCCTCACCAACCTCGGCCTGTCCGAGGCGAAGGCGCTCGCCGAGACCGCGGGCGCGAAGGTGCTCGAGGGCGTCAACAAGGAGACCGCCGAGAAGGCGAAGGCGCAGCTCGAGGGCGCCGGCGCGACGGTCAAGCTCGCTTGAGCCGTCGAGTCGCCTGACTCGCATCGGACGGGGTCGTCGCCGGAAGGCGGCGGCCCCGTTCCGCTTTTTTCGCATGAACACCGGGTGGCGTCGGGGTTCCGGCGCGTGTCCTCCTTAGAGTGCTCGTGTGTGGCGTCTGGAGAACACGGCTGAACTGCCTCGTGACGCGGACCCGGATGCGGTCGGCGGCGCGACGCCTGCCGCCGAGCCGCAGTTCGTCGCCCCCGACCGGGTCGGCGCGGGGGAGCTCGGGGACCCGAGCCTCCAGATCGTCGACCCGACCGAATCCGCCCGCCGCAGCTGGCGCACCCAGATCGCCGAACTCGGCGGCGCGAGCCCGCTGCTCGCCTTTGAGGACAGCCCTCGCGCGCGGATCGACCTGACCTCGACCCACCCCGGAGGTCTCGCGCGACTCATCGCGGGCAAGCGCACGCGGCTGTCGTCGCTCGTGCGCGAGAGCTTCGCCGCCCGGACCGCCCAGCTCGCCGCCGAGGCGATCCTGCAGAAGTCGAGCGAGCTGTCGAGCGCCCGTGGCATCGACGCGATCCGGCTCGGCATCGCCGTCGCGGAGTGGGAGGCCCCGAGGCAGCTCGGCGACGGCACCGAGATCACCGAGCGCTTCATCGCGCCGGTGCTGCTGCGGACCCTGCGCATGCGCCGCGTCGGCGACGACTTCGAGCTCGTGCTCCGCGGCGCGACGGAGCTCAACCCCGCTTTCGCCGCCGCGCTCGCCGGGCAGCACGGCATCGTCCTCGATGCGACGACATTCGTCCGGCTCGCCTCCGTCGACGGCGGCTTCACCCCGAACGCCGTCCTCGACGGGATCCGCCAGCTCACGGCGCACCTGCCCGACTTCAAGGTGACGCCGCGCCTGGTCATCACGACCTTCGCCGAGGTCGCGGGGCCCATGCTCGCCGATGCGGCCCTCCTCGCGCACCCGCTGCTCGACGCGATCGCCGGGAACCAGTCCGCCATCGAGACGATCCGTGAGACCTGGCGACCCGCCGAGCCCGTGCCCGTCGACCAGCGCACGCCGCAGACCGACGACCTGCTCCTCGACGCCGACGACGAGCAGGAGCGCGTCATCGCGCAGATCGCCGCGGGCAACTCCATGGTCGTGCGCACCCTCCCCGGTGCGGGGGAGACGCAGACGGTCGTGAATGCGCTCGGCGCGCTCGTCGGCGAGGGCAAGCGGGTCCTCGTCGTCGGCCCACGGCGGGAGTCGCTGCGCGCGGTCCGCGACCGCCTCGACGCGATCGGGCTCACCGGCCTCACCGCGAGCCCGAGCTCGGCCCGCCGCGACACCGTGCTCGCGATCACGCGCGCCGAGCAGGCGACGCGCCCCGAGCTCGACGACGTCGACGACGCACTCGTGCGCCTGCGCTCCGTCATCAAGGACTACCGCGAGGCGCTCGTGCGCCCCGATCCCGTGCTCGGCGTCACCGTGCTCGACTGCGTCTCCGAGCTGTCCCGGCTCGCGATCGCGGCGCCGCAGGCGACGACGACCGCGCGGCTGAGCCGCGCGAGCGTCGAGCGGCTCGCGACGGCGCCGGAGCGGGCGCGACTCGCCGCCGTCGCGCAGCAGGCCGCGCGCCTCGGCGAGTTCCGTCGCGCCCCCGGCTCGAATCCGTGGCTCGGCGCGAGCTTCGCGTCGGCCGAGGAGGCGACGCGCGCGCAGGAGATCGCGCTGAAGCTCCACCGGCGCACCGTGCCGGACCTCCTCACGAAGGGGATGTCGCTCATCGAGGGCACGCACATGCGGCCCTTCCAGAACGTCCACGAGCTCGGCGTCTACATCCGGCTCCTGCTCGACCTCCGCGACACCCTCGACCGCTTCCAGCCGAGCGTCTTCGACCGCTCGATCACGGAGCTCATCGCGGCGACGGCGCCGAAGCGCGAGCACCCCGAGTTCTCGAACGCGGAGCGGCGCAGCCTCATCAAGCACGCGCAGGACTACCTGCGCCCGGGCGTCCGCGTCCCCGACCTCCACGAGGCGCTCGTCCGGGTGCAGAAGCAGCGGGTGCTCTGGCATCGCTACGTCGCCGAGGGCGCGGTCCCGCGCGTGCCCGTCGGCATCGCCGAGTGCCAGGTCGCGCTCCAGGCCGTCGAGCAGGACCTCGGCGAGCTCGACGCCCGCCTCGGACGCGTCGACGCCGCGCGCCTCGGCCGCATCCCCGTCGCCGATCTCAAGGCGCTCCTCGCCGGGCTGGCGGAGGAGTCCGAGGCGCTCCACAGCCTGCGGGAGCGCTCCGAGCTCCTCGGCAGCCTGCAGGCCGCTGGGCTCGAGCCGCTCATCGCGGATCTCGCCGCGCGCGGCGTCCCCGTCGAGACCATCCCCGACGAGCTCGAGCTCGCGTGGTGGAAGTCGGCGCTCGTGAGCATGCTCGAGATGGAGCGCGCGCTCCTCGGGGCGAAGACGGAGGTCCTCGACCGGCTCGAGGCCGATTTCCGGCTCGTCGACGAGGCGCACGCCCGCGCGAACGCGCCCCGGCTCGCGTGGCGCCTCGCCGAGCAGTGGCGCATCGGCCTGGTCGACTGGCGCGAGGAGGCCGAGCTGCTCAAGCGCGTGCTGCGCCGCGAGCACGTCGACTCCGCCGAGCTCTACCGCGCGGCCCCGCACCTCACGCGGGCGCTCACCCCGGTGTGGCTCGCCTCGCCGTACGACATGCCGCGGATCGACCCGACGATGCCGTTCGACACGGTCATCCTGCTCGACTCCGGCGCGATGACCGTCGCGGAGTCGGCGCTCGCCATCCGCCGCGGCCGCCAGGTCGTCGCCTTCGGCGATCCCGTCACGCAGACGCCGAGCCCGTTCGAGACGCGCGTCCAGGACCACCGCGGCGGGACGAGTGCGCCGGTCGCCGAGGCGCCGTCGGCCGCCGCCGAGTCCGTGTACGAGGTGCTCGTCCGGCTGCTGCGCGTCGCGACGCTCACCCGCAGCTACCGCGCCGGCGGGGAGGACCTCGCCGAGCTCGTCAACCGCCGCTGGTACGGGGGGCGCATCGTCGCGCAGCCCTGGGCGGGCACCTACCTCGGCCAGGCGACGCTCCGGGTCGACGTCGTCGAGGGCGCCCGTGGCCAGCTCAACGACCAGGCCTCCGCCGCCGAGTCGCCCGATGCCGAGGTCGCGCGCGTCGTCGACCTCGTCGTCGCCCACGCCCGGAAGCGGCCGAGCGAGTCGCTCATGGTCGTCTCGCCGTCGCGCCGCCACGCCGCGCGCGTCATGAGCGCCGTGCTCGAGGCCTCGGTGCGCCGGCCCGAGCTCAGCGCATTCCTCACGCGGGAGTCGTGGGAGCCGTTCGACTGCGTCGCGCTCGACCACTCGGTCGCGACCTCCCGCGATCACGTCATCCTGTCGCTCGGCTACGGGCGCAC
>CAKUJB010000085.1 GCA_934661165.1 uncultured Microbacteriaceae bacterium | reverse complement strand
CCGCTGAGTAGGTCGCGGTCGCACCACGAGCACTAGGCTCGGGCGGCCCGTTGCTCGAGTCCAGCGGGGCGCGTCAATCTTGCATTGACGCCCGCCATGCGTCAAGATGGGGTTGACCACGGACATTCGAGGCAGTGCCCGGAAGCACGGCGTCGCGGACGCCGACATCGAGCACGCGTGGCGAAATGCGGTGCGACTGGTGGAGTACGAATACGACGGCGAGGAGCGGCTGCTCGTGATCGGGCCCGACCTGAGCGGCGCGATGCTTGAACTCGTCGCCGCGCCCGCGTCGACGCCGCAGCGGATCATCCATGCGGACCGCCTCCGTCCGAAGTTCTACGACTACTTGAGGTGAGGGCGATGACGACGCGAGTGCGACAGGACGAGACCGGGCTCGAGCAGCTCGATCCGGCGACGCACCCTGCCCGCGATGCGACGCACTTCCGTGCGATCATCGCGGCCGACGCGGCGGTCGCCGACGCCGAGGCGGCGCTGCGCGACGCGGTGCGCGCCGCGCGGGAGGCGGGCGACTCCTGGAGCATCATCGGCGAGGCGCTCGGGGTGAGCAAGCAGGCGGCGCAGCAGCGGTTCTCGCGCGGGTGACCCAGCACGTCGCATTCCTCCGTCAGCTCGATCCGGAGCCGGCCGTGCAGCGGGCAATCGCTAGGCTGGACGGGTGCAGCGCGTGCTCATCACCGGCGGCGCCGGGTTCCTCGGCAGTCACCTCGCGGACCGGCTCCTCGCTGACGGCCATGAGGTGCTGTGCGTCGACAACTTCTTCACCGGGGCGCGGCGCAACATCGCGCACCTGCTCGACCACCCCGGCTTCGAGCTCATGCGGCACGACGTGACGTTCCCCCTCTACGTCGAGGTCGACCAGATCTACAACCTCGCGTGCCCCGCCTCGCCCATCCACTACCAGCGCGACCCCATCCAGACGACGAAGACGTCGGTCATGGGCGCGATCAACATGCTCGGGCTCGCGAAGCGGCTGCGCGCCCCCATCCTGCAGGCCTCGACCTCCGAGGTGTACGGCGACCCCGAGGTGCACCCGCAGTCGGAGGACTACTGGGGCCGCGTCAACCCGATCGGCCCGCGCTCCTGCTACGACGAGGGCAAGCGCGTCGCCGAGACTCTCTTCTTCGACTACCGGCGGCAGGTCGACCTCGACATCAAGGTCATGCGGATCTTCAACACCTACGGGCCGCGGATGGACCCGAACGACGGGCGGGTCGTCTCGAACTTCATCGTCCAGGCGCTGCGCGGCGAGCCGATCACGATCTATGGCGACGGATCCCAGACCCGCGCATTCTGCTACGTCGACGACCTCATCGACGGCATGGTCCGGCTCATGGGTACGGGCCACGAGGTGACCGGGCCGATCAACATCGGCAACCCGGGCGAGTTCACGATGCTCGAGCTCGCGCAGGAGGTGCTGCGGATCACCGGCAGCGACTCGCCGATCGAGCACCGCGAGCTGCCGACCGACGACCCGAAGCAGCGCCGCCCCGACATCTCGCTCGCGAAGGCGACGCTCGGGTGGGAGCCGAAGGTGGAGCTCGCGGCGGGGCTCGAGCGGACGGTCGAGTACTTCCGGGGGGTGCTCGCGTGATCGGGGTGGCCCTTCGTCTCGCGACGCTCGCTCAGGGACCGGTGTCGGCATGAGGATGTCCGTCATCGGGGCGGGGTACCTCGGGGCCGTGCACGCCGCGGCGATGGCCTCGATCGGGCATGACGTCGTCGCCGTCGACGTCGACGCGGCGCGCGTCGCGCGGCTGCAGGCCGGCGAGCCGCCCATCCACGAGCCGGGCTACGAGCCGCTGCTGCGCACGGGGCTCAACTCGGGCCGGCTGCGCTTCACGACCGACATCGCCGAGGCCGCCGACGCGCAGCTGCACTTCCTCGCCGTCGGCACCCCGCAGGTCGCGGGCGGGTCGGCGGCCGATCTCACCTACGTCGATGCGGCGATCGAGTCGCTGCTGCCGCACCTGCGCCCCGGCGTGCTCGTCGCCGGCAAGTCGACCGTGCCCGTCGGCACCGCCGCGCGGCTCGCCGAGGCCGTCGCCGCGACGGGCGCCGCGCTCGCGTGGAACCCGGAGTTCCTCCGCGAGGGCTACGCCGTCGCCGACACGCTGAAGCCCGATCGCCTCGTCTATGGCGTCGCGCCCGAGTCGGCCGCGCTCGCGGAGGCGCTCCTCGACGAGGCGTACGCGCCGATCGTCGCGAGCGGCACCCCGAAGGTGGTGACCGACTACGCGACCGCGGAGCTCGTGAAGGTGTCCGCCAACGCATTCCTCGCGACGAAGATCTCGTTCATCAACGCGATGGCCGAGATCGCCGAGGTCACCGGCGCCGACGTGACGACGCTCGCCGACGCGATCGGCTTCGACGCGCGCATCGGGCGGCGCTTCCTCAACGCGGGCGTCGGCTTCGGCGGCGGCTGCCTGCCGAAGGACATCCGGGCCTTCACCGCGCGGGCCGAGGAGCTCGGGCGGGGCGAGTCCGTCGCCTTCCTCAAGGAGGTCGACGCGATCAACCTCCGCCGCCGCGACCGCGTCGTCGACCTCGTGCTCGAGTCGCTCGGCGAGCGGCAGTACACCGGCCGCGTCGCCGTGCTCGGCGTCACCTTCAAGCCCGACTCCGACGACATCCGCGACTCCCCGGCGCTCGACGTCGCTGTGCGGTTGCGCGGCCTCGGCGTCGACGTCGTCGTCACCGACCCGCAGGGCCTCGACAACGCCCGCGCGAAGCACCCGCAGCTCCAGTACGTCGCGACCGCCGCCGAGGCGTTGACCGACGCCGACGTCGTCGTCCTCGTCACCGAGTGGCGCGAGTACCGCGAGCTCGACCCCGTCGCCGCCGTCACGCGGGCCGGCGCCGCACCCACCATGATCGACGGCCGCAACGTGCTCCAGCCCGAAGCCTGGCGCGCCGCCGGCTGGACGTACCGCGGACTCGGCCGGTCATGACCTGGCTCGTCACGGGCGGCGCCGGCTACATCGGCTCGCACATCGCGGCGGCCCTCATCGACGCGGGCCTCGAGGTCGTCGTGCTCGACGACCTGTCGACCGGGCGGGCGGGATTCGTGCCGGCGCGCGCCGCATTCGTCCAATGCGATGTGAGGAATGCGCGCGACGTGCGCGCCGCGCTCGTCGCCCACGGCGTCACGGGCGTCATCCACGCCGCCGGCATGAAGTACGCGGGGCTGTCCGTCGCCGAGCCCGAGTACGCGTACGGGCTCAACGTCGGCGGGACCGTCGCCGTGCTCGAGGCGATGGCGGCGGCCGGGGTCTCTTCGCTCGTGTTCTCGTCGTCGTGCTCGGTCTACGGGACGCCCGCGTCGGATGCGGTCGACGAGGCGACGCCGGTGTCGCCGGAGAGTCCGTACGCGCGGTCGAAGCTCGTGGCGGAGTGGGCGATCGGGGATTCGGCGCGGGCGCGGGGCCTGGGTGGGGGTGGCGTCGGCGTTTCCGGCGAGCGCGGCGGTCCGCTGCGGCACGTGAGTCTGCGGTACTTCAACGTTGTCGGCGCCGCGGCGCCCGGGGTGTGGGACTCGAGCCCGCACAACCTCTTCCCGCTCGTCTTCGAGGCGCTGCGGGACGGGCGGGTGCCGCGCATGCATGGCGACGACTACCCGACGCCGGACGGCACGTGCATCCGCGACTACATCCACGTCGCCGACATCGCCGCCGCGCACGTCGCCGCGGCGCTCGCGCTCGAGGCGGGGCGCGAGCTGCCCGCCGTCATCAACCTCGGCTCCGGCGACGGCACCTCCGTGCGGCAGATCATGGACGCCGTGGCGGACGTGACGGGGCGCGCATTCGTCCCCGAGGTCGGGCCGCGGCGGGCCGGCGACCCCGCCCGCATCGTCGCGGGCGCCGGACTCGCGGGCGAGGCGCTCGGCTGGGCGCCGCGGCGGGGGCTGCGGGAGATGGTCGAGAGCGGGTGGGCGGCGCACCGGGGGGTCGCGGCGGTGGCGGTGCCGGGGGCTGCGGACGACTCGGTGGTCTCGGGATCTGCAGGGGCTGGTGAGGCATGAGCAAGCTGTACTTCCGGTACGGGGCGATGAACTCCGGCAAGTCGACCGCGCTCCTGCAGGCCGCGCACAACTACGAGGAGCGCGGGCAGCGCGTCCTCCTCGCGAAGCCCGGCGTCGACGTCAAGGGCGACCGCATGATCGTGTCGCGGCTCGGGGTCGTGCGCGAGGTCGACTTCACGATCGGCCCCGACGACGACGTGCACGCGGTCTTCGAGCGGGAGCGGGTGCGGGTGCGGGCCGGCACGGGCGACCGCGTCGCATGCCTGCTGCTCGACGAGGCGCAGTTCCTCACGCCCGAGCAGGTCGACGACCTCCTGCGCATCGCCGTCATCGAGGAGGTCCCCGTGCTCGCGTACGGGATCCGGACCGACTTCCAGACCGTCGCGTTCCCCGGATCGCGGCGCCTCCTCGAGATCGCGCACTCGCTCGAGGAGCTCAAGACCATCTGCCGCTGCGGCCGCAAGGCCCTCTTCAACGGCCGGACCATCGACGGCGAGTTCGTCTTCGACGGCGACCAGGTCGCGATCGAGGTCGGCGAGGTCGTCTACGAGTCGCTCTGCGCCGCGTGCTACCTGCAGGAGTCCGAGGGGCTGCTCGCGGGGGACTGGCGGCCGCGGGGGGAGTACCTGGAGTAGGGGCGGAGCGCGCCTGCGCCCGTGCCCTTGCCCTGGTGGGCCGCCCATCTCGCCGAATGTGCATGAATGCGCCGAGTGCGCACGCATATTCGCGCACGCTGGGCGGGATCATGCACATTGGGCACGGGGGAGGTCGCTGGCGGGGGCGGGGCAGCGCATTCGTGCCCGGGCTGGCGGCGGTGGAGCCGCGCATTCGTGCGGATGCTGGGGTCGATGCCGCCGAGTGTTGGTGCTGTCGGCGAGGGTGGCCCAGATCTGGCCCCCCCCCACTCACCGAAAACCCCGCACTCGAGCTCACTC
>CAKUJB010000084.1 GCA_934661165.1 uncultured Microbacteriaceae bacterium | reverse complement strand
ATCGTGTAGTTGAGGCTCAGCTCGAGGCTGTGCTCGAGTGCCGCCGCCTCGGCCGCGTCGAGCCCGAAGCGCAGGATCTGCGCGCCGGCGATCGAGCCGGCGACGATGAGGAAGTCGGTGACGGCGATCATCGCCGCGTAGCGCTGCGCCCAGGTCCAGCGCGTGTCGCGCGACGCCGGCACCGGCGGCATCGCCGCCGCCTGGTCCCGGTCCTCCACGACGGTCACACCGCGCCTCCTCTTGACCCGGGGATTCTATCGGCCGGGACATGCGTGAGGGCCCAGCCTCGCGGCCGGGCCCTCACGGAAGTACTGCGCGTCAGGCGTTGCGGCGCTTCGCGGCGACCGCGATGCCGGTCGCGACACCGGCGACGACGAGGACGCCGACACCGCCCCAGATCCACGGCGCGGCGTCGAAGCCGCCGTCGCTCGGCGCGGAGGTGGCCGCATCGGTCGCGTCGTCGGTCGGCTCCTCGGTCTCCGTCGGGGCCGGGGCCGGGCGCGGGACGTCAGTCACGACGAGCGTCGAGTCGACGACGGGCGTGCCGGTCGCCGAGTCACCGCGGAAGACCTGGACGGGGAATCGCCCGGCCTTCCCTCCACACGATGCCAGCCTGGCGAGCTATCCACAGCCTGTCGGGCCGCGCGAGCGCGGTGTCCGCGGTGACTGGCAGGATCGCCGCATCCGGCTCACAATAGGAGGGTGACCATGTCCGTCGAGACGATCGCTATCGTGATCAGCAGCGCGACGCTGCTGCTCGGCTTCGTCGGCGCCTTCGGATGGATGATTCGCCGCACCGACGCACGGGCGGACCACCTCGAAGCGCGACTGGAGGCGCGCATCGACCAGGTCGAGCAAAAGCTCGAAGCCCGCATCGACCGGCTCGACGAGAAGGTCGACGGGGTGGGGCGAGAGCTGGTCGAGGTGAAGATCGCCGTTGCGCGGCTGGAGGGCCCGCAGCGACACCTGGTCACGGCACGCTGACGCCGTCGCGAGCGGGCGGGCGCCGACTGATACCGCCGCGGCGGACGCGACCCCGCGCATTCGTGACGAATGCGCGACTAGCGTTGACCGCATGACCTCCGCGAGCGGTGACGCCCCCGAGACCACCGCTGACGACGCGGGCGACGCCGGCGGGGGCGGACCGACCTTCACGGAGCTCGGGCTGAGCGAACCCGTGCTCAAGGCCATCAAGGAGATCGGCTACGAGACGCCGTCCGCGATCCAGGTCGCGACCATCCCGGCGCTGCTCGCCGGCCGCGACGTCGTCGGGCTCGCGCAGACCGGGACGGGGAAGACCGCGGCGTTCGCGTTGCCGTTCCTGACCCGGCTCGACGTCACGCAGAAGCTCCCGCAGGCGCTCGTCCTCTCCCCGACGCGGGAGCTCGCACTGCAGGTGAGCGAGGCGTTCGAGGCGTATGCGGCGCATCTGCGCGGCGTCAGCCTGCTGCCCATCTACGGCGGCCAGGCGTACGGGGTGCAGCTGTCGGCGCTGCGGCGTGGCGTCCACGTCGTCGTCGGCACGCCCGGCCGCGTCATGGACCACGTCGCGAAGGGCACGCTCGACCTCAGCGAGCTGAAGTACCTCGTGCTCGACGAGGCGGACGAGATGCTCAAGATGGGGTTCGCCGAGGACGTCGACACGATCCTCGCCGAGACGCCCGAGGACAAGCAGGTCGCCCTCTTCTCCGCGACCATGCCCGCGGCGATCCGGCGCATCGCGACGCAGCACCTGCGCGACCCCGAGGAGATCACCGTCGCGGCGCGGACGACGACCTCGGCGAACACGACGCAGCGCTACCTCATCGTCTCGTACCAGCAGAAGGTCGACGCGCTCACCCGGATCCTCGAGGTCGAGGACTTCGACGGGATGATCATCTTCGTCCGGACGAAGACCGAGACCGAGACCCTCGCCGAGAAGCTCCGGGCGCGCGGCTACTCCGCCGCCGCGATCAGCGGCGACGTCGCCCAGGCGCAGCGGGAGCGGACCGTGCAGCAGCTGCGCACCGGGCGGCTCGACATCCTCGTCGCGACCGACGTCGCCGCCCGCGGGCTCGACGTCGACCGCATCACCCACGTCGTCAACTACGACATCCCCATCGACACCGAGTCGTACGTCCACCGCATCGGCCGGACCGGGCGGGCCGGGCGCAGCGGCGCGGCCATCTCCTTCGTCACCCCGCGGGAGCGGCGGCTCCTCGACGCGATCGAGCGCGCGACCCGGCAGCCGCTCACGCAGATGCAGCTGCCGACCGTCGAGGACGTCAACGTCACGCGGCTCGCCCGCTTCGACGACGCCATCACCGCGGCGCTGACGCAGACCGACCGGATCGCCGGCTTCCGCGACATCATCGCACACTACGTCACGCATCACGACGTGCCCGAGGCCGACGTCGCGGCGGCGCTCGCCGTCGTCGCGCAGGGGGACGAGCCGCTGCTCATCGCGGCGGACGATCCACGGTATGCGCGGGGTGGTGGAGAGCGGTTTGCGGAGCGGGGTCGTAGGGACCGCGATCGCGGGGATCGGGGAGATCGCGAGGGTCGGGGCGAGCGCGGGGATCGGCCGGATCGCGAGCGGCGGCCGCGGTCGACGCAGCCCATGGCGCCGTACCGGATCGAGGTCGGCAAGCGGCACAAGGTCCAGCCGCGGCAGATCGTCGGCGCACTCGCGAACGAGGGCGGGCTCGGCCGCGACGACTTCGGCCGCATCGACATCCGCCCGGACTTCTCGATCGTCGAGCTGCCGGCCGACCTGCCCGGCGACGTGCTCGACCGCCTCTCGGCGACGCGGATCAGCGGCAAGCTCATCGACATCAAGCCGGACCGCGGGCGCGGGTCGGCCCGCGGTGGGGCGGGGCGGCGGTAGGGCGCGGCATCAGGCGGTAGCACGCGGTAGCACGCGGTGCTACCTTTGATGCATGTCGGGTTCACTCAGCCAGCGCGACCTGCGACTCCGCTCGAAAGAGATCATGGACGCGGTCGAGGGCGGTGCCTCGTTCACGGTCACGCGCAATGGTCGAGGGATCGGCGAACTCATCGCCCTGCGACGCACTCGGCGGTTCGTGACGCGCGACGCATTCTTCGAATCCGCGCGCCACGCGGCCATCCCGGACCCCGACGCATTCCGCGTCGATCTCGATCGCGCCGCCGACGAAGCGGTCAGGGACCCGTATGACGGCTGAGCCGAGTCGGGGGCTGCTCGACACCAACATCCTGATCCTGCAGGCCGCGATCGACCCGGGCGACCTCCCGGACGAGATGGCGATCAGCGCGATCACCCTCGGGGAGCTCACGGCCGGTGTGCAGCTGATCGCACCGGTCGACTCCGACAGCCGCATGGAGTTCGCCCGCCGGCTCGACGTCCTGCAGCGCGCCGAGGACAGCTTCGACCCGCTGCCCTATGACACGGAGGCGGCGCGCGCGTATGGGCGGATCGCGGCGGTGGTCGCGGCGAGCGGCCGCTCTGTCCGCGCCCGAGTCGCCGACCTGCAGATCGCCGCGGTCGCCGCGGCGAATGCGCTGCCGGTCTACACGACGAATCCCGCTGACTTCGCGGGGCTCGAGGGCATCGTCGAGGTCGTCGCCGTGTCGCGGCCGAGCGTGACGTAGGTCGGCGGCGCCCAACCACGCGCACCACGTGGGTTGTCCACAGCGGTGCAGCTTTGGACGTTCTCCACAGCCCTGCGGGCACGGCCGCACCGACGTCGGACGATGCTGGCATCATCGTCGGCACCGGATCAGAATGGAAAGGTGACCATGTCCGTCGAGACGATCGCGATCGTGATCAGCGCGGCAGCCCTGCTGCTGAGCTTCTTCGGCGCGTTCGGCTGGTTGGTCCGCCGTAGCGATGCGGGGCAGCAGCAGCTCCGCGGGGAGATCGCGGCGCTGGACGGCAAGCTCAGCGGCCAGATCGCCACACTGGATGACAAGCTCAGCACCAGGATCGACGCGGTCGAGCAGCGACTCGGTGACCGGCTGGGCGCGCGCATCGACGCGCTCGACGACCAGCTCAGCGCGAGGATCGATGGGGTCGCGCGCGAGCTCGTCGAGGTCAAGATCGCGGTCGCCAGGCTCGAGGGGCCGCCGCGGCATCTGTTGACCGCGCGCTGAGACGGGCGGTCGAACGGGGGCGACCCGCGCACTCGTCACGAATGCGACGGGCGCGAGATCCGCATTCGTCACGAATGCGCGGTGGTCACCTCGACAGCTGGAGCGCCTCGGTCGTGTCGGCGAGCAGCCTCGCGACGAGGGCGGGGTCGTCGGCGAGCTTGACGCCGTAGCTCGGGATGAGGGCCTTGAGCGTCGGCTCCCAGTCAGCCATGCGGTCGGGGAAGCAGCGTGCGATGAGGTCGAGCATGATCGGCACGGCCGTCGAGGCGCCCGGGGAGGCGCCGAGCAGGCCCGCGATCGAGCCGTCCGACGCGGCGACGACCTCGGTGCCGAACTGCAGCACGGCCTTGCCGTCCGCGCCGCGCTTCATGATCTGGACGCGCTGGCCGGCGGTGATCTTGGTGAACTTCGACGGGTCGATGCCGGGGGCGAAGTCGAGGAGCGCCTGGTCCTGCTTCGCGCGGGTCGCGAGGACCTCGCCGACGAGGTACTTCACGAGTGAGAAGTTCTTGAGGCCGACGGCGATCATCGTCCCGAGGTTGTGCCAGCGGAGGCTGCCGAAGAGGTCGAGCAGCGAGCCGTGCTTGAGGAACTTCGTCGAGAAGCCGGCGTACGGGCCGAAGAGCAGGCTGCGCTGCCCGTCGACGACGCGGGTGTCGAGGTGCGGCACCGACATCGGCGGGGCGCCGACCGAGGCCTTGCCGTAGACCTTCGCGAGGTGGCGCTGCACGATCGCCTCGTCGTCAGTGCGGAGGAACTGCCCGCTGATCGGGAAGCCGCCGTAGCCGCGGATCTCCTTGATGCCGCTCGACTGGAGCAACGGGAGGGCCGCGCCGCCCGCGCCGACGAAGACGAAGCGCGCCGTCACCTGGTCCGGCGTGCGGCCGACGAGGTGGCGGAGCTTGACGCGCCAGGTGCCGTCCTTCCGGCGCTTGAGGCCCGTGACCTGGTGGTCGGTGCGGAGCTCGGCGC
>CAKUJB010000083.1 GCA_934661165.1 uncultured Microbacteriaceae bacterium | reverse complement strand
CACGTAGCGATCCTAGACGCCGTCGGCCACTGCTCCGGTCAGGACCGGCCGGGCAGCCCCTCCGCGAGCCGCTGCGCGACCGCCGCGGCGCCGGCCTCGCGCTCGTCGATGATCGCGCGGACGATGGCGGAGCCGACGATCGCGCCGTCGGCGTAGTCGAGGACCTCCGCGACCTGCTCGGCGGTCGAGATGCCGATGCCGACATGAATGCGCTCGGCCCCCGCGGCCCGGAGCCGGGCCACGAGCGAGCGGGCCGCCTGGTCGACGTCCTCGCGCGTGCCCGTGACGCCCATGGTCGAGACCGCGTAGATCCAGCCGCGGCTCGCCTCGACGATCATCCGGAGGCGCTCGTCGGTCGAGCTCGGCGCGGCGAGGAAGATCCGATCGAGGCCCGTGCGTTCGCTCGCGGCGATCCAGTCGTCCGCGGCGTCCGGCGTGATGTCGGGGGTGATGAGGCCCTGCGCGCCCGCCGCCTTCAGCTCGTCCGCGAAGCGGTCGACGCCGTACTGCACGACGGGGTTCCAGTACGTCATGACCCAGATCGGCGCCGTGACCCCGCGGCCCCGGATGCCCCGGATCGCCTCGAAGACGTGGCGGAGGCGGAAGCCCGCGTCGAGCGCGAACTGCGTCGCCTCCTGGATGACCGGGCCGTCCATGACGGGGTCGGAGTATGGGACGCCGAGCTCGATGCCCTCGACGCCGTGCTCGACGAGCGCGACGGCCGCATCGATCGAGCCCTCGAGGTGCGGGTACCCGACCGGCAGGTAGCCGATCAGGCGGGGACCGGCGGACGCATCCCGCGCATTCATGCTTGCTCCTGCCCGTCGAGGAGACCGAACCACTTCCCGGCGGTCTCCATGTCCTTGTCGCCGCGGCCCGAGAGGTTGACGAGGATGACGGCGCCCTCGCCGCGCTCGGCGACGAGCTGCGGCGCGAGCCGGAGCGCGCCCGCGAGGGCGTGCGCGGACTCGATCGCCGGGATGATGCCCTCCGTGCGGGACAGCAGCCGCAGCGCGTCCATGGCCTCCGTGTCCGTCGCCGGCAGGTACTCGGCGCGGCCGATGTCGGCGAGCCACGCGTGCTCGGGGCCGACGCCCGGATAGTCGAGACCCGCCGAGATCGAGTGCGACTCGATCGTCTGGCCGTCCTCGTTCTGCAGCACGTACGTGCGGGCGCCGTGCAGGATGCCCGGCCGACCGCGCTCGATCGAGGCGGCGTGCCGCTTCGTGTCGATGCCGTCGCCCGCGGCCTCGATCCCGTAGAGACGCACGTCCGCGTCGTCGAGGAAGGCGTCGAAGATGCCGATCGCGTTCGACCCGCCGCCGACGCACGCGACGACCGCGGCCGGGAGGGCACCCGTCGCGGCGAGCACCTGCTCGCGGGCCTCCTCGCCGATGATCTTCTGCAGGTCGCGGACGAGCGCGGGGAACGGGTGCGGGCCCGCGGCGGTGCCGAAGACGTAGTTCGTCGTCGCGACGTTCGTCACCCAGTCCCGGAACGCCTCGTTGATCGCGTCCTTGAGCGTCCGCGAGCCGGTGCGCACGGGGACGACCTCGGCGCCGAGCAGCCGCATGCGGGCGACGTTGAGCGCCTGGCGCTCGGTGTCGACCTCGCCCATGTAGATCGTGCAGTCCATGCCGAAGAGCGCGGCGGCGGTCGCCGTCGCGACGCCGTGCTGGCCCGCGCCGGTCTCCGCGATGACGCGGGTCTTGCCGAGCCGACGGGTGAGGAGCGCCTGGCCGAGCACGTTGTTGATCTTGTGCGAGCCCGTGTGGTTGAGGTCCTCGCGCTTGAGGAGGATGCGGGCGCCCGCCGCGTGCTGCGCGAACCGCGGCGCCTCGGTGATGATCGAGGGGCGGCCCGTGTAGCTGCGGTGCAGCTCGCCGAGCTCCGCGTGGAAGGCCGGGTCGGCCTTGAGGTCGTCGTACGCCGCGGCGATCTCGTCGATCGCCTCGATGAGCGACTCCGGCATGAACCGCCCGCCGTAGTCGCCGAAGAACGGTCCGTACTCGTCACGCAGTCCCATCACGCCTCCTCGGTCGCGGTCGCCTCGATGAATGCGCTGACGGCCGCCGCCGGATCGCCCCCGGTCACGAGCGCCTCGCCGACGAGGACGACGTCCGCCCCCGCGGCGCGGTATGCGACGACGTCCTCGACCGAGTGGACCGCGGACTCCGCGATCTTCACGGCGCCCTCGGGGAAGTGGTCCGCGAGTCGGCCGAACAGCTCGCGGTCGAGCTCGAAGGTGCGCAGATCCCGCGCATTCACGCCGATGACCTGCGCGCCGACGTCGGCGGCGCGGGAGAGCTCCTCGGCCGAGTGCGTCTCGACGAGCGGCGTCATGCCGAGCTCGCGGGCGAAGTCGTGGAGCCGCGCGAGTAGGCGCTGCTCGAGGGACGCGACGATGAGGAGGACGAGGTCGGCGCCGGCGGCCCGCGCCTCGAGGATCTGGTACTCCTCGCCGATGAAGTCCTTGCGCAGCAACGGCGTCTCGACGGCCTCACGGACCTCGCGGAGGTCGCGGAGCGAGCCGCCGAAGCGGCGCTCCTCGGTGAGGACGGAGATCGCGGAGGCGCCGCCGAAGGCGTACTCCCGGGCGAGCGTGCTCGGCTCCGGGATGTCGGCGAGGGCGCCGCGTGAGGGCGACGCGCGCTTGATCTCGGCGATGACGTGGATCGTCTCGCGCGGCGCGAGGGCCGCGGCGGCGTCGATCGCGGGCGGCATCGCGAGGGCATGTCGCTCGACGGCCGACAGCGGCGCGTCGACGCGGCGCGCGGCGGCGTCCTCGAGCGCCCCGGCGAGCAGGGCGGCGAGCATGGTCAATGCGACTTCGTCTGGACCCTGTGGCCGCCGACGCCGTAGCCCATGGCCTTCATGACCCAGCCGACGAGCAGGCCGACGACGGCGAGCGCCGCGGCCGCCCAGACGAGCCACTGCGCGTCGAACCAGAACGCGAAGGTCCCGATGACGAACGCGACGAGGATGACGGTCACCGCCGTCCACGACGCCGGTGAGTTGCCGTGTCCCGGGTCACTGCCGTTGCTCATGCCCTCAGTCTAGCGTGGACCCTCGGCCCCGTCGGGCTCGCCCGCGCCGGGCTCGGGCGGGTCGGATTCGGATGGGTCGATGCCCCGGTTGAGCGCATCCCACGCGTCTCGCGGCTCGGTGCCGTCGGGGTCGCGCCGGCGACGCCGTCGGGCGGCCCAGAGCCACCAGCCGAGGAATGCCGCGACGACGACGACGAGGCCGATCGCGAGTGCCGGGTCCACGGGCTACCGCCGCAGCGCGTTCGCGATCGCGACGGCGCGCAGCGGGGCGGCCGCCTTGTTCATCGTCTCGATGTGCTCGGTCGTCGGCACGGAGTCCGCGACGAGCCCGGCACCGGCCTGCACGGTCGCGACGCCGTCCTTGATCACGGTGGTGCGGATGGCGATCGCGAGATCCGCGTCGCCGGCGAGGTCGAAGTACCCGACGACGCCGCCGTAGACGCCGCGAACCGCGGGCTCGAGCTCGTCGATGATCTCGAGCGCGCGCGGCTTCGGCGCCCCGGAGAGCGTCCCGGCGGGGAACGTCGCGCGGAAGACGTCGATCGGCGTCACATCGTCCCGGAGGTCCGCCTCGACGGTCGACACGATGTGCATGATGTGGCTGTAGCGCTCGATGACCATGAACTGCGTGAGCTCGACGGTGCCGGCGACGCCGACCTTCGCGAGGTCGTTGCGGGCGAGGTCGACGAGCATGAGGTGCTCGGCGCGCTCCTTCGGGTCCTGGAGGAGCTCCTCCGCGTGCGCGTCGTCGAGCTCCGGGGTCTCGCCGCGCGGCCGGGAGCCGGCGATCGGGTGGCTCGTCGCGCGGCCCTCCGTCACCTTGACGAGCGCCTCCGGGCTCGAGCCGACGACCGAGAACGGGTGGCCGTCGGCGTCGGCGAGCGAGAGCAGGTACATGTACGGGCTCGGGTTGAGCGCGCGCAGCACCCGGTAGACGTCGAGCGGGTCCGCCGTCGAGTCGTGGTCGAAGCGCTGGCTCAGCACGACCTGGAAGACGTCGCCGTCGTGGATGAGTTCGCGAGAGCGCCGCACCATCGCCTCGTAGTCGTCCTGCGTGCCGCGGTGGCGGGGCGTCGCGCCGACGGCGAGGTCGATCTCGGCGACGTCCGGCGCGCTCGGCTCGCCGAGGCGCGCCTCGAGCGCGTCGAGCCGGGCCTGGGCGTCGGCCCACAGCGCCTCGGGCGTCGCGTCGCCGTCGCCGAGCACCGAGGCGATGAGCGTGACGGTGCCGTGCCGGTGGTCGAGCGCGAGCATCTCGGAGACGAGGCCGAAGGACTGGACCGGCACGTCGACGACGGCGTCGACCTCCGGGCGATGCGGGAGCCGCTCGATCTGCCGGACCGCGTCCCAGCCGATGTAGCCGACGAGGCCGCCCGTGAGCGGCGGGTGGCCGGGCACGCGCGGCGTCGCCCAGCGGCGGTAGAGGGCGTCGAGCGCGGCGAGCGGGGGCAGGTCGATCGCGTCGCCGAGGGCGCGGGTCGCGTCGAGTGCGCCGGGCACCCAGACGGTCGCGTCGTCGCGCGCCGTGAGCGTGCCGAACGTCGCGACGCCGACGAACGACCACCGCGACCAGATCCCGCCGGGCTCCGCGGACTCGAGGAGGAAGGTGCCGGGTCGCCCCTGCGCGAGCTTGCGATAGATCCCGACCGGGGTCTCGGCGTCGGCGAAGCGCTCGCGGAGGACCGGCACGACCCGGTGCCCGGCGGCGATCGCGGCGTCGAAGTCCGCGCGGCTCGTCGTCGTCATGCCTCGCCCCGCACCGGATCGAGCGGATCGACGTCGAAGCAGGCATGCGCGCCCGTGTGACAGGCGGGACCGACCTGGTGGACGGTGAGCAGGAGCGCATCGGAGTCGCAGTCGAGGGCGGCGGCGCGCACGAGCTGGACGTGCCCGCTCGTGTCGCCCTTGCGCCAGTACTCCTGCCGCGAGCGGCTCCAGTAGGTGGCCCGCCCTTCCGTGAGCGTCCGACGCAGCGCTTCCCGGTCCATCCAGCCGAGCATGAGGACCGCACCGGTCGACTCCTCCTGCACGATCGCCGGCAGCAGTCCGGCCGCGTCGAAGCGGGCGCGGTCGAGGATCTCGGTGACCGCATTC
>CAKUJB010000082.1 GCA_934661165.1 uncultured Microbacteriaceae bacterium | reverse complement strand
GCACGGTCGGGTGCTCACCGAGTTCGGCCCGCTCGGCGGGCCCGGCGGGGAGCAGCTCCTCGCCTCCGCGCTCACCGCAGCGCGGCGCGCGTGCCGCATCGTCACCTCGGTCGGCGTCGACGACATCGATCCCGCGCGGGTGTCGGGCGGCGTCGTCGCCTTCCGCGAGGTGCTCGAGGACATCGCCCACACCCGGCCGCCCGCTGACCGGGACGGCGACGGCGACCCCATGATCGTCGACCTCGCCGAGCGCCTCGGCGCCCGCGGCGTCACGACACGACTCGGCTACCGCGGGGTCCTGCCGCTCGTCGCGAGCTACGGCGCGCGCGCGGCCGTCATCGAGTCGGACAGCGACCTGCTGGCCGGCAGCCTCCGGGAGTCGCTCCGGATGCGACCCGAGCTCCTCGGCCGGCTCGGCTGGCACTACGTGCGGGTCCACGCGTTCGAACTGTTCCAGGCGCCCGACGCGATCGCCGAGCGCATCGCGGAGCTCCTCGCCGTGCCCGAGGGCGCGGAGCCCGTGCCGGGTCCCCGTCGTGCGACGTATGTCGCCCCGGCGGTCCCGGCGGCGACGGTGCCCGAGGTGCCCCCCGTCACGGAGGGCGAGCTCGTCGGGGAGGCCATCGCGCCGCTCGAGGCCTTCGGCGACCGCATCGCGGACGCGCAGGCGGAGCCGGTGAGCGCGTGGTCGATCATGGCGGAAGCGGAAGCGGAAGCGGAAGCGGACGTGGACGTGGACTCGGAGGCGGCCGGGGCCGGGGCCGAGCCGTTCGCGCCGGCCGGGTCCGCGGCGGACCGGACCTTCGCCGAGACGGTCGCGGAGACCGACGTCGCGGCGGTCGAGGACACCGCGACGGACGGCGCCCCGTTCGCCCTGAGCGACTCGCTCGAGCAGGCGTTCGTCGCCGAGGACCTCCGGCCGACCTCCGAGCTGCCGCCGCTCAGCGCGTCCGACGCGGCGCTGCCGACGACGGAGCCCATCACGCTGCCCGGCCTCGAGGGCGACTTCCGCTAGTCGTGGACGTGGAGCCGGACCGCGCGCTGGGAAATCCGCTGGATGCTGGGGTTCCGGGCGAGGATCCCAGCGCGCAGCCGGATCCCCAGCATCCCGCCGAGCCCGAGGTCGGCGCCGAGTTCGATCCCGCGCGCGAGCCGGGGTCGTCACCTCTCGCGGGTGACCCGGGGCGCGAGCCGGGGCCGCCCTCGACGCCGCGCCGGCGACGTCGCGCCCGCACCGAGCCGCCACCCGGCTCCGACCCGCACCCCGCGCCGGAGCCGCGCCGCCACACCTCGACGGACAACGACGAGCGGCTCCGCGGCGACAAGCCGCCGCACTACTGAGTCCGCGAGGGACGGCGCCCCGTCCGCCCGACGCGCGGCACCGACCGGCAGTCGTTCGTCGTCGCGGACGCGAGCGTGCCGCGGGACGCGCGCCGCGCATTCCTCCGTCGCCCCGCCGCGCCCGCCGACGGGCGCCGCCTCAGCGCTGCTGCTGCGCGAGCAGGTCGCGGATCTCCGTGAGGAGCTGCTCCTGCGTCGGCGCGGGGGCCTCCTCGACGACGCCGGCACGAGCGGCCTGGCGTGCCTTGAGCCGGTTCATCGGCAGCACGAGTGCGAAGTAGACGACGAGGGCGATCGCGACGAAGTTGATGATCGCGGAGATGATCGCCCCGATGCCGAACTCGGCGGTCGCGAAGATGCCCGGGATCGGGATCACCCAGCTCGCGAGGTCGCCGGAGGGCAGGAACGCCCCGATGAGCGGGTTGATGACCGCGTCGACGATCGCCGTGACGATCGCGCCGAAGGCCGCGCCGATGACGACCGCGACCGCGAGATCGATGACATTGCCCTTCGCGATGAACTCCTTGAAGCCCTGGAACATCCGGTGGCCGCCTCTCCGTCGGGTGGGCGCCGTGCGCGCCGCTCGAGCCATCTCAGCGCACGGATGCGCGGCTGACAAGGAGGCGCGTCGGGCACGCCGGGAGGAATGCGCTGTCTCGCCCCGGCGCTACGCGCCGCTCGCCGCGGTGCTCGCGGGCTTCGCCGCGGCCGTGCCGCTGCTCGAGGACGCCCCGCTGCCGCCCGAGTCGCCGGAGCCGGAGGTCGTGGGCGTGCTCGACCCGGTGCCGCCCGCCCCGCTCGAGCCCGCGCCGGACTTCGCCTCGGCGCGCGAGTCGGTGCGGTAGAAGCCGCTGCCGCTGAACGTCACGCCGACGGCGCTGAAGAGCTTGCGCAGTCGGCCGCTGCAGCTCGGGCACTCGGTGAGCGAGTCGTCGGTGAAGGCCTGGACGATGTCGAAGGCGGTGCCGCACTCGGTGCAGCGGTAGGAGTACGTGGGCATGTCGCAGTCAGAAGGTGAGGAGACGGGTGGGGGTGACCGCGCCGTCGATCCGCTCGTCGTGCGCGTCGTGCGGCACCTCGGGGAGGACCTCGTGGTCGAAGACGACAGCATAGACGGGCGGCCTGGACGCCATCGATCCGAGCGTCCGGTCGAAGTAGCCGCGACCCCAGCCCATCCGCATCCCCGACTCGTCGACCGCGGAGGCGGGCACGATGATGAGGTCGACGTCGTTGACCGCGATCGGCCCGAGGAGCTCGGTCGTCGGCGTCGGCATGCCGAGGTGGTCGAGGTCCTCCGCGCCGCCGTCGTAGCCGGCCCAGTCGAGGAGGCCGTCCTCCCGCGAGATCGGCAGCAGGACCCGCACCCCCGCCGCCTGCGCCCAGGCGAGGAAGCCGCGCGTGCTCGGCTCGTGGTCCGTCGAGAGGTAGGCCGCGACGGATGCCGCGCCGCGCTGCGTGACGAGCTCGACGAGCCGCGCCGTGTGACCGTGGGCGTCGCGCTCCCGCTCCGTCGAGGTCGCGTTGAGCCGGCGCGCCCGGATCTCGGCGCGCAGCGCCCGCTTCGCACTGGTCGCATCGCTCGACATGGCCCCATCCTAGGCAGGGGGCGCGACGGGCCGGGTCGTAGGCTGGTGGCCATGGTGCGCGCAGTGACGAAGGCAGTCATCCCGGCCGCGGGGATGGGGACCAGGTTCCTCCCGGCGACGAAGGCGATGCCGAAGGAGATGCTCCCCGTCGTCGACAAGCCCGCGATCCAGTACGTCGTCGAGGAGGCGGTGGCCGCGGGGCTCATCGACATCCTCATGATCACCGGGCGCAACAAGAACGCGCTCGAGAACCACTTCGACCGCAACTACGAGCTCGAGAGCGCGCTCGAGGCGAAGGGCGACGCCTCGCGGCTGCGCGAGGTCATGTACTCCGCCGAGCTCGCCGACGTCCACTACCTGCGCCAGGGCGACGCGCTCGGCCTCGGCCACGCGATCCTCAAGTCGCGCCAGCACGTGGGCGACGAGGCGTTCGCCGTGCTGCTCGGCGACAACATCTTCGAGGACCAGGAGGCGCTGCTGCGCAAGCTCGTCGAGGTCCACGAGGCGACCGGCGCGAGCGTCGTCGCCCTCGAGGAGGTCCCGGCGTCGGAGGTCCACAAGTACGGCGTCGCGACGATCGAGGCGTTCGGCGACGATCCCGACGTCGTCCGGATCACCGGGCTCGTCGAGAAGCCGGCGCCGGGCACCGAGCCGTCGCGGCTCGCGATCTCCGGCCGCTACGTCCTCACCCCGGAGATCTACGACACGCTCGAGGCGACCGAGCCGGGCGCGGGAGGGGAGATCCAGCTCACCGACGCGTTGCAGCGCCACGCCGAGTCCGGCCGCGGCGGCGGCGTCGTCGGCGTCGTCTGGCACGGCCGTCGCTACGACACGGGCGACAAGCTCGAGTACCTCAAGGCGATCGTGCACATCGCGGTCGACCGCGACGACCTCGGCCCCGAGCTGCGGACGTGGCTCAAGGAGTTCTCGGCGGGCCTCTGATGCGCCTGACGCTGCCCACGCTGCGCGACCCGATCGTGACGGTCCGCCCGATCCGGGTGCGGGACGCGAAGGCGCTCGACGAGGAGCTGCGCCGCAACCGGAGCTGGCTGCGTCGCTGGGAGGCGACGAACCCGGGCGCCGGGCCCTACTACGACGCCCGCGGCGGCATCCGGCTCCTGCGGGACATGGCGCGCTCGGGCATCGGCCTGCCGTTCGCCCTCGAGGTCGACGGCGCGTTCGCCGGACAGCTCAACGTCTCGCAGATCGCCTTCGGCTCCCTGTCGTCCTGCGCGATCGGCTACTGGGTCGTCGAGCGCGTCGCCGGCCGCGGGGTGACGCCGACCGCCGTCGCGCTCGTCGCCGACCACTGCTTCACGGAGCTCGGCCTGCACCGTGTCGAGATCTGCATCCGGCCGGAGAACGCGGCCTCGCTGCGGGTCGTCGAGAAGCTCGGCTTCCGCTACGAGGGCCTGCGCCGTCGGTACATCCACATCGACGGCGGCTGGCGCGACCACTTCGCGTTCGCGCTCACGGTCGAAGACGTGCCGTTCGGCGTGCTCGAGCGGTGGCGCTCCGACCGCGTCGACCCGAACTGGGCGAAGGTCCCCGCCGTCGATCGGATCGCCGCGGGCATCCGGACGTGAGCCGCGCACATTCAAGCTCTTCTTGAATGTTCGGTGTGGCGTCCCGCGCTCGGCCCGCGCGCGACCTAGCCTGACCGCCATGGAGTCGTGGTTCGGCGGAGGGATCCTGTTCGCGGTGGCAGCCGTGCTCTGGCTCGCCTACCTCGTGCCGAACTGGCTGCAGCGCCGCGAGTACCTCGCGAGCGAGCGCAATGCCGTGCGGCTCCAGCAGACCATCCGCGTCCTCGCCGAGACGGCGGAGGCGCCGGAGGCGCTCCGGCTCGAGAACGCCGCGAAGGCGCGGATCGCCGCGTCCCGGCTGACGAAGCAGCAGGTGCTCGCCGAGGCCCGCGCCGCCGTCGACGTGCGGGCCGCCGCCGCGACGCGGCTCCGCCGCACCCGGCTCGCCGTCACCGCCGTCCTCGTCGCGGCGCTCGCCGTCCTCGGCTGGCAGGGCTGGCTCGCCGTCACCGCGGGCGTGGGGGCCGCGAACGGGCTCATCGCCGTCATCGCGGGGCTCGTCGCGGCCGGCGCAGGCATCGCGCAGCACGGGGTCAACACGACCGCGCGGGAGCGGGCCGCCCGTGCCGTCGCTCAGGAGCGGGCGCGCCGCGCCGAGGCCGCGCAGGCGGCCGCCTCACGCGCCCCGCAACGCCGCTCCCGGCAGTC
>CAKUJB010000081.1 GCA_934661165.1 uncultured Microbacteriaceae bacterium | reverse complement strand
CCGCTGCGGGCAAGGTGCCGCCGGCCAAGGTCCTCGTCGCGGGCGCCGGTGTCGCCGGGCTCGCCGCGATCGGCGCCGCGGGCAGCCTCGGCGCGATCGTCCGCGCGACCGATCCCCGCCCCGAGGTCGCCGAGCAGGTCGGCTCGATGGGCGCGCAGTTCCTCTCGGTGCAGGACACGCCCGCGCAGGCCTCGAGCGACGGCTACGCCAAGGAGACCTCCGCCGACTATGACGCCAAGGCCGCCCAGCTCTATGCGGAGCAGGCCAAGGACGTCGACATCGTCATCACGACGGCCCTCATCCCCGGTCGCCAGGCCCCGCGCCTGCTCACCGAAGAGATGGTCGCGAGCATGAAGCCGGGCAGCGTCATCGTCGACATGGCCGCCTCCCAGGGCGGCAACGTCGCCGGCTCGGTCGCGGGCGAGAAGGTCGTCACGCCGAACGGCGTGACGATCCTGGGCTACACCGACCTCGCCGGGCGGCTGCCGACCCAGGCCTCGCAGCTCTACGGGACGAACATCGTCAACCTCATGACGCTGCTCACCCCGGCCAAGGACGGACAGCTCGACCTCGACATGGACGACGTCGTCCAGCGCGGCATGACGGTCGTGAAGTCCGGCGAGATCCTCTGGCCGCCTCCGGCGGTCCAGGTCTCCGCCGCGCCGACGCAGGTCGTCCCCGCGGCCGGCGCCTCGGCCGCGGTCGCCAAGCCGGAGAAGAAGCCCGTCTCGGGGGCGGTGAAGATCGGGGGCCTGGCGATCGGCTGCGCCCTCTTCCTCCTGCTCGCCGGCACGTCACCGCCGTCCTTCCTCGGCCACTTCACCGTCTTCATGCTGTCGGTCGTCATCGGCTTCTACGTCATCGGCGCGGTGCACCACGCGCTGCACACGCCGCTCATGTCGGTGACCAACGCGATCTCGGGGATCATCGTCGTCGGCGCGATGCTGCAGGTCGGGGTGGCCAACCCCGCCGTGCTCGTGCTGGCCTTCGTCGCGACCCTCGTGGCCAGCATCAACGTCTTCGGCGGATTCACCGTCACCCAGCGCATGCTCACGATGTTCACGAAGGGCTGAGGACATGATCGAGACCTTCGTCCAGGCGACCTACATCGTCGCCGCGTTCCTCTTCGTCCTCGCACTCGCGGGGCTCTCCAAGCACGAGAGCGCGAAGTTCGGCAACGCCTGCGGCATCGCCGGCATGACCCTCGCGCTGCTCTCCACGATCATCCTCGCCGCCGACCTCGGAGGCGCGGTCGGGATGGCCATCCTGCTCGTCGCGATGGTCATCGGCGGCGCGATCGGTGTCTGGTTCGCGCTGCGCGTGCAGATGACCGGCATGCCCGAGCTCATCGCGATGCTGCACAGCTTCGTCGGCCTCGCCGCGGTGCTCGTCGGCTTCAACAGTTGGATCGCCGGGCCGGGAGAGGCGTCGCTGAGCGACGGCGACCCCCACCAGCTCCACCTCATCCACAACGGTGAGGTCTTCGTCGGCGTCTTCATCGGTGCGGTGACGCTCACCGGCTCGATCATCGCCTTCCTCAAGCTGTCGGCGAAGATGAAGTCGGCGCCGCTGAGCCTGCCCAAGCACAACCTCATCAACCTCGCGGCGATCCTCGTGACGATCGCGCTCGGCGTGTGGTTCGTGCCCACGGACAATCCGTTCCCGCTCATGCTCATGCTCGTCATCGCCCTCGCCCTCGGCGCGCACCTCGTCGCGGCGATCGGTGGCGGCGACATGCCGGTCGTCGTCTCGATGCTCAACAGCTACTCGGGCTGGGCCGCCGCGGCGGCGGGCTTCATGCTGAGCAACGACCTGCTCATCGTCACCGGCGCGCTCGTCGGCTCCTCGGGTGCCTACCTCTCCTACATCATGTGCAAGGGGATGAACCGGTCGTTCATCAACGTCATCGCCGGCGGCTTCGGCTCCGACGGCGCGGTGACGGGTGAGGCGAAGGACTACGGCTCGCACCGCGAGACGACCGCGGCCGAGGTCGCCGAGCTCCTCACGGAGGCGAAGTCCGTCGTCATCACGCCGGGCTACGGCATGGCGGTCGCGCAGGCGCAGTACCCCGTCGCCGATCTGACGAAGAAGCTGCGCGAGAAGGGCGTCGACGTCCGCTTCGGCATCCACCCCGTCGCCGGTCGCCTGCCCGGGCACATGAACGTGCTCCTCGCCGAGGCGAAGGTGCCCTACGACGTCGTCCTGGAGATGGACGAGATCAACGACGACCTCTCCGACACCGACGTCGTCCTCGTCATCGGGGCCAACGACACGGTCAACCCGGCCGCCCAGGAGGACCCGTCGAGCCCCATCGCGGGCATGCCGGTCCTGAAGGTGTGGGAGGCCGGCGACGTCATCGTGTTCAAGCGGTCGATGAACACCGGCTACGCGGGCGTGCAGAACCCGCTCTTCTTCCGCGACAACAGCGCGATGCTCTTCGGCGACGCCAAGGACCGGGTCGAGGACATCATCAAGGCGCTCTGAATCAGCGCAGCTCTCTGACACGCGCATCCCTGACACGCGCGTCTCCCGCAGGCCGAGGCGGGCGCGTGTGCGTCATCCTGAGGCGATGACGACCCCACCCCCGGGCCTGCGCCCGTGACCGACGAACCCGACCGTCCGAGCGGCCCGCAGGCCGAGGCGGCGCAGACTGAAGACACCGTCGAGGTCGACGGGGTCGAGAAGCGTCTCGAGGAGGAGCTCCACGAGGAGTTCGAGAACACCGTCACCGAGGGCGAGGAGCGCCTGCACCGCACGACGCGGGCGCTCGTCGTCACCGGGATCTTCGGCGGGATCGACGTCGGTCTCGGGATCATGGCGATGCTCGCGGTCAAGGACGCGACCGGCAGCCCGCTCCTGGCCGGACTCGCCTTCGGCGTCGGGCTGCTCGCGCTCCGCCTCGCGCACTCCGAGCTGTTCACCGAGGAGTTCATGCTCCCGGTCAATGCCGTCGTCGCAGGGCACGGCACGGTGCGGCAGCTCGTGCGGCTCTGGTCGGTCACCCTCGTGACGAATCTCGCCGGCGGTTGGCTCTTCATGTGGCTCGTCGTCCACGCCTTCCCGCGCTATCTCGACGACCTCGTGAAGACCGCGGAGTCGTACGTGACCGCCGGCTTCTCCCTCGAGACCGCGTGTCTGGCGCTGCTGGCGGGCAGCACGATCACGCTCATGACGCGGATGGGTCAGGGCGCGAGCTCGGACGTGATGACGGCGATCATCTCCCTCATCGGCGGCCTGCTCGTGGTCGGTCTGCAGATGCACCACGGCGCGCTGACCTCGATCCTCGTCTTCGGCGCGATGCAGGCCGGAGCGCCGATCTCGGCCGGGCAGTGGCTCGGCTGGTTCTGGTGGGTCACCCTGCTCAACATGGTCGGCGGGATGCTCCTCATGACCGCGCCGCGTCTCGTGCGGACCTGGGAACTCGTCCGCGAGGAGCGCGCCCGTCAAGGGCTACCGCAGCACTGATCACCCGCTCGGCGAGGCCGCGGAGCGCCCGTCACACCGTCTCGTCGAGGGCCTTGTCCTTGAACTCGGGGAGGGCGAGGGCGGCGAGGGCGGCCATCGCGAAGGCGCCGCCGAAGACGGCGAAGACGAGCACCTGACCGCCGATGCCGAGCATGACCGGCACGGACAGTGGCGCGATGATGCTCGCGATGCGCCCGAAGGCCGCGGCCGCCCCGGTGCCGGTCGCCCGGATCGCCGTGGGGTAGATCTCCGGCGAGACCGCGTAGAGCGCGCCCCACGCGCCGAGGTTGAAGAACGACAGGCACATGCCGACGACGATGAGATACGTCGGGCCGTGGGCGAAGCCGAAGGCCCCCGCCGACACCGCCGAGCCGAGGAGGAAGGTCGCGAGCGTCGCCCGCCGACCCCAGACCTCGATGAGCCACGCCGCCAGGGCGTAACCGGGCAGCTGGGCGAGCGTGATGATGAGCGTGTACTCCATCGACTTCACGAGCGAATAGCCCTGCGCCGCGATGAGCGTCGGCAGCCAGATGAAGGCGCCGTAGTACGACAGGTTGACCATGAACCACACGGCCCACAGCGCCGCGGTGCGCCGACCGTACTCCCGGTTCCACAGCGTCCCCGAGCCGACGGCTCCGACCGGGGTGACCGGGCCCGAGGGCTGCTGCGGCCCGGTGTCGAGCCCGGTGTCGAGCCCGGGGTCGACGGCGGGTGTCTCGATCCCGGCGGAGGACTCGAAGCGCCGGACCGCCGCCTCGGCCTCCTCGTGCCGCCCGCGGGCCTCGAGGAAGCGCACCGACTCCGGCAGCCCGTAGCGGATGACGACGGCGTAGAGCGTCGGGACGATGCCGACGGCGAGCGCCCAGCGCCAACCGTCCGGCGAGGCCGGCACGACGAGGTAGCCGATGAGCGCGGCGAGGATCCACCCCAGCGCCCAGAACGACTCCAGCGCGACGACCATCCGGCCGCGGATCGCCCGCGGCGAGTACTCGCTCACCAGGGTCGAGGCGACGGGCAGCTCGGCGCCGAGACCGATCCCGACGAGGAAGCGGAGCACGATGAGCATCGCCACCGACGTCGCCAGCGCCGAGGCGCCCGTCGCGATGCCGTAGACGAGCAGGGTGAGGGCGAAGACCTGGCGCCGCCCGATGCGGTCGGCGAGCAGGCCGCCGACGCTCGCGCCGATCGCCATCCCGACGAAGCCGATCGAGGCGATCCAGCTCAGCGTCGTCGTGCTGAGCTGCCACTGCTTGGCCAGGGCCAGCATGACGAACGAGATGAGCCCGACGTCCATCGCATCGAGCGCCCAGCCGACCCCGGAGCCGACGAGCAGCCGCCCGTGAGCCTTCGTGAAGGGGAGGCGGTCGAGCCGCTCGGTGCGGGTCATGCGGGCGCCCGGCGATCGTTGCGGTGAATCGGGAGCTGCAGGGGTCGAGCTCACGGGGACTCCTCGAGGAGGGACGACGCAGGATGCGACACGAGCACGTACGTTACGCGCCCACGCACGCGTAAGGCCGACCCCGCGGCGGAAGAGACCGGTCCAAGGACCGGAGACGTCAGCGCGGTGTCGGCCTGGCGCGCCGGATCGACTAGGGCGTGTCTCCCTTATGGCGGGTGAGTGGCGCGGCAGTGTGGGGCCGTGACCATGCAGCGTTCGCGGTTCCGGGTGTTCAGTGATGAGGAGTGGGCGCGGATCGAGCCGCTGCTGCCCTCGAATGAGGGCCGT
>CAKUJB010000080.1 GCA_934661165.1 uncultured Microbacteriaceae bacterium | reverse complement strand
GGACACCTGGCACCCGCACATCTACGACGTGCAGGAGCCGGAGACCTCCGACCAGTGGGGGACCGGCGGTGACATGGACGAGTTCATCACGAAGGAGATGTTCAACGACTCCGACAACGACCACCTGTTCGTCGCGCCTCCCGTCTGATCGAGCGACGATGACGACGAAGTTCGCGATTGCCTCGTTCGCGATCGACGACGAGGTCGTGCCGGTCGTGGTGGTGGGCGACGACGTGTGGGACGTCCGCGCCGTGCTGCCCGAGATCGTCCGCACCGGTGATCTCTTCGCGAGGTGGGATGCGAATCTCGACGCGCTCGCCGCATTCATCGAGACGCCCTCGGCCGCCGCGCAGTCGCGCGCCGCGCTGGCGGAGGCGGGACGGCTCCGCGTGCTGCCTCCCGTCCAGCCGATCGGTCCGATCCTCGCCGCCGGAGTGAACTATCGCGAGCACATCATGGAGATGGCGGTCGCGCACAAGCTCGGCAAGGACGGCGCGACGGACGAGCAACTCCTCGCCGATGCGGCCGCCGAGATCGACGAGCGGGTGGCCACGGGCGACCCCTACCTGTGGACGGGGATCCCCTCGGCCGTGTCGGGTGCCTACGACGAGGTGCAACTGCCCGATTTCGGGACCGACATCGACTGGGAGGCGGAGCTCGGCGTCGTCATCGGGCGTCGTGCGCACCGCGTAGCCGCCGAGGAGGCGCTCGACCACGTGGCGGGGTACCTCATCGTCAACGACATCTCCGCGAGATCGCTCGTGCCGCGAGACGATGTCGCGAAGATCGGGACCGACTGGTTCCGTGCCAAGAATCAGCCGACGTTCTTTCCGACCGGCCCGGTCCTCGTTCCCGCGAGGTTCATCGCCGACCCCATGCGACTCGACATCCGGCTCCGCCTCAACGGCGAACTGAAGCAGGACTCGTCGACGGCGAACATGGCGTTCGGCGTGCCGGACCTCATCTCGTACGCGTCATCGATCGCAGTGCTCGAGCCCGGCGATCTGCTCATCACCGGCTCCCCCGCGGGCAACGGCTCGCACTGGGGCAGATTCCTGCGCGACGGCGACGTCATGGAGGTCTCGATCGAGGGGCTCGGGGTCCAGCGCACCGCGGTCGTCGGTCCCTCCGGCACCTTGCCGCCGTGGCAGGCGTCGCGAAGAGCGGCGGCGTCGGCATGACGATCCGCCAGCTGCATTTCGTGCCTCCCGTGCCGTACCTCGTCGCCGAGGAGCACGGTTTCTTCGCTGCCGCGGGAGTGGAGGTTGAGCCACGGCGGACCCGGTCCAGTGCAGAGCAGCTGGACGGACTACGGTCCGGGGAGATCGACGTGGCGATCACCGCGATGGACAACGTCTTCGTGTGGAACACCCTCGGCGTCGATGTCCGGATCGTCGCGCAGGCCGAGCAGACGACGCTGCTTTCGATCTATGCGACACCTGGTCACCGGTCGCTCGACGATCTCGAGGGCAAGCGTTTCGCGGTCGACGCGCTCGCGAACGGCTTTGCGATCGTCGCCCGCCGGGTGCTCGAGGACGCGGGCGTCGCGGTCTCGTTCGTCGAGGTCGGCGGCGTCAAGGAGCGGCTCGACGCCCTCGTCGCCGGCACGGCCGACGCCACCCTGCTCGGGCCGCCGCTTGACGAGCTTGCTCAGCGTGCGGGCATGGTCTTCATCGCCTCAGCGAATGACGCGCTCCCCACGATGCCGGGTCAGGGTGTCGTGGTCCGAGCCGCGCGCACGCCAAAGGAGGGAGCCGAGCTCGCGGCCTACCTCGGTGCCATGGCGGCTGCGGTCGAGCGAAGCGAGACGATCGCCGACGCCGACGGCATCGCGTTGCTGGAGCGTCACGGCTTCGTCGGACTCTCGGCCGGTGAGATCTGGCGCACGCGGCCCCGCTCGCTCACCGTCGATCCCGAGAGCCTCGCCCTGCTCGAGGCGATGCGAGCCGACTTCGGGCTGCTGCCGGACAGGTATCGCGGGCTCGGGTCGATCGCCGACACGGCACTGGCCGGCTCGGAGCAGTGACAGTGATGTCGGCCGAATCGTGTGGCACCGCGGTGGCGGTCGGCAAGCGCCGGCGGCTGGGCGAGGCGATCCACGCGATCGGCATCGCGCAGGCGAGTCGCGACCGAAGGGCGGGCTGACTCTTCAGCCCTGTCGACCAGGCTTTTCCTGGTCGATCTCCCTCGCGTACTCGAAAGCAGCAGATCAACATGACCACCTCACTCCAGGACCTCATCGACGCCGCGGGCGGCCCGCTCGCGCATCTCCGCAGCCACAAGTGGAATCGGCGGGGACCGGCCTCGCTGACCCCCGATCGCCTCATCCCGCAGATCCCGCCGGAGTTCTCTCGCTGGGATCTCGAGTCGGACAGCTGGCACACCGGTGTCGCGCTGTTCGACCAGACGCACCACATGGAGGGGCTGCGCATCTGGGGGCCGGACGCGGTCCGCTTCCTCAGCGGTCTCGCCTGCAACAACCTCGCCGTGACCGTCCCCGGTCGCGCGCACCAGATGCTGCTCGTCACCGAGCAGGGACACTTCATCGGCGAGGACATCCTCTTCCACCTCGAGCAGGACGACTTCTTCATCGTCGGCGTCCCGTTCGCACTGCACTGGATCCAATACCACGCGGAGCGCACCGATCTCGATATCGAGTTCGAGACGGACGACACCCGCTCGCCCGTGTACGCCAATGGGCACGGCAACGAGCGCAAGTACTTCCGCTACCAGCTGCAGGGCCCGAACGCCTGGGCGCTGCTCGAGCATCTCAACGCGGGCCCCATCGACGAGGTCGCGTTCTTCCATCTCACCGAGGTGACGATCGGCGGTCACCGACTGCGCGCGCTGCGGCACGCGATGGCCGGGGCGCCCGGGCTCGAGGTCTTCGGGCCGTGGGAGCTGCGCGATGAGGTGCGCGGCACGATCCTCGACGAGGGGACGCCGTACGGTCTCACGCTCGTCGGCTCGGCCGCATATCTGGCGGGCGGCACCGAGGGCGGGTATCTGCCGTGGGCGGTGCCCGGCATCTACACCGACCCGGCGCTCGAGGCGTACCGGCGCTGGCTGCCTGCCCGGCATCTCGAGGGCTGGACCCGACTGTCGGGCAGTCTCGCGCTGCCGAGTGTCGAGGACTACTACATGACGCCGTACGAATTCGGCTATGGCCACCTGATCCGATTCGACCACGACTTCATCGGCCGCGAGGCACTCCTGCGCCAGGACCCGGCGAGCGCTCGGCGGAAGGCGAGCATCGTCTGGGACGTCGATGACGCCGCCGACCTTTTCGCGGAGTTTCTCGACCCGGACGGCCCGCGCCTCCGCCCGCTCACGCTGCCAATGCCGCTCGACCGCGCCGACGTCAACTACGACGCCGTCAGGGTCGGCGACCGGCTGGTCGGCAGCGGCCACCTCACCGCGTACTCGCAGGCTGAGCGCGCGCTGTTCACCCTTGCACTGCTCGACGGCGAGCTGCGGGACGGTGATGAGGTCGTCGTGCACTGGGGCGAGGCCGGCGGCGGTCACGGCGACGGCGTCGTCGTGCCGGACGAGATCCGGCCCATCCGCGGCACCGTCAGTCCGGCGCCGCTCACGCGCGTCGCACGCGAGGACTACGTCGGCCGGCGGACGTGGCGCTCGCGGTGACGCGAAACTATACGAATCGCACCGTATCGTGATAGCCTGCAGGGGACCAATTCACAAGGCTCGACGAGGAGTCCGATGAAAGCCGCGAAGCGACTCGGCCCGGGCGGGATGCACCGCTCGGGCGGACTCTTGGCCGCCATCGCGCTCGCGGTCGGCAGCCGGGACGACCATACCGGCTGACCAGGACCCGGGACGGCGCAGCCGCCTCGGGCGGGCGGCCTTGTCGCCGCCGGCCGCCACGGGCATCGCCCGTCTGCCGTCCCCGACGGCTCCCCCGGTACGCACCGACGCGCGCCGGTCGGCGTGCGCGCATCCTCGTGCGCACGCCCAACAGACAAACCTGTGAAAGGAATCGTGACGACCATGTCACTGCAGGACAACATCGACCGGGCCCGCGACGCGCTCGCGCTGCTGCGCGGGAACAACTTCGACGTGCGCGGCGCATTCGCCTATCCCGCCGAGCACACGAACTGGCGCGAGGAGCAGCGCGCGTGGAAGGACACCGCGGTGCTCTTCAACCAGACGTTCCACATGCTCGATCTCTACATCAGCGGACCCGACGTGGTCCGGCTGCTGTCGGACACCGCGATCAACAGCTTCGCGAACTTCCGCGCGGGCATCGCGAAGCAGTACGTCGCCGTCAACGACGAGGGCCTCCTCATCGGCGACGCGATCGTCGTCGCCCTCAGCGACACGGAGGTGAATGTCGTCGGCCGGGAGTGGGCGCTCGAGTGGCTCCAGTTCCAGGCGGAGAAGGGCGGGTACGACGTCGAGATCATCGCTGAGCCGCCGACCCGGGGGTCCGGCGGCAAGCGCTTCTACCGCTGGGAGGTGGAGGGTCCGGCCGCCGGCGACATCCTCGAGGCTGCCGCCGACGGCGAGGTGCCCCCGATCAAGTTCTTCCACACCGCCAAGGTCTCGATCGCCGGGCACGAGGTCTGGGTGCTCAACCACACCATGGCGGGCGTCCCCGGCGAGAACACCTCCGGCTTCGAGTTCTTCGGCCCCGCCGAGCACGAGGACGACGTCATCGGCACCATCCTGCGAGCCGGGGAGGCGCATGGAATGCTGCGCGGCGGTGCCCGTTCCTACCTTTCCGCCGGTGCGGAGTCCGGTTGGCTCGGGCCCTGCACGGTCGCCGCGATCTACACCTCGGAGTCGATGCGGGAGTACCGCGAGTGGCTGCCGACCGAGACCTGGCAGAACATCTCCGTCGGCGTCACCACCGGCAGCTTCCACCCGGAGCGGATCGAGGACTACTACGTCACGCCGTGGGACTACGGATTCGGCCGGATCGTGAAGTTCGACCACGAGTTCATCGGCCGGGCCGCCCTCGAACAGCTGGCTCAGGACCCGCCGCGTCAGAAGGTGTGGCTCGTGTGGGACCGGGAGGACACCGAGCGCGTGCTCGTCGACTCCGAGCTCGGCACCGGGGTCAACTGCAAGCCGCTGCCATGGCCCTCGGACCTCGGCCGCGATCAGATCCTCGTCGGCGATGATCTCGTCGGGGTGACCGGTTTCCACGGCTACACCGTCAACCTCGAGGGCTGGGTGTCGCTCGCCTCGATCGACTCGGCACTGGCCGTCGACGGCACCGAGGTCGAGATCCTCTGGGGCGACTGGGACGGCGGCAAGTCGAACATCCTCGTGCCGGAGCACCGGCAGACCCGCATCCGTGCCCGAGTGAGCGTCGATTCGCCGATGGCGTGACGAGCGTCGGTGGCCCCGGCAC
>CAKUJB010000079.1 GCA_934661165.1 uncultured Microbacteriaceae bacterium | reverse complement strand
GGTGGTCGGCGAACCAGGCCGGCGGATCCGTCTCGATCGTGCCGCGCACCGCGGCGAGCCAGTCGGGAGCCACCGCTGCATTTTACGTCGGCTCTACGCCGCCGGCCGTGGGTCGGCTCAGCCCCCGAGCACCTGCGCGACGAACCGGGCCGAGCGCTCGCGCAGCCCTGCGACGCGGCGCTCGACGATGTAGCGGCGCGCCTCCTCGTCGACGCCGCCGGCCTCGATCGTCGGGGGTCGCCGCACGTTGGCCGAGCAGATGAAGTCGGTGCAGATGAAGGTGGCGATCGTGTCGCCCTTGCGCCCGGCCGGCCCGGCGAGCGCAGCCGAATACATGCTCACGTCATCGAGATTGACGACGTCCTCGCAGAGGATGCACATCTTCTTGCGGCGAACCGTGGGCTCCATGGCCCGGTGCAGGAGGACGACGCGCAGGACACCGTCGAGCTCGAGCGCGAGGTAGGCGGTCGACTCCAGCTTCGCGTCGCGCCAGCCGAGGTAGGCCAGCGGCTCCCAGTCGCTGTCCGACAGGTCCTCCAGCGGGGGCAGCGTCGCCTTGGCCACCTCACGCTTGGAGGCGTTGACGAAGCCGGCGCGGATCTGCTCCGGCGTGATCGGTGTCATCGAGGGCGGCTCCTTGGTCGGGTGCCCGTCCATTTTGCCCGGTGCCGGGGCCGGAGCCGCCACCGGTTGTCGTGCCGAAGGTCCGTGGCCGCCGCCGCGCCCGGGCGGAAGGATCGAGCCATGTCTTACGTCACCGTCAACGCTCTTACCGTCGCGCCCGACCAGGCCGAGGCCTTCGCCCAGCGCTTCGCGGACCGCCCCCGGCGCGTCGAGGAGACCGACGGGTTCGAGCGTTTCGAACTGCTGCGCCCCGCGGACGGCAAGGACCTCTGGCTCGTCGTCACCCACTGGCGCGACCAGGCCTCCTACGAGGCGTGGAGCCAGGCCCGCACGCCGCGCAGCGAGACCGTGGCCGACGCGCACGAGCTGTGGTCCTTCGACGTCGTCCAGGCGAGCGCCGCGTCCTGAACGGCGCGCTCAGGACGCCGCCGGCGTCTGCGCCGACTGGACCGCGGCCGGGTCGTGCAGGAACTGCGGCGCGTCGGCAGCGAATCGTCGGGCCAGCTCCCGCGCCGCGTCGTAGACGGCCCCTTCGATCTGCGGGGTGCTCATGTCGAGGGAGTAGCTGAAGCGCAGCTGCTCGAAGTCCGCGAGCGACGGCCCGGGCATCGCCGAGCCCGACTCGGGGTCGACGATGTACGGCACGATAGGGCCGGGCGCGTGGATCTCCAGGCTCGCCTCGACCCGGCCGGTGAAGCCCAGCAGCCGGGCCCGCTCCCGGGTGTAGACGACGAGTTCGGCGAGGGCTGCCTCGATGTCGGGAAGCAGCACCGCGCTCGGATCCTGCAGCTCCACCACATGGGGGAGGTGTCCGTACCGACTACCCCCGACGCCGAGGCAGCCGCCGCTGGCCAGGGCGAGGCCGAGCCGCAGGGTCACGCTCGTTCCCGGGTCCGAGCCGCCTACGGTGACGAGTGCGACGGGCATGTCGGAGCGCACCGAGTAGTCGACCTCCTCGTCGGCGTACTCGATGGGGCCGATCGGCACCTCTCCCGAGCCGAGGGTCGCCGTCGCGAGGTGGAGGATGTCCTGCGGAGTCGCGCCCGCCCCTGGATCGGCGTCGACGAGGCGAGAGATCGCGATCGTGCAGGCGCCGGCCGACGGGTCGAGCACCTCGCGCAAGAGCCTGCGCACATCTTGGGCGACCATGTCTTCGTCCTTCCGCGGGGCCGTGTCTTTGGGGCCTGTCGTAGGACCCGAAAGCATCCCCTCCGCCGAGTGTCCCCCTCTTCAACGTCCCGCGTGGGTCACCGTTCCGAGGAGGTCGCGCCGTTTGGATCACTTGCGGATCGGCCGCTGTTGATGCCCTGCTCAGGGCCCTCCCCCCTGAGGAGGAGGTCGTCGTTCATCCCTGTGCCGGATCCCCTCGGCGCCCGGTCTTGCGAGGCTCGACACCAAGAGATCGCCGACGACGGAGCGGCGGACGAGGCACTCAGGAGGAACCGTGGAGACGATGACCGCCCCGCACGACACGACGGCCACCACCGATGCTCAGGTCGACACGCAGGTCGACGCGCAGGTCCACACGCAGGCCCAGGCGAAGGCGGAGGCGCGCACCCAGTGGCTCGCGACGGCCCGCACCTTCGGCCTCGACATCATCGGCCCGATCGCCCTGCACAGCTGGCTCACGCGGCAGGGCTGGTCCGACGTCAACGCCCTCGTCGTGGCAGGCCTCCTGCCGCTCGTCGGCATGGCGAGCGACGTCGTTCGCGGCAAGCGGATCGGCGGCTTGAGCATCCTCGTGCTCGGCGGCATCGCGCTCTCGGCGGCGCTCGGACTGATCACGGGTGACGCGCGGATGGTCCTCCTCGAGGGCGCGCTCAGCTCGACCGCGGCCGGGCTCTTCGCGATCGTCACGCTCTTCACCCGCCGCACGCTCGTCGAGATGTTCGCGGTCGGCAGCACCGGCAACGGTGAGACCGTCCAGGGCGCGAAGTTCGTCGCCGCCTTCGAGCGGGCCGACGTCCGCCGCCTCGCCCGCGCCGTCACTGGTGTCTTCGCCGCGGTCTTCTTCGCCTCCGCCGCGGCCCAGGCCGCGCTGGCCGCCTGGGCGCCGATCGACCTCGCCTTCGCCTACAACCGCTTCGGCTTCATCCCCTGCCTCGTGGTCATCGCGACCGCCTCGTTCGCCCTCTTCCGCCGGGCCCGGGCCCGCGGTGAGCTGCAGGGCATCGACCTGGCGACCCCCAGCGCGGCCGGCCGCTGACGGCCCGCGGCGCGCGGGGACCTCGTAGTCTTCGCGGCATGCGCTTCGCGACCATCGGCACGAGCACGATCACGACAGAATTCGCGAGGGCCGCGCACGCGATCCTGTCGGCAACGGGTGAGGACGCCGTCGACGCGGTCTACGTCGCCTCGCCGAACGCCGCGCACGCCGACCAGGTGCGCCGTTGCCTCGATGCCGGCAAGCACGTGCTCTGCGAGAAGCCCCTCACGCTTACCGAGGCGGAGACCGCCGGACTCTTCGCCCAGGCGGAGGAGAAGGGGCTCGTCCTCCTCGAGGGGATGCGCTCGGCCTTCGATCCGGGGATGGCCCGCGTGCGCGAGTTGCTCCCCGAGCTCGGGACGGTGCGCCGCGTGAGTTTCGCCTACTGCCAACGGTCCTCGCGCTACGACCTCGTCCTGGCCGGCGAGCAGGTGAACATCTTCGACCCGGCGCTCGGTGGCGGGGCGCTGCTCGACCTCGGCGTCTACTGCGTCCACCCGCTCGTCGACCTCTTCGGCGAGCCGCAGACCGTGACCCGCGCGGAGGTGACGCTCTCGACGGGGGCCGACGGCGCTGCGGTCCTCCTCGCGACGTACCCGGGTCTCGTCGCGGACCTGTCCGCCTCGAAGATCACCGCCTCGTCGCTGCCCAGCCAGATCCAGGGGGAGGCGGCGACGATGCTCATCGACCACATCGCCCTCCCGCGCCGGATCGTCATCGAGCCGATCGGCGGATCGCCCCGGGAGATCCTCGTCGAGGGGCCACCGAACAACCTGGGGTATGAGATCGAGTTCTTCGTCCAGTGCGTCCGTGACGGTCGCGCACCGCGGGAGGCGACGCAGCGCTCGCTCGCCGCGGCCCGCGTCATCGACCGCGCCCGCGCAGAGTAGGGGCTTTGTGCACGCGCTAGGCGAGGGAGAGGAAGAGCTTCTCCATCGCGGCGACGTCGAGGCCGTCCTGCTCGGGGTCGCTCATGCACTGGCGCAGGCCGACGGAGATCGTCGTGAAGCCGGCGCGGTCGACGGCCTTGGAGACGGCGGCGATCTGCGTGACGATGTCGGAGCACTCGCGGCCCTCCTCGATCATCTTGATGATCCCGCCGAGCTGGCCCTGCGCCCGACGCAGCCGCGTGACGACGGCCGACATCTCCTGGGGATCGAGGTGCACGGTGTTCTCCTTAGGGCGAGGCGATCCCCCGACTATACCCCCGCCGGTATCGCCGCTCAGGCCGGCGATCGGTGTCCCCGAGCTAACCGGCGACGAGCGCCCGGACCGCGCCGACGAGTGCCGTGCCGAGGGCGGAGTAGATCGTCGCCCACAGGAGCGAGCCCGCGACGACCGCGGGCAGGTAGCGCCGCATCGGCATCCGCATCGCGCCGGCGCACGCGTTGATCGCGGTCTGCAGGCCGATCGTCATGAAGGAGAGCGTCACCGCGACGGGCCCCCAGGCCGCGACGAGGTGCTGCGCCCGCGGCATCCGCGAGCTGTCGAGCCGGACGCCCCAGCGGCTCCGGTCCGCGCCGGTCCGCAGGCCGCGGCCGATCCAGTACGTCGCGTTGGCCCGCGCCATGACGATGACGAAGAGGACGGCGAAGGCGGCGGCGAGCGGCAGGTCGTTCACCCATTCCATGCCGCGAAACCCCCTGACCTGCCTTCTTAGGCAGCCTAACAGCGCGCGGGGAGGTCGCCGGCACGCTCACGCGCGCGCGACCTGCCACGACACCCCGAAGCGGTCGTTGCACCAGCCGAACGGGCCGAAGCCGTAGTCGCCGAACGGCATGAGCTGGCTGCCGCCCTCCGAGAGCGCCGCCCACACGCGCTGTTGCTCCTCCTCGGATTCGCAGCGGACGAAGAGCGAGACCGACGGGGTGAAGTCGAAGGCGTGCGACACGGGGGAGTCCATGCACTGGATCTGCTGCCCGGCGACCGTGATGATCCCCTGCCGGATCGTGCCCGCGCCCGGCTCGCCCTCGCCGAATCGCTCGACGAACTCGATCGCGCCGTCGTCGAAGAGGGAGGTGTAGAACTCCATCGCCTCGAGCGCGTCGCCCTTCTGGAACATGAGGAACGGGATGAGCTTCCGAGGTGTCATGGGCGTGATTCTCGCAGGGCGCACCCGGCTGGTCCCGGCCTGATGCCGTGCACCGAGAAGCGTCAGGAGCGGCCGAAGCGCTGCTGAGCTGCTTGCTTGCTGACGTCGAGCGCGGCTCCGATGATGCTCCAGGAATCGCCTGCGTCGCGGGCTGCCTGCACTGCTGCGCGCAACTCCTGCTCCGCAGCGGTCAGGTTGGCGCGCGCGGCAATGATGCGCCGAAAGTGCGCTGCGTCCCGCGCGGGGTGGGTGCTGGGGTCCAGGTTTCCCAGGCCCGTCAGGTCGTCTGTCCTCGTGGTCATGGAGTTCACCTCACCTCAGGTAGTCGTCTGCGCGTCAAGGGTGTCCAGATCGTCTGGAGGTCGTCAAGAGTGGGTTGGCGCGTCCTGCGGGAAGAAATCGGACATCAAGAGAATTGAGTCTGGAGAACTCAACTCTTGGAGGTATCGGATGCCCACGAGGCTCCCCCTATTCGTCATCGACGACCAGGTCATCCTGCCCG
>CAKUJB010000078.1 GCA_934661165.1 uncultured Microbacteriaceae bacterium | reverse complement strand
GCGCTGATCGACGCCGGCCTCGAGCCGGAGCACAGCTGCAAGGAAGGTATCTGCGGCGCCTGCGAGACCGCGGTGCCGAAGGCATCGGCCGTGAGCACGCGGGTGTCGCCGAGCTCGCTCGACGCCAGCGGCTGGACGCCGAGCTGCCGGACGAGGGCATGAATGCGCTGCTTGTCCGCGGCGGGATCGCCGCTGAAGACGCAGTCGCCGCGGAGCCGCGTCGGGCATTCGGTGAGGAAGTTCGTGAGGGCGAGCTCGAAGCCGGCCTGCTGCCCGAGGATCACCTCGGTCATTGTGAGCGAGGGATCGGTCACGCCGTCGAGGACGATGCGGCCGACGTGCTCCGGAAACGCCTCGATGTACTGCTGACCGATCTCGGTGCCGTACGAGAAGCCGACGTAGTTGAGCCGTTCGTCCCCGAGCACGGCGCGCAGCAGGTCGAGATCGCGGACCGTCGAGGCGGTGTCGATGTGACCGAGCACGGGGCCGGTGCCCGCGACGCAGGCCTCGATGTAGTCGCGCGCGACGGCCTCCGACTCCGCGATGTAGGCGGCCTCGTCGACGCGGGGGTCGGCCTCGAGCTCGCCGTAGAGCCAGAACTCGACGTCCGCCGGCGCCGTGTAGCACTCGACGGGCGCGCTGCGTCCGACGCCGCGGGGGTCCCAGCCGACGAGGTCGTAGGCCTGCGCGATGTCGGGGGTGAAGAAGTACTCCCAGTAGTCGTGGATGTACTCCCAGCCCGAGGCGCCCGGGCCGCCCGGATTCATGAGGAGGGAGCCGATCGACTTGCCGCTGGCACGGTGGCGGGTGACGGCGAGCTCGATCGTGCTGCCGCTGTCGGGGCGGTCCCAGTCCATGGGCGCGACGACCATCGCGCACTCCATCTCGTTGCCGCACGCGGCCCAGTCGACGTGCTGCGCGTAGAACTCCTCGAGCGATGCGGGCGTCGCCGGGGCCGTGGGGGTCGCGCTCGGCGTCGCGGTCGGGGCCGCGGACCCGGGCCCGGAGCCGGGGAACCCGATGGAGACGCAGCCGGTCAGCAGCGCGAGGACGGCGACGCCCCCGGCGAGGGCGAGAGCGGGGCGACGGGGCATGGCGCGAGCCTACTCGGGGGTGCTGACGCCGGAGCTGGGTGCGGCGGTCAGCCGCGGAATCGCGTCGCCATCGCCTCGAGGGCGAGCAGCGGCGGGACGTTGCCCTCGATCCGGCGGCGGGCGAGCGCGATGGCGTCGAGCGCGGCGAGCGCGCCTCCCGGCCCGAGCCGCTGCGTGGCCTCGCGGAGCGCGCGCTCGGACTCCGCGTTGACGAGCTCGAGCGGCGCGCCGAGCCCGAGGAGCGCGACATCGCGCCACACCGAGAGCAGGTCGACGAGGACGCGGTCGACGCCGTCGCGCAGGCTCCGCGTCGCGCGCCGCTTCTGATCCTCCTCGAGGCGACGCAACTCGGCGCGCAGCTGCGGTGGCACGGTCGCGCCCGGTTCGACGCCGAGGCTGCGCAGCAGCGCCTCCCGCTCGGCGTCGGCCTGCTGCTGCCCGTACTCCTCGGCATCGGCCTTCGCGAGCTCGATGAACTCGGCCGCGGCCATGACCGCCTCGCTCGTCGACCGGATCCCGAGCGCGAGCTCGACGGTGCGCGCGCGGCGCTGGCGCGCGCCCTCGTCGCTCGCGAGGCGCAGCGCCATGCCGATGTGCGACTGCGACTCGCGGGCGGCGCGGCGGGCGAGCTCTGGCGCGACGCCGTCGCGCTCGACGAGCAGCCGGGCGACGTCGTCGACGCCGGGGACGCGGAGGCGGACGGTCCGCACGCGGGAACGGATCGTCGGCAGCAGGTCCGCGGCGCTCGGCGCGCAGAGGATCCAGATGGTGCGCGGCGGCGGCTCCTCGAGCGCCTTGAGCAGGACGTTCGACGTGCGCTCGGCCATCCGGTCGGCGTCCTCGATGACGACGACGCGCCAGCGGCCGACCGAGGGCGAGTACTGGCTCTGCGCAACGAGGCGACGCACCTCGTCCATCGTGATGACGACGCGGTCGGTCGCGATGACGGCGAGGTCGGGGTGGGTGCGGGCCGCGACGAGCGCGCGGGCATGCGCGCCGCCGTCGGCCTCGCCCTGGGCGAGCAGCTCCGCGGCGAATGCGTAGGCGAGCGTCGAGCGCCCCGAGCCGGGTGGGCCGGTGATGAGCCAGGCGTGGGCGAGCGTCTCGGGGTCGCCAGCGGCGGCCTCGACGAGGTCGATCGCCTCCTGCTGCCCGACGAGTTCGTCCCACACCGTCACGGCACCACGCTACCCGCCGCCGCCGACGCTCAGGCGGGCAGGGCGGCGACGCGGGCGCGGATGCGCTCGGCGAGCTCGGCGACGGGCAGGGCCGCGTCGAGGACGAGAAAGCGCCCGGCCTCCGCCGCGGCGAGCTCGAGGTAGGCGGCGCGCACGCGCGTCGGGAAGTCCCCGCCCTCCTCCTCGAGCCGGTCGTACACCCGGGGCGCCGCATTCATCCGCGCGCGACTGATCTCGGGGTCGAGGTCGAGCAGGATCGTGAGGTCCGGCAGCAGTCCCTCGACGGCCCACAGCGAGAGGTCGCGGATCTCGGCGGCGTCGAGCTCGCGGCCCGCGCCCTGGTAGGCGACCGAGGAGTCGAGATAGCGATCCTGGATGACGACGTCGCCGCGCTGGAGGGCCGGCCGCACCAGCGTCGCGATGTGGTGGGCGCGATCGGCCGCGTACAGGAGCGCCTCGGCGCGTGGCGCGACGTGGCCGCGTCGGTGCTGCACGAGGTGGCGGATCTCGACGCCGAGATCGGTGCCACCGGGCTCACGGGTGCGCACGACGGCGCGGCCCGCGGCCTCGAACCATGCGGCGAGGAGGTCCGACTGCGTCGACTTGCCCGAGCCGTCACCGCCCTCGAAGGTGATGAACAGGCCGCGGCCCGTCGACTCGGTCACGACTTCTTGGCCTTCGCCTTCGAGGTCGTCTTACGCGCGGTCGACTTCGCTCGCGGTGCCGCGGGGCCGCGGTCGCGCTTCGCCTGCAGGAGCTCGATCGCGCGCTCGTAGGTCACCGAGGCGACGTCCTCGCCGCGCGGGATCGTCGCATTCGTCTCCCCGTCCGTCGCGTACGGGCCGAAGCGGCCGTCGCGGATGCGGATCGGCTTGCCGCTGACGGGGTCGGGGCCGAACTCGGCGAGGGCGCTCGACGCGGCGCGGCGGCCGAACGTCTTCGGCTGCGCGTAGATCGCGAGCGCCTCGTCGAGCGTGATGTCGAAGATCTGCGCCTCGGTCTCGAGCGAGCGGCTGTCCGCGCCCTTCTTGAGGTACGGGCCGTAGCGGCCGTTCTGCGCCGTGATCTCCTCGCCGGACTCGGGATCGGCGCCGACGATGCGCGGGAGCGTGAGCAGGCGCAGCGCCGTGTCGAGGTCGATCGTGTCGACGGACATGTCCTTGAAGAGGGAGGCGGTGCGCGGCTTGACGACGGCCGCCTTCTTCTTGCGCTTCGGCTTATCCCCCTCGGCGACCGGCTCCTCCGGCGGCGCCGGGATGACCTCGGAGACGTAGGGCCCGTAGCGGCCGTCCTTCGCGACGATCTCGTAGCCGGTCTCGGGGTCGACGCCGAGGACGCGGTCGCCGATGACGGGCGCCGCGACGAGTTCGAGCGCCTTGTCGATCGTGAGCTGGTCGGGCAGCAGTTCATCGGGGATGTTGACGATCCGCGGCTTCTCGCCGCCCTCGTCGACGGAGAGGAACGGGCCGTACTGGCCGACGCGGACGGTGATGGTGTCGGTGATCGGCATGCCGTTGAGCACGCGGGGGTCGACGGTCTCGATGGCCTCGGCGATCGCGTCGAGCAGCCCCTCCTGGCCGTCGGCCCCGAAGTAGAACTTGCGCAGCCAGTCGACCCGGTCGAGCTCTCCGCGGGCGACCCGGTCGAGGTCCTCCTCGAGCTGTGCGGTGTACCGGTACGACACGAAGTCGCCGAAGCCGTCCTCGAGGAGCGCGACGACGGGGAACGCGACCCACTCGGGCACGAGCGCCTGGCCCTGCTTGCGGACATAGCCGCGGTTCAGGATCGTCTGGATCGTCGAGGCGTACGTCGACGGGCGGCCGATGCCGAGCTCCTCGAGCTTCTGCACGAGGGACGCCTCCGTGTAGCGGGCGGGCGGCTTCGTCGCGTGGCCCTTCGCCTCGATGGCGCGCACCGCGAGCCGCTCGCCGACCTCGACCTTCGGGAGGGTGCGCTCATCGTCGTCGTCGGACTCGTCGTCCGCGCGGCGCTCCGCCTTGATGTCGTACGCGGCGAGCCAGCCGGGGACGAGGACGGTCGTGCCGCTCGCGGTGAACTCGGCGGCCTCCCCGTCCGCGTCGACGCCGAGCGTGATCGTCGTCGTCGACTTCGTCGCGTCGATCATCTGCGAGGCGACGGTGCGCTTCCAGATGAGCTCGTAGAGCTTGAGCGCGTCGCCGCGCAGCTCGCCCGCGAGGCTCGCCGGGGTGCGGAAGCTCTCGCCGGACGGGCGGATCGCCTCGTGCGCCTCTTGCGCATTCTTGCTCGAGGAGGCGTAGACGCGCGGCTGGTCCGGCACCGCGGCAGGGCCGTACAGCGCGGTCGCCTGCGCCCGGGCGGCACTGATCGCCTGTGTCGAGAGCGCGGCCGAGTCGGTCCGCATATAGGTGATGTAGCCGTTCTGATAGAGCGTCTGGGCGACATCCATCGTCTGCTTGCTCGACCACCGGAGCTTGCGACCCGCCTCCTGCTGGAGCGAGGAGGTCGTGAACGGGCGCCCGGGCCGCGTCGTGAAGGGCTTCGACTCGACGCTCAGCACCTCGAACTCGGTGCCGGGCGCGCCGAGCAGCTCGGCGAGTCGGCGGGCCTCGGCCTCGCCGACGACGCGCGCCTTCGAGGTGAGCTGCCCGCGATCGTCGAAGTCCTTGTTCCCCCCCGCGATGCGGTCGCCGCCGAGCCGGGCGAGGCCGGCCTCGAAGCCCGGGTCGAGCGTCGCGGCGAGATCCCAGTACTCGGCGCTCACGAAGCGGATGCGCTCCCACTCGCGCTCGACGACGAGCCGGACCGCGGGCGACTGGACGCGTCCCGCGGACTGGGCGGCCTGGCCGACCTTGCGGCGCACGACGTCGGAGGCCTTCCAGCCGAAGAGCCGGTCCATGATCCGGCGGGTCTCCTGGGCGTCGACGAGCGCGGTGTTGAGCTCCCGCGTGTCCTCCTTCGCCTTGGCGATCGCCTCCTTGGTGATCTCGTGGAAGACCATGCGCTTGACCGGGACCTTCGGCTTGAGCACCTCGAGGAGGTGCCAGGCGATCGCCTCGCCCTCCCGGTCCTCATCCGTCGCGAGGTAGAGCTCGTCGGCCTCCTTGAGCGCGCGCTTGAGCTCCGTCACGGTCTTCGAGCTCGCCGGCGAGATCGCGTAATAGGGGACGAACCCCGCGTCGATGTCGACGGCGAACTCCTTGAGCGGCCCCTTCTTGAGGTCGGCCGGCAGCTCGGACGGCTTCGGGATGTCGCGGATGTGTCCGACGGAGGCGAGCACCTCGAAGTCCGGCCCGAGGTACTGCCCGATCGTCTTCGCCTTCGCCGGCGACTCGACGATGACGAGCTTCTTACCCGACACGACACTCCTTCATTCATGCGGTCATCCCGCCGCCGGACGCGCTCGCGTCGACGACCCCGAGGGAACCCCGCGCCGAGGCGCGCTGCACGGGTCCCGCGTGGAGAAACATACACACGGTTCCGGCAAATCACCGCACCGTCGTCGGCGGCGGCCCCGCGGTCGCGACCGCCGAGACGGGCAGGAATGCGCTGCCGACG
>CAKUJB010000077.1 GCA_934661165.1 uncultured Microbacteriaceae bacterium | reverse complement strand
CGGCAAGGCCGCTCGCGGGCGGCGCCTGCGCGATGACGCGGTCGAGTGCCGCGCGCTGCTCGCGCAGCAGCCGGTCCCGCTCGACCGCGGGCAGGCTCGCGGCGAGCCGGAGTCGCTCGACATCGACGGCGGGTCCGGCGAGCCAGGCCTCGGCGGCGGCTCGGCCGGCCGGGGTGAGCGCGTACGGGAGGCGGCCCTGCTCGTCCCGGGGCAGCGCTGCGACGAGACCGTCGGCGCTCAGCCGCGCGAGGGTCTTGGCGACCTGCCCCGCATTCACGATGCTGCCGGTGCGCTGCCCGATCTCCGCCGTGAGCCGACTGCCGTGGCACTCGCCGAGCGTGAGGACGGCGAGGATCGCGTCGCGCAGCGCCATGGTGTCAGGCTAGTGGGACGTCCGTCAGCCGCGCGCGGCGATCACGGTGAGCTCGATGCGCATCGCCGGATGCGCGAGCCCGACCTGCACGGTCGCCCGCGCCGGGTAGACGGGCGCGAAGGTCCGCTCCCAGACCTCCGTCATGCCGACCCGGTCGAGGAGGTCCGGCAGGTAGACGGTGACGTGGAGCACCCGATCGAGCGAAGAGCCGAGCGACTCGAGCAGCGTCGCGAGATTCGCGAAGGCCTTCTCCGCCTGCACCGTGATGTCCCCCGGCAGGATCGTCCCGTCCGGCTCCTCGGGCACGACCGTGCAGTAGATGGTGTCGCCGTGGATCGCCGCGGTCGCGATCGGCGGCTCGGGGCGCTCCGGCTGGATGAGCTGGATGTCGGTCATGGGGTCCCTGTCAGCGAGTGCGGATGGATGATTGCGGAGGAATGCGCGGTGCGGCTCACGCGCCGGCGAGCCGGAACGGCTCGAGCACGGCCGGGCGCTGCCCGCTGTCGATGAATGCGCAGAGGGCGGCGGCCGCGCTCAGCGCGAGCGTGACCCCCATCATCCCGTGGCCGGTGGAGAGCCAGAGGCCGTCGAGCCCGTCGACGCGGTCCATGACGGGCAAACCACCGGCGAACATCGGGCGCATGCCGACCCGGATCTCGCCGATGAGCGCGGCGGGGTCGGCGGCCTCGGCGAGCGGTGCGAGGTACGGCGTCGCGGCGGCGACGATCGCGTCGACGCGGCGGCGGTCGACGAGCTCGTTGACCCCGCTCAGCTCCATGGTGCCGACGAGGCGGATCCGCCTGGCGTCCGCGACCGCCCCGACCTTCTCGGCGGCGAAGGCGAGCACGTCGCGAGGCGTCGCATCGAACCGGAGCCCGACGCTGTAGCCCTTGCCGGGCTCCATCCGGAGGCGCACGCCGTGCGGCCGCAGGAGCTCGGGCGACCAGGCCCCCGCCGCGACGACGACGGTGTCGGCGGTGATCTCCCCCGCCGCAGTGCGCACGCCCGTGATCCGGTCGCCGGTGCGCGTCAGCCCGAGCACCTCGGTGTCGAGGTCGACGCGGCCGCCGCGGGCACGGATCGCGGCGATGAGCGCGGTGAGGATCGTGTCGGGCTCGAGCTGCAGGTCCCCGTGGATGCGGAGCGCGGAGCCGACCCGGTCGGTGAGGAGCGGCTCGGCGGCCCGGGCCTCGCGGCCGGTGAGGACCTCGTACTCCGGGACGGGTCCGCCGCCCTCGATCGGCGCGAGCTCGGTGACGACCGCCTCCGCCGCGCCGGTCTCGCTCCGGAAGACGTTGAGGCTCGCTGCCGCATTCTGGCGCAGCCCGACGACGTCGTCGGCGAGCTCGAGGTAGCGGCGCGCGCCATCGTGCCCGAGCGCGACGAGGGCCTGCCGGCCGCGGTCGTAGCGCCGCGCATTCGTCGCTCCCGCGAAGCGCAGCAGCCAACCCGCGAGACCGAGGCTCGGCCGCGGCCGGATGTACAGCGGCGAGGCGGGCTTCGCGAATGAGGTGAGCCCCATCCGGAGGGCGGCTCGCGAGGGCAACGGGGCGAGCGTGTACGGGTTGAGCCACCCGGCGTTCGCGACGGACGCCCCGCCGAGGTGCGGGTCGCGGCGATCGAGGACGTGCACCCGGCGACCCTCGGCGCTGAGCGACTCGGCGATCGCGAGGCCGATGACGCCCGCGCCGACGACGATGACGTCGGGCGAGGTCGAAGAGCTCATGCGGCGGCCTCGGCGGCGAGCCGCTCCGCGACGGCGTGCTCGGCCGCGGTGAGCGGGTCGAGGCCGAGCTCCTCGGCACGGCGCAGCACGTCGACGACGGCGGGGCCGATCGCATCGGAGCGCGCGCGGACCTCCGCCTCGTCGAAGCCGACGAGCTCGACGGCGCCGCCGATGACGCCGCCGGCGCTCACGAGGAAGTCGGGCGCGTGGAGGATCCCGCGCTCGAGCAGCCGCGCCGAGAGGGCGGGGTCGGCGAGCTGGTTGTTCGCCGCGCCGACGATGAAGCGCGCGGCGATGCGGTCGACGGTGTCGGCGTTGATGATGCCGCCGAGCGCGCACGGCACGAGGAAGTCGGTTTCGACCGTGAGGATCTCCTCCGGCGCGACGACGCGGACGCCGAGCTCGGCCGCCGCCTGCGCGGTGACCTCCGCCCGCGGGTCGGCGACGGTGACGACGGCGCCGGCCTCGACGAGGAGGCGGGCGGCCTCGTAGCCGACGTTGCCGAGGCCCTGGACGGCGGCGCGGACGCCCGTGAGGTCGGCGGTGCCGAGCTGCCACTCGGCGACCGCGCGGATCGCGGACACCGTGCCGACCGAGGTGTAGAACGACGCGGTGGGGTGGACGCCGACGACCCACTGACTGTGTCGGCGGAGCTCGACCATGTCGGCCGGGGTGAGGCCGACATCGGGCGCGGTCACATAGCTGCCGCCGAGGCGGTCGACGAACTCGGCGACCTCGCGGAGCATCGTCTCGTCCTTCTCGGTCGCCGGGTCGGCCATGACGACGGCCTTGCCGCCGCCGTACGGGATGCCGGCGAGCACGATCTTCTTCGTCATCGCCTCGGACAGCCGCAGCGCGTCCTCGAGCGCGGCCGCCTCGCTCGCATAGGGATGAATGCGGCACCCGCCCATCGCGTGGCCCCCGCGGACGAGGTGCTCGGCGACGATGAGGAGCTTGCCGGACGTCGGCAGCCGGTGCACGTGCACCGCGTCGTGGTCGGCATAGCCGGGCGCTCCGGTGATCCAGGCGGTGGTCGTGGGGTCTGCGGGCGCGGTCATGGGGCTCCTCACGAGGGCGTCGGCCGCGGAAGCCGGCTCGGCCGGGCGCATCGCGGTGGGGCGGCGATGCCCCTCCCGCGAGCCTAGCCGAGGTCTGCGGCGTGCTCGTCGCGCGCCGTCGAGCGCAGGCACTGTAGGAGCGCGCAGGCAGAGTTCCGGGGAAACTGCCTGCGCTCGCCGACAGTGCCTGCCTCCGGCGCCCCGCGCTAGGCGCTCCGCGGCGCGATCGTCTGCGCCGAGGTGAAGAGGTTGTCCGGGTCCCACTGCGTCTTCACCTCGATGAGCCGCTGCAGGTTCTCCGCGTAGTACTGCTCCTGCCAGTCGACGATGCGCCGGTTCGGGAAGTTCTGGTACGACTCGCGCGGGGTGTGCGGCTCGAGCACGCCGAGCACCGCGTCGGTCCAGTCCTCGAGATCGCGCACCTGGTCGTCGGTCGCGCGATCCGACCACACGGGCGACGGCCGCACCATCGACTTCATGCCGCGATGGACATACGCGGTCTCGGTCCGGGCGAACCGGTCGAGCACGGCCCCGCCGACCCAGCCGAGCATCCACAGCTCGCCATGCGTCGACTCGGTGCGCTCCGGGCACTCGGCGACGAGGTCGACGAGCCGCTCGATCGCCGCCGACGGCAGCGCCCGGTCGGTGTATCGCGAGATGTCGCCCCAGGAGTGCTGCTCGGCCTCGGCGGAGGTGAACCCCTTCGCCGTCGGCCACCAGGGCTGCTCGACGATCGACTGCGTCGCCGGGGCGTTGCCGGCGAGGACGGGGTCGATGAGGCCCATGAAGTCGTCGCGGGACCCGAGGAACTGGCCGCGCAGCATGACGTGCATCGCCTGGCGCCCGTCGCCGTCGGCGCCGAGCGGCGTCGGCTGCGCCATGCACGAGGCGACGAACTCGGGCGGCGAGTCCTGCTCGAGCGCGTCGACGGCGGCGAACATGTGCTGCGCGGCGTCGGCACCCGTCCAGTCGAAGCGGTAGAAGACGACGTCGCCCTGCGGCACCTCGACGAGGTCGAACTCGAGCTCGGTGCACACCCCGAACGTGCCGCCCGTGCCGCCGCGCAGCGCCCAGAACAGGTCCGGGTGCTCCTGCGCGCTCGCCTCGACGACCTCGCCCCGCGCGGTCACCATGCGCGCCCGCACGAGGTGATCGCTCGTGAGCCCCGCCCAGCGCGCGTGGTAGCCGATGCCGCCGCCGAGCGCGAGCCCGCCCATTCCTACCCCGAGGCAGGTCCCGCCGGGCAGGAACTCGCCGCCGAGCTCGGTCGCGTTGAAGACATCGCGGTTCGTCGCCGCGCCGCCGGTCGTGATCCGCCAGGCGGCGCGATCGACGGCGACCGAGTTGATCCGGGACAGGTCGATGACGAGCCCGGTCGAGGCGGACAGCCCCGCATAGGAATGCCCGCCGCCGCGCACCGCGAAGGGCATGCCGTGCTCGCGGGCCCAGTTCACGCAGGTGATGACGTCGGCCTCGTCGGCGACGCGGGCGACGGCCATGGGCACGGTGTCGCGGAATCGCCCATTCGTCGGGGCCGACGCGTCCGTGAAGCCGGTCTCCCCCGGCAGCAGCACCCGGCCGCGGAGTCTCGCCGCGAGGTCCGCGAGCGCCGCCGCCGAGGTGACGACGATCTCGCCGGCCGGGGTGCAGGCGGCGAGCACGAGGCCGGCCGCGGCGAGCGAGCCGACGGCGAGGAACCCGCGCCGGGTCAGGTCTGCAGTCATGGCACGATCTCCAGTGCTTCCATCATCCCGAGGTCCTCATGCGTGAGGACATGGCAGTGCTCAACGGTGCGTCCCGTGAAGTCCTCGACGTTCATGACGAAGGTGAACGAGTCGCCGAGCCGGGGGCCGATCGCCCAGGTATCGCGCCAGACCGGGGTCGTCAGCCGCTGCCCGTTGACGTGGGTGACGAGGAACGGGTTGACGTGCACGTGGAAGACGTGGACGAAGCCCTCATCGGCGTCGTTGACGACGGTCCACTCCTCCGCGGTGCCGACCCGCATCCGGTAGGGCGGGTCCTCGGGGTCGAAGGGCCGACCGTCGATGCCGAAGGCCTCGAACTGGTGGTCGGCGCGTCGATGCACGGTGTAGCGCACCTCGCGCCGCTTGACCATGGGCCTGAGCGGCGGATCGTAGGCGGGCAGGCTGATCGGCAGCGCCATGTCGACCGGGTCCCCGGCGACCTCGACGTAAGTGACGACCCGGGGGATAACCTCCTGCCACACCGTGCCGTCCTCGCCGACGGGCTGCTCCTCCCGTGGCACCTGGCCCCAGCCCGGCAGATACGGCACCTGGCTCGTCGCGGGCGTGAGCACGAGCTCGTAGCGGCCGGGGTATTGGGCCTTCACGAGCGCCTCGACGCGCGCGCCGGGCTCGATGAAGGTGTCGCGGACCATCCGCGGCGCGGGGATCGCGAGGCCGTCATAGCCGATGTGGTGGAGCTGGTGTCCCGTGAGCCGGAGCGAGGCGAGCTTGCCCTCGGCGGAGTTGAGGATGCGCCAGCGCTGCACCTCGCCCGGCCGCATCGTGATGACGGGGGTCGTCTGCCCGTTCACCGTCCACCAGATGTGGTCGCGCGGGAAGAAGGCCTCGTGCCTCGTCGCGAAGGGAACGGGGGTCGGGATGGCGTAGTCGGCGTCGGCCTCGAGCGCGTGGAGCACCATGATCTGC
>CAKUJB010000076.1 GCA_934661165.1 uncultured Microbacteriaceae bacterium | reverse complement strand
GCGCTGCGCAGGCGCCCACCGCGCTGATCACCGAGGAGGACCTGGCGCGCCTCGATACCCAGAGTGTCGTGGACCAGCCCCTGGAGGCGACCGACCCCATCAACGCGATCTTCCTGCGCATCGGCACCGTCATCTGCGTGGTCCTCACGGTCGTCATGACGATCTTGGTCACCACGGCCGTCATCCTGCGCTACTTCTTCAACTCCAGCCTGCCGGTCGCGGCCGAAGGACCGGCCTACCTCTTCCCCTGGCTCATCGCGGGCGGATCGATCGTGGCGATGTCGCAGATGTCGCACGTCGCGGTGGACTACCTGCTGACGAAGCTGAGCCTGCGGGCCTACCACCGGGCCTGCATCGCGATCTGGACGTTCAGCGCGATCCTCATGGGCTATCTGACCTACCTCGGCCTCTACATGGCCGGCCCGATGGCGGCGCAGTCGACACCGATCATGGGGCTGCCGCAACTCGGTAGCTTCGCCGCCTTCATCGTCATGACCGCAGCGATGTGCCTGCAGGCCATCGCGCGTGTCGTCCACATCGCAAAGCACGGTCCGCCCGAGCGGATCACCGACCTGACGGCGCCCGACGCCGCCCAGAAGTTGCCGGAGGTCCACCATGGCTGAGGTTCTCATCGCGATCGCCGTCTTCCTCGGCCTCCTCGTCGTCGGGGTGCCGGTCGCGTTCGCCATCGTCGCCGGTGCCGTCTCCGGATTGTTCGTCCTCGGCGTGCTGCCGATGGAGGCCATCGCGCAGCAGAGCTTCGCACCGACGAGCCAGTACTCGATGCTGGCGATCCCGTTCTTCATCCTGACCGCGGACCTGCTGTTAAGCGGCAAACTCGGTGCACAGGTGATCGGCCTGGCGACCAGGATCGTCGGACGGCTGCGCGGCGGTGTCGGTATGACGTCGGTCCTGACGAACGTGGTCTTCTCGGGTGTCTCCGGCTCTGCGGTCGCCGACGCGACGGGCCTCGGCAAGGTGCTCATCCCGTGGACGAAGCGGATCGGCTACCCGGCTCCGTATGCCGCGGCGGTCAACGCCTCCGCCTCGGTGCTCGGCGTCATCATCCCGCCGTCGATCCCGATGATCCTCTTCGCCGCGGCGTCCGGGGTCTCTGTCGCGGCGATCTTCAACGCGGGCATCGGCCCGGGCATCGCGATGGCCGTGGTGCTCATGTTCGGCTGCTGGTTCATCGCGTGGCGGGAGAACTACCCGCAGGTGCGTGCGCAGTTGGACCTCAAGAAGTTCCTCATCGACCTGCTGTTCGCCACGCCGGCGATCCTCATCCCGGTGATTCTCATCCGCGTCGCCCTGTTCACCGGGATGGCGACGGTCACCGAGGTCTCGGTGCTCGCTGTGGTCTACGCGTTGCTCATCCGCGTGACGATGTACCGCGACCTCAACTGGGCCGGTTTCGTCCGAGCGATCACCGAGTCGGCCGCGGCCTCGGCCGTGGTGCTGCTGCTCATCATGTTCTCCTCGGCGATGGCCTGGCTGCTGACGATCCAGGAGGCTCCGCAGGCGCTGAGCCACCTCATGATCGACAACATCGGCTCCCGCCCCATGATCGTCCTGGCGATCGTCGTCCTGCTGCTGCTCGTCGGCATGTTCCTCGACATGGCGCCGGCGATCCTGCTGCTCACGCCGGTCCTCATGCCGCTCGCGAAGGCCATCGACATGGACCCGATCCACCTCGGCATGATCATGATGGTCACGCTGGCGATGGGTCTCTACACGCCACCGGTCGGCACCACGCTGTACATCTCGGCCGCCATCGGGCGGGTGTCGATCGTCGACACGACGAAGAAGCTCCTCCTCTTCTACGCGCTCGCGGGGATCGTCATCCTGCTCGTCGCCTACCTGCCGGGGTTGTTGTTCGTCCCGAGCTAGTAGACGGCTTCTCCTTCCGGCGACGCCCGGCCTCGCACGAGGCCGGGCGTCGCTCGTTTCGTGCTCCGGTGGCCGCGTGGCAAGGGTGGGAGCACCACTGTCGCAAGAGTGACTTCGACCGCGAATGTGGCGATCTGGCAACGGTTCTGCCAGGAGGTCGTAAAGAAACGGCCGACCGGCGAAGAGCCCCGCTGCGCTGGGATAGCGTCCGTCGGGTGACGGAGGTGATGGTGCGCGCGAGGGAGCTGCGCAAGCGGTTCGGCGCGGTCGAGGCCGTCCAGGGGATCGATGTCGAGGTGCGCCGGGGCGAGGTCTTCGGCTTCCTCGGGCCCAACGGCGCGGGCAAGTCCTCGACGATGCGGATGATCGCGACGACGTCCCCGATCTCCGGCGGCAGCCTCCAGGTGCTCGGCATGGATCCGGCCCACGACGGCCCGCGGATCCGCGCGCGTCTCGGGGTCTGCCCGCAGGACGACACCCTCGACACCGAGCTGTCCGTCCGCGAGAACCTCACCGTCTACGGCCGCTACTTCGGCCTCTCCCGTGCCCACGTCCGCGAACGCGCCGACGAGCTCCTCGCCTTCGCCCGCCTCGCCGACAAGGCCGGCTCCCGCGTCGAGGAGCTGTCGGGCGGCATGCGCCGTCGCCTCACGATCGCCCGCTCGCTCGTCAACGCCCCCGACCTCCTCCTGCTCGACGAGCCGACGACCGGCCTGGACCCGCAGGCGCGGCACACGCTGTGGGATCAGCTCTACCGGCTCAAGCAGGCCGGGGTCACCCAGATCCTCACGACGCACTACATGGACGAGGCCGAGCAGCTCTGCGACCGGCTCGTCGTCATGGACGGCGGGCAGATCGTCGCGCACGGCTCGCCGCAGGAGCTCATCCGCCGCTACTCGACCCGGGAGGTCGCCGAGCTGCGGTTCGGGGTCGTCGACCACGCCCAGTTCGCCGATCGCGTGATGCCGGTCGCCCAGCGCGTCGAGGTCCTCCCCGATCGGCTCCTGCTCTACACCGACGACGGGGAGGCGACGCTCGCCGCGGTGCACTCGCGCGACCTCGAGCCGGTCACCGCGCTCGTGCGGCGCTCGAGCCTCGAGGACGTCTTCCTTCACCTCACCGGCCGGACGTTGGTCGACTGATGGCGGTGCACGTAATGGCGGTCTGCTGATGGCCACCCGAGCGAAGGGCGAGGTGCGCGAGGACCGGGACGACCGGGAGAGCGTCGAGCTCGAGGCGGCGAGCGCGCCGGCCGGAGTATTCGCCGCGCTAGGCCGCCAGGTCGACTATTGGGCGACGGCGGCCCGGCGCACGTGGCGCGGCGGCTTCGCGACGGCCTTCATCACCCCGCTGCTCTACGTCGCGGCGATGGGCCTCCTGCTCGGGCGGTATGTCGACGCCTCGACACCCGGGGTCGGCGGCGCCCCCTCCTACCTGCACTTCGTCGCCCCCGGGCTGTTGGCCGGACAGGCGATGCTGCTGGCCTTCGGCGATGCGACGTACCCGGTCTACGGCAAGGTCACGTGGGACAAGACGTACGTCGGCATGATCGCCACCCCGCTGCGGGTCGTCGACGTCGTGCTCGGGCACCTGTCCGCCATCGTCGTGCGGGTGACGCTCACGTGCGCGATCTTCATGCTCGCGCTGTCGTTCTTCGGCGTCTTCGCCTCGTGGACCGGCGCGCTCGTGGCGCTGCTCACCTGCGCGCTCGTCGGATTCGCCTTTGCCGCGGTGATCTTCGGGCTGTCGGCGGGGCTGCGGCACGACTCGGCCTTCGCGGTGATCTATCGCGTCGTCCAGGTGCCGATGTACCTCTTCTCCGGGGCGTTCTTCCCCCTCGATGCGGCCCCCGCCGCGGTCCGGTGGCTCGCCGCGCTCAACCCGCTGTGGCACGGCGTCGAGCTCGCGCGGACGGCGATGCTCGGGCACCCACTCACCTCGGCCGCCGCCGCGCACGTCGCCTACCTGCTGCTCATCGGGCTCGTCGGCACCTGGTGGTCCGTGCGCCGCCTGACGAACAGGCTCGTCACGTGAGGGGCACGCGATGAACGCCTGGCGCCTCGTCGCCCGCAACGCGCTGGTCTACAAGCGCGAGTGGGTCGTCTTCCTCACCGGCTTCGCCGAGCCGGTCTTCTACCTCTTCTCCATCGGCATCGGTGTCGGTGCACTCATCCACGGCATCGAGGTCGGCGGCCGGAGCATCCCCTACGCCCACTTCGTCGCCCCGGCGATGCTCGCGACGTCGGCGATGAACGGCGCCGTGATGGATTCGACCTTCAACATCTTCATGCGGCTGAAGTACGCCAAGCTCTACGACGCGATCCTCGCGACCCCGATGACGACCGGTGACGTCGCCGTCGCCGAGACCTCGTGGGCCCTCATCCGGGGCGGGATCTACGCAGGCGGCTTCCTGCTCATCATGGCCGTCATGGGCTACGCGACGTCGTGGTGGGCGCTCCTCGCGCTCCCGGCCTGCTTGCTCATCGGCTACGCCTTCGCCGGGGTCGGGATGTGGGCGACGACCTACATGAAGTCGTGGCAGGACTTCGAATTCATCTCCCTGCTGCTCATGCCGATGGTCCTCTTCAGCGGCACGTTCTTCCCCATCGACGCCTTCGCGGGACCGGTGCGCTGGCTCATCGAGGCGACCCCGCTCTACCGCGGCGTCGTCCTGTGCCGCGAGCTGACGACGGGCACCGTCGGGCTCGCCTCGCTCGTCTCCGTCGTCTACCTGCTCGCCCTCGGCACGCTGGGGATGCTCGGCGCCCGCCGCCGGCTCGGGGCCCTCCTGCTCACGTGACGCGCCCGCCGGCACCGGGCTCCGGCATCATGCGCTCATGACGACCGGCGACACCCTCACCCCTGCGCATCACCGCGTCCTCGAGGCGCTCGACACCCAGGCGCTCGTCGAGCACGTCGTCCACCTCGTCCGCACGCCGAGCGTCACCGGGACCGACGCGGAGTCGGAGCTGAAGGACGAGATGGCGCGCGAGCTGGGCGACCTCGGGATGGACGTCGACCTGTGGAAGCTCGACCTCGACGCGCTCGCGGCCGACCCCGACTATCCCGGCGTCGAGGCGCCGCGCGCCGAGGGCTACGGGCTCGTCGGCGTGAGCGCCGGGGTGAGCCGGCGCTCATCCTCCAGGGGGCACATCGACGTCGTGCCGGTCGGCGACCTGCAGAAGTGGGGCGATGATGGCCCCTTCAGCGGGCGGATCGCCGGCGACACGATCTACGGGCGCGGCACCGTCGACATGAAGGCGGGGGTCGCCGCCAACCTCGCGGTCGCGCGCGCCCTGCTCACCTCCGGTATCACGATCCAGCGGCCGTTCGCGATCCACCAGGTCGTCAGCGAGGAGGACGGCGGGCTCGGCGCCTTCGCGACGATGCGCCGAGGGCACCGCGGCGAGGTCGCGGTCATCACCGAGCCGACGAGCGGACGGCTCCTCGTCGCCAACGCCGGGGCGCTGACCTTCACGATCCGCGTGCCGGGGCGGGCCGCCCACGGCAGTACCCGGCTCTCGGGGGTGTCGGCGTTCGAGGCGTTCTGGCCGGTCTTCCGGGCGCTCCAGCAGCTCGAGGCGCGCCGCAACGCCGAGGTCGACCCGCGCTTCGGCGAGTACGAGATGCCCTACGGGATCTCGGTCGGCACGGTGGCGGCAGGGGACTGGGCGAGCTCGGTCCCGGATCTGCTCGTCGCGCAGGGACGGATGGGCGTCATGCTCGGCGAGGACGTCGCCGACGCGCGCGCCGCCTTCGAGCAGGCGGTGCAGGAGGCGGCCGCGGCCGATCCGTGGCTGCGGGATCACCCGCCGACCGTCACCTGGGAGGGCGGCCAGTTCGCCTCCGGGGAGCTCGAGGCGGGGCATCCCCTCATCGACGAGGTCGCCGACGCGGTCGAGGCGATCTGTGAGTGTCTACCTGGCTGGTCCGGGACCGGCTGGTCAGGATGGTTCCGGTCGCGCTGAACAGCG
>CAKUJB010000075.1 GCA_934661165.1 uncultured Microbacteriaceae bacterium | reverse complement strand
TGCCGCATGTCTGGCGAGTACTTCCTCATCGTGTCCATCCTTGATCACAGGACGGAACGAAACCCAGGCCGATTCAGTCCGGAAAAGCGGGTCAGGCTCCATCACCTTAAACTTGCGGTCCGCATCGAGGATCAGGTCGAAACCGACCCACGGACGGCAGCGCCGGTCATCAAGCGGTATCTCCAGTTTCGAGTCGAGGACTCGCGGCACGACTTCAGCAGCAGCCTGGACCGCCGCTCCACTGGCTTCCAGTGGTTTGTGTCGTTCCTCGCGTCGTTCCTTGAGTTCGAGAAGGACAAGAATCTCATCCTGTTGCTGGACGAGCCGGGTCTCTCGTTGCATGCACGCGCGCAGATCGACCTTCTGAACACGATCGAGTCCCGGCTAGCCACCGACCGTCAGGTGCTCTATTCGACGCACTCGCCGTTCCTCGTCCAGACGCCGCACTTCAATCAGGTCCGCATCGTGGAGGATCAGGGGCCCGATCTCGGCTCAGCGGTCATTCCCGATGCCGGAGTCGTCAAGGACCCGGACACGCTGTTCCCGCTCCAGGCCGCGCTTGGCTACGACATCGCGCACAACCTATTCATCGGCAACCGGAACATCCTCATCGAGGGCGTGTCCGACTTCATCTACCTCAGCACCATCTCGGATCACCTCTCGTCTCTCGGTCGCGCTTCCATTCCCGAGTCCGCTCGTCTGCTCCCCGCTGGCGGTGCAACCAACATCCCCACCTTCCTTGCGTTGCTCGGAGGGCAGCTCGATGTGGTCGTGCTCTTGGACGGCAGCTCCGACAAGCAGAAGATCGAGAACACGATCAAGCGCGGGCGGCTCGATGCGGCGAGGGTCATCAGCCTCGACAACTATGCGACCCCGCCGACGCCTGACATCGAGGATCTTTTTGAGCCCGGCGAGTACCTCGCGTTCTATAACGAGGCATACGGCGTTAGCCTCAAGCTCTCCGACCTGTCCGGCAAGGACCGGATCGTCGCGCGGATCACGCGCAAGATCGGCAAGGAGTTCAACCACGGCCACGTCGCCGCGGTGTTCCTGCGCAACCTCGACCGGTCAATCCAGGGACTCTCCGTGGCGACGCTCGAACGATTCGAGCAGGTTATCGAGGCGCTCGTGAGGGCGCTGCCTGCCGAGTAGTCAGCTCAGCGCACACTTCCTTCAGTGATGTTCCACGCGGTGCCGTGCCTGCTCGGCGTGCGGCGAGCGAGCGCCTGGACAACCGAAGAGGAGAGACCGGAGTGGCTGATGCTGCTCATGTTACTGCTCATCGAAGTGCGCTGAAGTCCTCGCGTCCGGGGCCGGGTGAGCTGCTCTGCTTGCCCGCGCGCGTCGTATGTGCCTTCGCGGCGTAGGCATCGAGTCACTCTATGGCGTCAATGTATAGCGAGGAACCAATGTCGAAGCGGCCATTTGCGCTGTCCGAAAACCTGTCCGTTTACTCCCCGTAGCCGTCCGTAAACGTCCAGAGGTACACTGAGCCCCAGACGGCAACTGCCGCCTGGGGCTCAGTAAATTGCTGGGCTCAGAGACCGGAAGTGTGGCTCTGAGGGCCTCCCGGAATCAGACCCCGAAGTAGAGCTCGTACTCGTACGGGTGCGGCCGCAGGGCGAAGGGCAGGAGCTCCTTCGTGCGCTTGAAGTCGATCCAGGTGTCGATGAGGTCCTGGGTGAAGACGCCGCCGGCCTGCAGGTAGTCGTTGTCGGCCTCGAGCGCGTCGAGCGCCTCGCCGAGCGAGGTCGGCAGCTGCGGGATGAGCTTCGCCTCCTCCGCCGGGAGCTCGTAGAGGTCCTTGTCGATCGGGTCGGCCGGCTCGATCTTGTTGAGCACGCCGTCGAGACCCGCCATGAGCTGCGCGGCGAAGGCGAGGTACGGGTTGCCCGACGAGTCCGGCGCGCGGAACTCGATGCGCTTCGCCTTCGGGTTCGTGCCGGTGATCGGGATGCGGATCGCGGCGGAGCGGTTGCCGGCCGAGTAGACGAGGTTGATCGGCGCCTCGAAGCCCTTGACGAGCCGGTGGTACGAGTTGACCGACGGGTTCGTGAAGGCGGCGAGCGAGGCGGCGTGCTTGAGGATGCCGCCGATGTACCAGCGGGCGATGTCGGAGAGCCCGCCGTAGCCGGCCTCGTCGTAGAACAGCGGCTTGCCGCCCAGCCAGAGCGACTGGTGGGTGTGCATGCCCGAGCCGTTGTCGCCCATGAGCGGCTTCGGCATGAACGTCGCGGTCTTGCCCCACTCGAGCGCGGTGTTCTTGACGATGTACTTGAAGGTGAGGATGTCGTCCGCCGAGCGCACGAGGGTGTCGAACTTGTAGTTGATCTCGCCCTGGCCCGCGGTGCCGACCTCGTGGTGGCTGCGCTCGACCTCGAGGCCCGCATCGATGAGCTTGAGGCAGATGTCGTCGCGGAGGTCCGCGTGCTGGTCGACGGGGGAGACGGGGAAGTAGCCGCCCTTGTACGGGGTCTTGTTCGCGAGGTTGCCGCCCTCCTCGACGCGGCCGCTGTTCCACGCCGCCTCGGACGAGTCGACCTCGTAGAAGGAGCGGCCCGCCGAGACTTCGTAGCGGACGTCGTCGAAGATGAAGAACTCGGCCTCGGGGGCGAAGAACGCGGTGTCGGCGATGCCGGTGGAGGCGAGGAACTTCTCGGCCTTCTTCGCGACCTGGCGCGGGTCGCGGTGGTAGACCTCGCCGCTGCGCGGGTTGAAGATGTCGAAGACGAGGATGAGCGTGCGCTCCGAGCGGAACGGGTCGATGACCGCCGTCGAGATGTCCGGGATGAGCTGGAGGTCCGACTCGTTGATGGTCTGGAAGCCGCGGATCGAGGAGCCGTCGAAGAGCTGCCCGTTGACGAAGAAGTCCTCATCGACGGTCGACGCGGGGATGTTGAAGTGCTGCTGCACCCCGGGCAGGTCGGTGAAGCGGATGTCGAGGAACTTGACGTCGGTGTCCTTGATGAACCTCAGGACCTCGGAGGCATCCTTGAACAGGGGCTTGGACATTGGCTGGGACTCCATCGATGCGGTGGCGGTGCTGACTGCACTGCCACCGAGGCTAGGCCCCGGACGTTTCGAAAGTGTTACGCCGCCGTGTCACCCGTGTTCATCGGGGACGCTGCGCGCGCACCCGCTGCGGGTCGATGCCCTTCGGGATCGGCAGGTTCCCCGTCTTGTTGAGCGACTCGAGCCGCGCGGAGATCTGCCGGACCTCGGCCTTGCGCAGCACGCGCTTGAAGCGGCGCAGCGAGGCGGGGATGCGGTGGAGCGGCACCGAGTCGGGGTCGGGACCGACCTGGAGTGTGCCGACCGGCGCCTCGGGCACGATGCGCTTGACGATGCGGCGCTGCTCGTCGATGAGCTTCCCGGTCCGGCTCGCGGGGCCCTCGGCGATGAGGACGATGCCGCCCTTGCCGACGATGCGGTACACCGCGTCCTGCGTCTTCGGGCTCACCGCGACCGGCATCGAGTCGCCGATCCAGCTGCCGCGCAGTGAGGTCTGGATGACGGCGCTCACCGCGCCGGGCTGCCCTTCGATCTGCGCGTACGCCGCCTTCTCCGCACGTCGGCCGAGGACGATGAGCACGAGGAGCACGCCGGCGAGCACGCCGGTGACGATGTAGAGCGTCATGCCGAGCCACTGCCCGGGCGTGAGGACGAGCGCGAGGATGACGCCCGCGAGCACCGGGAGGACGAATGCGCCGATCAGCAGGGGCAGTGCGAGCGAGTCGTACCGGATGGTCATCCGGAGGACCTGCCACATCTGCTTGAGCCGACCGGGTTCCTTGGGCGTGCGCGCCGCAGCGGCGTTGGTCGTCCGGGCCATGCCGCCCAGTTTACGGTGCGCCGGCGCACTCGACGATTCCTCCACAGGCCGGCCGCCGCGGCCGTCCTCCACCGGTCCCGCGGCGGTCATGGGCACCGGATGCCGCGCGCGAGCAGGATGACGGGATGGACCAGCCAGATCAGTGGGGACCCGGGGTCATCATCGGTGGGCATCGGCTGCTGCGCCGACTCGGCGCAGGCCCGACCGCGGAGGTCTGGCTCGGGGCACCCGCTGCCGCCGAGGACGGCGAGCGCGTCGCGCTCAAGCTCATCCGAGCTGGGTCGGGCGCCGATCGTGCGGCGCGCGAGGCGGAGGCGCTGTGGCGGGCGCGAGGCCCGCACGTCGTGCGACTGCGGGACGTCGTCGCGATCGGCAGCGGCACGCCGTTCCTCATCCTCGACGCGGTGCCGCACGACCTGCCCGCCGTGCTCGCCCGCGGGCTCGACCCGGGCGCCGCGGTGACCGTGCTCGTGCCGATCGCGCAGGCGCTCGCGCGGCTGCATGAGCTCGGGGTGACGCACGGCGGCGTGCGCCTCGCCGCCGTTGGCCTCGATCGCCGGGGCGCTCCCGTGCTCCTCGGCTTCGGGGCCGCGGAGATCGGGCCGGTGACGGCCGCGGGCCGTGCCGCGGACTGCGCGGCGTTCGCGGCGCTCGCCCTCGTGGTGCTCGCCTCGATCCCGGAGCGGGACCGCGACGCCTCCTGGCATCGTCTCGCTGCCTGGCTCGGCGCGAGTCGGCCGGGTGGGTCGTCCTGGTTTCCGAGCTTCCTCGATCGCTGCTACGACCTCGCCGAGCCGCAGCCCGTGGCCATCGCGGCGAGCGAGCCGCTCGGCGCGGTCATGCTCGCCGCGGCCGGACGCGAGGGCGCCGCGCCTGCCGACCCGGGGGAGCCCGCGCCGCCGAGGCTCCTGACCGTCGGCCTGGGCCGTGCGGCGCTGACCCGCGCGGCACGGGCGTGGACCGGGATCCGGCGCGTGCGAGCGAGATTCTGGATCCCCGCCGCGGTCGCAGCCGCCGCGCTGCTCGCCGTGATCGCGCTGCCGGTCGCCCCGGGCACGGGCGCGGTCGCCGCGACGTCCGAGGTCGCGGCGGTGGAGCGATCCCCGACCCCAGTGGCGTCCGCCGAGCCTCCCGCGGCCGAGACGACTGCCACCCCGACGCCGAGCGGGACGGCGACCGTGCGCGATGCGCTCGGCGGCGCATTCATCGTCGAGATCGAGGGGCCGCGCGGCATCGAGCAGCTCGTGCTCGTCGCGGTCCCGGACGGCTGGGAGGTGCGTGACCACTTCGCCGCGGAGCCGCGACCAGTGACGACGCCCGGCGCCGATCCGACGCCGGGCGCGCCATGAGGGCGGAGCGGCTCAGATGCCGAGCACGCCCGCGAAATCGCCCGTCTCGAGGCGGGACTTCACCGCGCCGAGGAAGCGTGCGGCATCGGCCCCGTCGATGATGCGGTGGTCGTACGAGAGCGCGAGGTAGACGAATGAGCGGATCGCGATCGCCTCCTGCCCGTCCACCTCGACGACCGCCGGACGCTTCGTCACGATGCCCGTGCCGAGGATCGCCGACTGCGGGAGGAAGACGACCGGCGTGTCGAAGAGCGCGCCGCGCGAGCCCGTGTTCGTCAGCGTGAACGTGCCGCCGGCGAGCTCGTCGGGCTTGAGCTGGTTGGTGCGGGTGCGCTCCGCGAGGTCGGCGATGGCCGCCGCCCACTCGGCGACCGACTTGCCGAGGCCGTCGCGCACCACCGGGGTGAGCAGGCCGCGCTCGGTGTCGACGGCGATCGAGACGTTCTCGCCGGCCGGGTAGACGATGTTCTCGCCCTCGACCCGCGCATTGATGATCGGGTACTGCGCGAGGGCCTCGGTGGCGGCCACTGCGAAGAAGGTCAGGAAGGAGAGCTTGTGCCCCGTCTTCGCGAGGAAGTCCGCCTTCACCCGGTCGCGGTAGTTGGCGACCGCCGTGAGGTCGACTTCGACGACGGACGTGAGCTGCGCGGTCGAGTTCATGGACACCACGGCGCGCTCGGCGATGACCTTGCGCAGACGCGAGAGCGGCGCGCTCGTGCCGCGCAGCGGCGAGATCTCTGCGGGGGCGGCGGCAGCCGGAGCGGCCGGCGCAGGCGCCGAGCTCCGCTGCGAGGCGGTGACGACGTCGTCCTTCGTGATGCGGCCGCCGACACCGGTGCCGGTGACCGTCGCGACGTCGACGCCGAGATCGGCCGCGAGCTTGCGGACGATCGGTGTGAGGTAGCCGGAGGCCTCCGGCTCCCCAGCCGGCGCGGGCGCGGGCGCGGCAGCGGCGGGTGCCGCAGCGGCAGGCGCAGGGGCGGGTGCCGCCGGAGCCGGGGCG
>CAKUJB010000074.1 GCA_934661165.1 uncultured Microbacteriaceae bacterium | reverse complement strand
GAACCGCGTGCTCCAGACGATCGCCACCGTCTACATCACCGTGTTCCGGAGCGTCCCGGTCCTCGTGCAGCTGCTCATCTGGGGCAACATCGGCCTGATCATCCGGAATGTTACGCTCGGCATCCCCTTCACCGACATCGCATTCTTCTCGATCCCCACGAACCAGATCGTCGCACCCTTCACCGCGGCAGTGCTTGGGCTTGCCCTCGCCGAATCGGCGTACATCGCGGAGATCGTCCGAGGCGGCATCCTCTCGGTCCCAACAGGACAGATCGAGGCGGCCTCGGCCCTCGGGATGACCCGCGCACGCACCACGCGACGGATCGTGCTGCCGCAGGCGCTGCGCGTCATCGTCCCGCCGCTCGGCAATCAGTTCGTCACGCTCATCAAGGCGACGAGTCTCGTCTCCGTCATCGCGGGCGGCGATCTGCTCACTCAGGTCGTCAACATCTCGGCGACGAGCTACCGGGTCATCGAGATGCTCGCCGTGGCCGTGTTCTGGTACCTGATCCTCGTGTCGGTCGCGAGCATCGGGCAGTACTTCCTCGAGCGCCGTCTCGGGAGAGGGGTGAAGCGATGACCGCACAATCCGCCACCGCGGTCGCCACCGAGCACGCGGTGCCCGCCGTCGAGGCCATCGGGGTCACGAAGCGCTACGGGCACAACGACGTCCTCCGCGATGTCGACCTCATTGTCGAACGCGGCGAGGTGGTGTGCCTCATCGGCCCGTCAGGCTCAGGCAAGACGACGCTGCTGCGAACGCTCAACCACCTCGAGTCGATCGAGGGCGGCATCATCCGCATCAACGGCCGCCTCATCGGCTATCGGCAGGACCGCAACCGCCTCCACGAGCTGTCCCAGCGCGAGGTGTGCAAGCGGCGGGAGCGCATCGGGATGGTGTTCCAGCACTTCAACCTGTTCCCGCACATGACCGCACTGCAGAACATCATCGAAGGGCCGGTCGGGGTCAGGCGGCTTCCGCGCCGCGCCGCGGTCGACCGCGCGCACCAGCTGCTCGCCCGTGTCGGGCTCGCCGACAAGGCGCAGGCCTACCCCTCGCAGCTCTCGGGCGGGCAGCAGCAGCGCGTCGCAATCGCCCGCGCGCTCGCCATGGATCCGGAGCTCATGCTCTTCGACGAGCCGACGAGCGCGCTCGACCCCGAGCTCGTGGGCGAGGTGCTCGCCGTCATGCGCGACCTCGCCGAGAGCGGCATGACTATGGTCGTGGTCACGCACGAGATGGGATTCGCGCAGCAGGTCGCGGATCGCGTCGTGTTCATGTCGGACGGCACCATCGTCGAAACCGGTCCGCCGTCGCAGATCATCGGCAACCCCATTCATCAACGAACCAGAGAATTCATTCAGGCGGTCCTCTAGCAATGTCATCCCCCCTCATCCACAACCAGCTCAACGCGGACCTCCGCACGATCTCGCACGCCGAGGGCGTGTGGCTCTACGACACCGACGGCAAGCGGTACCTCGACGGCAGCTCGGGCGCCGTCGTCGTGAACATCGGGCACAGCCGGCCCGAGGTCGTCGCGGCGATCGCCGAGCAGGCGTCGCGCGTCACGTACACGCACCGCGGCGCGTTCACGAGCGCGGAGGCCGACGAGGTCGCCCGGCAGCTGACCGAGTGGACGGGCTACGCGGGGGCCTGGTTCGTCAACAGCGGGGCGGAGGCGAACGAGGCGGCGATGCAGTTCGCGCTGCAGTACTTCCGGGAGATCGGGCAGCCGCAGCGGCACTGGTTCCTCTCGCACGAGTTCGGCTTCCACGGGAGCACGCTCGGCAGTCTCTCGCTGTCCGGGCACACCCGTCGCGTCGTCCTCGGCGATCTCGCGCTCGACTTCCCGAAGCTGCCGACGCCGCACGCATTCCTCGACGGTCAGGGGCTCACCGAGGCCGAGTACGCCACCCGGCTCCTCGCCGGCGCGCGCGAGGTCATCGCGACCCAAGCGGACACGCTCGCCGGCGTGTTCGTCGAGCCCGTCGGCGGCGCGACCTTCGGGGCGAACACGCCGCCGGACGGCTACCTGCAGGGTCTGCGTGCGCTCTGCGACGAGTTCGGCGTGCTCCTCATCGCCGACGAGATCATGTCGGGCATGGGCCGCACGGGCAAGCCGCTCGCCGCCGACCACTGGGGCGTCAAGCCCGACATCGTCAGCCTCGGCAAGGGCCTCGGCGCCGGCTACACCCCTGTCGCGGCGACGCTGCTGAGCCGCAAGGTGCTCTCCGCGCTCGAGGACGGCTCCGGCCGCATCCTCGGCGGCCACACCTACGCCGGCAACCCGCTGTCGCTGTCGACCGCGCTCGCCGTCTTCGAGGTGAGCCGACGGGAGCGGGTCGAGGAGCTCGCCGCCGCCTCGGGCGAGGTGCTCGCCGCGCGACTCCGGGAGCTGCGCGAGCGCCACCCGATCATCGCGGACACCCGTGGCATCGGGCTGCTCCAGGGCGTCGAGCTCGTCCGCCGCGACGACCAGCCGCTCGGCTCCGTCGCCGCCGCCGTCACCCGGGCCGCCGCCGACCGCGGCCTCATCATCTACGCGGCCTCGGGCGGCTACAACGACGCCCTCATGATCACGCCGCCGCTCACGATCACCGCCGACGAGCTCGGCTTCATGCTCGAGGCGCTCGACGGGGCCCTCGGGGACGCGGCGGCCGCGCTGGGCTGAGGCGCGGGATCGCGCCCGGCGGGCGGCTAGGCTCGATCCGGGGTGCCGGGAAGTCTGGTCGGCCGCCGCGGACGACGCGGTGACGCGCACCGACCATGGAGCCGCCCGTGCCCGAGACCCCGCCGCCCGCAGCACCGACGCCCGCCCCCGGTGGCGAGCGACGCGGCCGTCGGCGACGCACCGAGCTCATGCTCCGGACCCGCGTGGCCCGCCGCCTCGCCGGCAGTGCCTTCCGCGTGTGGGCGGACAACGAGCTGCTCGCGGGCGGCCTCCTGCTCGGCGCCGCGATCCTCGGCCTCGTCTGGGCGAACTCCCCGTGGCGTGACGGCTTCCAGTCGCTCGCGGGGTTCGAGCTCGGCCCCGACGCACTCGGGCTCCGCCTCGACGTCGCCCACTGGGTCACCGACGGACTCCTCGCGATCTTCTTCTTCGCGGTCGGGGCCGAGCTCAAGCACGAGTTCGCCGCCGGCTCACTGCGCAACCCCAGGACGGCCGCGGTCCCGGTCGCCGCGGCGATCGGCGGCATGCTCGGCCCCGCGCTCGTCTTCCTCGCCGTCGTCCTCATCGCCGGCGAGCCCGGGTCGGCACGCGGCTGGGCGATCCCGAGCGCGACCGACATCGCCTTCGCGGTCGGCATCCTCGCCGTCTTCGGGAGGCGGCTGCCGCTCGCGCTCCGCGCATTCCTCCTCACCCTCGCCGTCGTCGACGACCTCCTCGCGATCGCCGTCATCGCCGTCGCCTACACCGCGACGATCGACGCGCGCTGGCTCCTCGTCTCGGCGGTCGCGATCGGCGCGTTCGCCTGGCTCGTGCGCAGCCGGCGCGCGCCATGGTGGGGCCTCGTCCCGCTCGCGCTCATCGCGTGGACCGCGATGCACGCCTCCGGCGTCCACGCGACGATCGCCGGTGTGCTGCTCGGCCTCAGCGTGCCCGCGACCGCGATCCACATCGAGCGGGCCCCGCGCACGCACCTCCTCCTCGCCCGAGTGCTGCCGTGGTCGACGCTCGTCGTCCTGCCGGTCTTCGCCTTCTTCGCGGCCGGGGTCGAGATCGACGCCGCAGCCTTCGGCACCGCGGAGACCGCGGTCTTCCTCGGGGTCGGCCTCGGCCTGCTCGCCGGCAAGGTCGCGGGCGTCATGGGCACGGCCGCGCTGCTGACCGCCGTTACGCCGCTGCGCCTGGCCGACGGCCTGCGGCTCCGTGACCTGTGGCCGATCGCGGCGCTCACGGGGATCGGCTTCACGGTCGCGATGCTCATCGCCGAGCTCGCCTTCCCCGACGACCCGCGCGCCGCGGCGGCGAAGCTCGCGGTCCTCGCGGGCAGTCTCACGGCGGCCGTCCTCGGGGCGGTGCTGCTGCCGGCGGCGGCCCGGCGCGCGGCGCGCGACGCCGGGGACGGCTGAGCACGCCGCGCCGCACCTCAGCAGGTCGGATGCGCGAGCGCAGGACGGATCCCGCGCATTCGTCCTGCTGTCGCGCATCCGTCCTCGTGTCGCGCAGCCGACCTGCTGCGTCAATGCACGAATGCGCCGCCCCCGATTCGGACCCCCGCGACCTGCGGCGTACGCTGGCCCGATGACGCTCACCCGAGCTACGCGGGCGTCGAACGGGTCGGCCGTCGACGCCGTCGTGGGCATGCTCGGATCCCGGGGCGCGGCGCTGACCGCCCTCATGGCCGAGGCCGCGGCGCTGCGCGACGAGGGGCTCGCGGCAGCGGGGCGGCCGGGCATCATCACGTACTCGCGCAAGGTCTTCGTGCCGGTGACGACGCTCTGCCGGGACCGCTGCCACTACTGCACGTTCGTCGACACCCCGGGCCAGCTGCTGAAGCTCGGCAAGCCCGTCATGATGTCGCCCGACGAGATCCTCCGCGTCGCCCGCGAGGGTGCGGCGCTCGGCTGCAAGGAGGCGCTCTTCACGCTCGGCGACCGGCCCGAGGCGCGGTGGCCGGAGGCGCGCGTGTGGCTCGACCGGCACGGCTACGCGTCGACGATCGACTACCTCGAGGCGATGGCACGGCGCGTCACCGCCGAGACCGGCCTGCTCGTCCACATGAACCCGGGCGTCATGTCCCGCGACGAGCTCGCGCGCCTGCGCCGCGTGTCCCCCTCGATGGGCATGATGCTCGAGACGACCTCCGAGCGGCTCTGGTCCGAGCCCGGTGAGGTCCACTACGGCTCGCCCGACAAGGAGCCGGCCGTCCGCCTCCGCGTCCTCGAGGACGCCGGCGAGCTGCGGATCCCGTTCACGACGGGGCTCCTCATCGGCATCGGGGAGACGCTCGCCGATCGCGCCGAGTCGCTTCTGGCTCTCCGCGACCTCGCCGTGCGCCACGGCCACGTGCAGGAGGTCATCATCCAGAACTTCCGCGCGAAGCCCGGCACGCCGATGCGCGACGCCCCCGACGCGGACACCGAGGAGTACCTCGCGGCGGTCGCGGCCGCGCGGCTCGTGCTCGGGGCGGGCGCGCGCATCCAGGCGCCGCCGAACCTCTCCGACCCCGAGGGCTGCGCCGCCCTCCTCGCCGCCGGCGTCGACGACTGGGGCGGCGTGTCGCCGCTCACCCCCGACCACGTCAACCCCGAGCGGCCCTGGCCCGAGATCGCCTCGCTCGCCGCACTCACCGCGGCAGGCGGCTTCGAGCTCCGCGAGCGCCTCACCGCGCACCCCGAGTACGTCCTCGGGCAGGATTGGATCGACCCGGATCTCCGTCCGGCCGTCCTCGCGCTCGCGGGCGAGGATGGGCTCGCGGCGACCGGGACGGCATCGGGAGGAATGCGGGGGCCGGGGATGGACGCGACAGGTCGCGACGGCGCGGGCTCGGCGGGCGCGGGGGACGCGGGCACCGCCAGCGGCGAGGGCGCCGCGGCCGTGTCCGACGCATTCCTGCGGCCGTCGGGGACGCCGGGCTGGCGGGACGCCGAGCTCGAGGTCGCGCTCCTCGCCTCCGGACAGGAGCTCGAGGACCTCGTCGCCGAGGCGGATGCCGCGAGGCGCCACCAGGCCGGCGACGTCGTGACGATGGTCGTCAACCGCAACGTGACGAGCACGGGCTGGCGCGCCCTCGGCGACCACGGCGACCCCGGCACCTTCGGACCCGCGGCGCTCGAGCGGATCGTCGCCGACGCCGTCGAGCTCGGTGCGACGGAGATCTGCATCCAGGGCCGCATCCCGACGAGCGAGGACCCGAGCGGCTACCTCGAGATGGCGCGGATCGTGAAGGCGACGGCGCCGGGGATCCACCTCCACGCATTCCGCCCCGCCGACGTCGACGACCTCGCCGAGCGCGGCGGCCTCGGGCTCGGGCGCGCGATCGGCGCGCTCCTCGAGGCGGGGGTCGACACGATGCCCGGCACGGGGCTCAAGATCCTGTCCGAGTCGATCCGGCAGACCGTCGCGCCGGGCGACCTCCCGGTCGAGCGCTGGGAGGAGATCATCCGCGCCGAGCACGCGGCGGGCGTGCGGACCTCCTCCGGCATGTTCTACGGCCACATCGAGACCCGCGGCGACCGGATCGCGCACCTGAGACGACTCCGGGAGATCCAGGAGGCGCACGGCGGCTTCACGGAGCTCGTCCCGGCGCCGCTGCCCGGCTGGGGCATCCCGCTGCAGCGCGGGCGCTCGACGATCGACGAGCACCGCGCGATGTTCGCCGTCGCCCGGCTCATGCTCGGCGCGAGCATCCGGCACATCCAGGTGCCGTGGCCGCGCGTCGGCCCCGAGGCGGCGGGCGTTCTGCTGCGCGCCGGCGCGGACGACCTCGGCGGCACCCTCCTCGACGGGCGGATC
>CAKUJB010000073.1 GCA_934661165.1 uncultured Microbacteriaceae bacterium | reverse complement strand
CGAAGCGCTGCTCCTCGGCGAACGCCCGGCTCGCGGCCTTCTGGCCCGCCTCGTCGGGGTCGAAGGTGAAGATCACCTCGCCAGCGGCCTGCAGCCCCCCGTCGGCACTGTCGCCCATGACGCGGCGCACCGCCTTGATGTGCTCGACGCCGAAGGCCGTGCCGCACGTCGCGACCGCCGTCGTGACGCCCGCGAGATGGCACGCCATGACGTCGGTGTAGCCCTCGACGACGACGACCTGCCGCTGGCGCGCGATGTCCCGCTTCGCGAGATCGAGGCCGTAGAGCACCTGCGACTTCTTGTACACGGCCGTCTCGGGGGTGTTGAGGTACTTCGGGCCCTGGTCCTCGTCGAGGAGCTTTCTCGCACCGAAGCCGACGGTCTGCCCCGTCGTGTCGCGGATCGGCCACATGAGCCGGGAGCGGAAGCGGTCGTAGAGCTCGCCTCGTTCGCCCTTGCCCACCAGCCCCGCGGCGAGCTGCTCCTCCTCCGTGAAGCCGAGCTGCCGGAGGTGGCGTCCGAGGGCCCCGCCGCGTGGCGCGAAGCCGATCCCGAAGTGCTGCGCGGCGGCAGGGTCGAAGCCGCGCTCGCCGAGGAACCGCCGTCCTGGCGCCGCCTCCGGCGTCGCGAGCTGCGCGATGAAGAACTGCTCGGCGGCGGCGTTCGCCGCCAGCAGCCGCGCGCGATTGCCCGCCTGTCCCGCGGGCCCGCCGCCCTCCTCGTAGTGAAGCTCGACGCCCACGCGCTGCGCGAGCCGCTCGACCGCCTCGGGGAACGTGAGATGGTCGATCTTCATGAGGAAGTCGATGACGCCGCCGCCCTCGCCGCAGCCGAAGCAGTGGAACGAGCCGACGCTCGGGCGGACGTTGAAGCTCGGGCTCTTCTCGTCGTGGAACGGGCAGAGCCCCTTCATGGAGCCGACCCCCGCGCTGCGCAGCGTCACATATTCGCCGATGATGTCGGCGATGTTCGTGCGCGACTTGACCTCGTCGATGTCCGAGCGACGGATCAGGCCAGCCATGCGCACATCCTAGGCGGGACCGCCGAGGTCACCGTCGGGCGAGCAGCCCCCACCAGGCGTGGGCGCTCTGGTCCGTGAGGCTCGCGATCTGGTCGACGATGGCGCGCCCCCGACCGGCGTCGTCCCGCGCATTCATCCAGTCCGTCGCGAAATCCGGATCGAGGTGGGCGGGCGCGATCTCGTGGAGCACCTGGGCGAGCTGCTGCAGCTCCTCGCGCTGCCGCCGGTAGAGCGGCTGGCGGGCGGCGGCGGCCATGACCCGGGAGCCGACGATGCCCTTGAGCACGGCGATCTCGGCCCTCACTGCACGGGGCACGACGAGGTCGGCGCCGTATCTGGCGAGCTGCGCGGACGCGTAGGCGGCGTGCGTCGCCCGCGTGGCCGCGCCCGCGAACCGCCCGATGAGCGCGGAGGCGAGGTTCTTGAGCCGCGCCCGGTCGGCCCGGCCGCCGTCCCAGTGCTCGGGCCACGGCTCGAGCCGGTCGAGCCGGTCGAATGCCGCCGCGAGCTCGTCGGCGTCGAACTCGTCGCCGACCCAGTCGAGGGCGCCCTCGATGAGCGCGCCGTGATCGGCCCGGCTGGCGATCTCGCCGACCTCGATGTAGCCCTCGACGATCGCGTCCTCGAAGTCGTGGACGGAGTAGGCGATGTCGTCGGCGAGGTCCATCGCCTGCGCCTCGATGCACAGGCGCCCGGTCGGCGCGCCCTCGCGCAGCCAGGTGAAGACCTCGATGTCCTCCGCGTAGTGGCCGAACTTCTGCCGGCCGCTGCCGGCGTCGGCGACCGCGTCGAGCCGCGACCACGGGTACTTGCAGGCGGCGTCGAGGCTCGCGCGCGTGAGATTGAGGCCGTAGGAGGTCCCGTCGGGGCCGATCGACTTCGGCTCGAGCCGGGCGAGGACGCGCAGCGACTGCGCGTTGCCCTCGAAGCCGCCGATGTCGGCGGCCCAGTCGTTGAGCGCGCGCTCCCCGTTGTGGCCGTACGGCGGGTGGCCGAGGTCGTGGCTCAGGCAGGCGGCGTCGACGACGTCGGGGTCGAGCCCGAGCGCGGTGCCGAGCTCGCGACCGATCTGCGCGACCTCGAGCGAATGCGTGAGGCGGTTCCGCGCGAAGTCGAGCCCGGCGGCGGGCGACAGCACCTGCGTCTTCGCGGCGAGGCGCCGGAGCGAGCCCGAGTGCAGGACGCGGGCGCGATCGCGCGCGAACTCGCTGCGCCGCGAGTAGTGCTCCTCGGGCAGGCGCCGCTCGATGTCCGGCTCGGCGTATCCGCGCGTGATCGGCCACTCCCGCGAGGCCGCGGCCGACTCAGCCCCCACTCGTGTCGCCCTCACCCTCGGTGAGCCCATCGCGCTCGCTCGCGCTGAGCGACCGCGTCGCCAGCCAGCCCTCGGGGAGGTGCGGCCGCTTCGGGCCGCCCTGCCGGCCGCGCTCGCCCTCCGCTGCGTCGCCGGGATAGGGCGCGTCCCAGTCGAGCTCCGCGAGCGCCGCGTCCACGTCCGCGAGGGAGTCGACGTTCGCGAGCCGCGCACGGGTCTCGCCCCCGACCGGGTAGCCCTTGAAGTACCAGGCGACGTGCTTGCGCATGTCGCGACAGGCACGGCTCTCGTGGCCGAGGAAGTCGACCGTGAGCTCCGCGTGACGCCGGAAGGCCCGTGCGACGTAGCCGAGATCCGGCTCGAGCTTGCCCGAGCCCTGGCCCGTGAGCGCCGTCTGCAGCTCGCTGAACAGCCAGGGCTTGCCGAGGACGCCGCGACCGACGACGACGCCATCGCACCCCGTCTCGGCCATCATGCGGCGCGCGTCGTCGCCGTCGAAGACATCGCCGTTGCCGAGGACCGGGATCGAGGTCACCGCCGCCTTGAGCTCGGCGATCGCCGACCAGTCCGCGTGCCCCGAGTAGTGCTGCGCGCAGGTGCGGGCGTGGAGCGCAACGGCCTGCACCCCGAGGTCCTCCGCGATCCGCCCCGCCTCGAGGTAGGTGAGGTGGTCGTCGTCGATGCCCTTGCGCATCTTGATCGTCACCGGCACCTCGCCGGCGGCCTCGACCGTCGCGCGGAGGATCGCGGCGAAGAGGTCCGTCTTCCACGGGAGCGCCGCGCCGCCGCCCTTCCGCGTGACCTTCGGCACGGGGCAGCCGAAGTTGAGGTCGATGTGGTCGGCACGATCCTCCGCGACGAGGATGCGCACCGACTCCGCGATCGTCGTCGGGTCGACCCCGTAGAGCTGGATGCTGCGCACCTGCTCGTCGGGGTGGTGCGCGATGAGCTGCATCGTCTTCGGGTTGCGGGCGACGAGCGCCCTCGTGGTGATCATCTCGGTGACGTACAGCCCGTCGCCGTACTCCGCGCACAGCCGACGGAACGGCATGTTCGTGATGCCGGCCATGGGCGCGAGCACGACCGGCGAGTCGAGCTCGATCGGGCCGATGCGCAGCGCGGGCGCGGTCATCGTGGCGGGCATGTGCTCGATTCTCCCAGACCGTACTGTGGATGCATGCGCACGGGCAGGGAGCGAGTGATCGCGGACGCCGCCGCCCGCGGACTCGAGATCGAGCTGCGGGAGGGGCTGCGGGCCCGGTCGCTCGAGGAGGCGGCGACGCTCCTCGGCATCGCACCGGCCGACATCGTGAAGTCCCTCGTCGTCAAGCGCGCCGACGGCACCTACCTCTTCGCACTCATCCCCGGGGATCGGCAGATCGCCTGGCCGAAGCTCCGCGCGGTCGTCGGCGTCAATCGACTGCAGCTGCCCGACGCCGACCAGGCGCTCGCCACGACCGGCTACGAGCGCGGGACGATCACGCCGCTCGGGGCGACGACGGCCTGGCCCGTCTACGCGGACACCGGCATCCGCGGGCATCGTGTCTCGCTCGGGGCCGGCGAGCACGGGGCCTCGCTCTTCGTCGACGGCGACGCGCTCCTCGCCGCCCTCGAGGCGACGGTCGCCGACATCAGCGAGCCGCTGCCGCCCCGCTCGCCACATCGTTGAGCACGCCGAGGAGCACTGCGGGCTCCTGAGCACCGGAGATGCCGTACTTGCCGTCGATGACGAAGAACGGCACGCCGCGGATGCCATAGGCCGCAGCCTGCTGGATGTCCGCCTGCACGGCCGCCGCGTGCTCGCCCGAGACGAGGGCGGCGCGCGCCGCCTTGCCGTCGAGCCCGACCTCCTCCGCGAGCCGGACGAGGTCGTCGATGCGACCGACGTGCTCGCCCTCGACGAAGTAGGCCGACATGAGGCGCTCCTTCATCGCCGCCTGGCGCCCGTGCGCCTTCGCGAAGTGCAGCAGCTCGTGGGCCTTGAGGGTGCGCGTCGGCTGGTTCGCCTCGTAGTCGTAGTGGAGCCCGACGCTCGCGGCGACGGCGCTCACGCGCTCGAGCATGTCGCCGATCTGCGAGGCGGGGAAGCCCTTCTGCTCGAGATACTCGGCGTGCGAGCCGGCGAAGTCCTCCGGCGTGTCCGGCGCGAGCTCGTACGAGTGGTACTCGACCTCGACCTCGCCGTCGAAGCCCTCGACCGCGGTCTCGAGTCGCCGCTTGCCGATGTAGCACCACGGGCAGGCGATATCGGACCAGATGTCGATCTTGATGGGCTGCGTCATGCCCAGGGCAACCCGTCACGCGGCCGGGGCATTCCCGGCCGCGCACTAGAGTTGGACGCCGTGCCGGCACCCGACTCCCCCAGCCCCGCGCCGGCGCCGCGCCGCACATTCGTCGATCTGTCGCCGCTCCAGGCGAGCCCCGCATTCGCCCGCCTCTGGATCGGGCAGTCGATCTCCGGCATCGGCGCCTGGATGACGATGACCGCCGTCGGGCTCGTCATCTTCGACATCGCGATCACGACCATGGACGAGCACCTCGCGACCTTCATGGTCTCGCTCGTCGCGGGGGTGTCGCTGCTGCCGATGGTCGTCGCGGGCCTGTGGGGCGGGATGGTCGTCGACGCGTTCGACCGGCGCACGGTCGCGATCTGGACGGCCGTCGTGTCCTGGATCTCGACCGCGGCGCTGTTCGGCCTCACGCTGTGGGACGCCCTGCTGCAGCCGGGCGGCGGGCGTGCCGAGCTCTGGCCGTTCTACCTCGTCACCACGGTGAATGCGGTGACGACGACGATCTCGATGTCCGCGCGGTCCGCGGCGATCCCGCGCATCCTGCCGACGCACCTCGTCTCGCGGGCGGCGGCGCTCAACGGCCTCACCTTCGGGCTGCAGATCGCCGTCGGGCCCCTCGTCGCGGGCGTCCTCATCGCGGCGTTCGGCTTCCCGGTGACCTTCGCCGTCGATGCCGTGCTGTTCACCGCCGGGTTCATCGGCGTCGTCGGCCTGCCCCGGCTGCCGCCGCTCGGCGTCGTGGCCAGGCCGGGGCTGCGCTCGCTCATCGAGGGCTTCGCCTTCCTCCGGCACGCGCCGAACATCCGCATGTCGTTCATCGTCGACCTCATCGCGATGGGCTTCGGCCGACCCCACGTGCTCTTTCCCGCACTCGGGGCGAGCGTGCTCGGCGGCGGCGCGGTGACCGTCGGCATCCTCACGGCCTCGATGGCGGTCGGGACCTTCCTCACGGGGATGCTCAGCGGACCCGTCGCGCGCGTGCACCATCACGGCGTCGCGATCGGCCGCGCGATCATCGTCTTCGGTGCGTGCACCGTCCTCTTCGGCCTCGTCATCGTCGCGGGGCTCCTCGGCTGGCTCGGGGAGGTCGGCCCGGATATCTCCCAGGTGTCGTGGTTCGGGCTCGGGCTCGCGGCGCTCGCGCTCGCGGGCACGGGCGCGAGCGACGAGGTGAGCGCGATCTTCCGCTCGACGATGATGCTCGTCGCGGCGCCCGACGAGATGCGGGGACGCATGCAGGGCATCTTCACGGTGGTGGTCGCCGGCGGGCCGCGGGTGGGCGAGATGGTCACGGGCCTCCTCGCCGTGCTCCTCGGCCTCTGGGCCGGTCCGATCCTCGGCGGCATCGCGATCATGCTGCTCATCTGGATCCTCATGCGCGCGAACCCGGGCTTCCGCGCCTACGACGCCCGCAGCCCGAAGCCCTGACCAGGGCTCAGACCGGCAGGTCGGCGGGATCGGTCGTCGGCAGGCGGCAGACACCGCCGGAGCACAGGTAGGCGGTCGGGGCGCCGTCGCGCATGCCGCGCTCGGCGAAGAGCGCGAAGCCCGCCGCAGCGAACGCCGCCGCCTGCTCCGGCGTGACGATCGCCAGGGTGCGGGTGGGGCGCGACCACGCGCGGGCGGCCGCGACGAGGGGTCCCCCGGCATCGGTGACGACGACGAGCTCCGCGGGCGGTGCCGTGAGCCGCGCGGCGACGGCGAGGGTTGCGCCGTAGCCGCTCGGCCGCTCGAGTGCCGCGGCGACGCTCCGGGCGAGCAGTCGCGCCGCGAGGCCGCGGCAGTCGTCGACGCCGATCGCCGCGAGGCGCTCCGCGGCGTCCGCGAGCAGCGCGATCCCCGACGGGCTCGCGTCGTCCGTGCGATCCGCCGCGACGCCGATGCCGCGCCCGGCGAGCACGGGGTCACC
>CAKUJB010000072.1 GCA_934661165.1 uncultured Microbacteriaceae bacterium | reverse complement strand
CTCAGTAGCCGAAGCCGCGCTCGCTCGTGCCCGGCGACTGCGCGCCGATGCTGCCCGGGATCGTCGAGTGACGGACCCAGCCGGTGCCCGCTGCGTCCGGCACGATCGACTGGTCGCCATCGGCGATCGAGCCGCTGTACGTCGCCTGCGTGATGGGCGTCCCGCCTGCCCGCAGCGTGATGGTGTCGCCCGTGTTGTTCAGGCCGAGCGTACCGCTCGAGGCGATCTGCACGCGCGCGCCACCGAAGAGCGTGGTCTCGCCGGTCGAGCCTCCACCGAAGACGACGACCACGCCGAGCGCCGGCAGCACCGTCCCTTCCGAGAAGGTGTGTCGCACGCCGGTCGCGTCGCTCAGGGTCACCCCGGAGATGTCGAGCGCGATCCCCGTCGCGTTCTGCACCTCGACGAACTCGTCTTGGGTGGTGCTCGCCGTGCCGTCGCCGTTCACGTCAGCGGCCGGATCGGCGAGGATCTCGATGATCCGAAGATCGCCTTCGACGGGCGTCGCCGCGGTGAGCGCCGATCCGTAGATGTCGTAGTTGCCGGAGCGGTTGTCCTCCCAGAGGATGATGTTGCCGCTGATGGTCGGATCGGCCTGGGTCGCCGGATGCGTGGAGATCAGGGTCTCCGCGCCGAAGCCCCCGAACGCCGGGTCCCAGTTCCCGTTGCGGTAGTCGCCCCACACGAAGGTCGCGCCGTCGACGTCGCGCAGGACCTGCGCGTTGGCGGCGCCGGTGATGGAGGTCTCGCCGGGGTACACGGGGAGCGTACCTGACGCCGAGAAGACCGCGGCGAAGATGTCCAGATCGTCCATGGGGGTGAGCGGCGTGGTGGACGTGACGTAGCGATTGTCGGTCCAGCCCAGGACGAGGTAGTCGACGATCGGCGCGCCCTGGCCGCGCATGCTGCTCGAGGTGGGGGTCTGCGTCGTGACAGTCCCGGTCGTGAGGTCCAGCACCTGCGTGAGAGCTCGGCCGGTCTGGTCGCTCAGGTACGCGAGACGGTGGCCGCGCAGCGAGGGCAGCACCTCGTTCGCGGCGGTCGGCTCCGTGAACACGGTGTCGGTCGAGGCCATCGCGATGTCGTGGAAGTAGAGCTCCCACGAGGTCCCGTTCCACGCATCGAAGACGACGAGGCCGCCTGCGATGTCGACGCTGTTGGCCTGCTGGCCCGGCAGCAGCTCGGTCTCCGACGAGTCCGTGAGATCGTGGAGGATCGCGTGCGGCACGATCGCGCCCCCGGTGACCACGTCCTCGCGGATGAACGCGACGTGGTTGCCGTAGATCCGCGGCTGCGACTCGTTGACCGCCGTGGTGGTCAGGCGGCGCGTCTCGCCGGTCTCCAGGTTGGCGAAGACGACGTCCCAGTTGCCGTCGAAGTTCTGCAGGTAGACGAGGTGCCGATGGTAGAGGTCCGGATAGACCTCGTCGGCGGCAGTGTTGACGACCGGCACCGAGAGGCAGCCGTCGTCGACCGTCCCGTTGCAGTCGTTGTCGAGCCCGTCACAGGCCGCCTCGTTGGTCGCGCCGTCCTCGCTGACGAGGTAGCGCGGTCCGTAGGCGCTCGCGTCGCACGCCGCCCAACCGCTCGCGCCACCGCAGGTCTGGGTGGTCCCGGCGCACACCCCGAGGGTGAGCGCGCACGCCGGCGCCTCGAGCGCATCGTCCGACGCGCCGTTGCAGTCGTCGTCGAGGCCGTTGCAGAGCTCGGCCGCCGGCTCCACGCCGCCCGTGCACGCGCCCCACTCGCCCGCCACGCAGGTCTGGGTGCCGCGCTCGCACACGCCGGCGCTCTCGCCGCATGCCTGCGTGGTGCCGTCCACGCAAGTGCAGCCCTCGTCGGCCGTCCCGTCGCAGTCGTTGTCGAAGCCGTCGCAGCTGCTCTCGACGGCTTGGTAGCGCGCGCCGTACTGCGCCGCGCCGCACGCGCCGAAGCCGCTCGCGCCGTTGCAGGGCTGCCGCGAGCCCGCGCAGACGCCCAAGGTGAGCGCGCACGCCGGGCCGACCACGCCCTCGTCGGTCATGCCGTCGCAGTTCTGGTCGATGCCGTCGCAGGTCTCGGCGGCGGGCGCGATCTCCCCGGCGCACGAGCCCCACGAGCCGGCGGTGCAGGTCTGAGTGCCGGCCATGCACGCGCCCACGTCGCTGCCGCAGGGCTGCGTGGCTCCATCGACGCAGGTGCAGCCCTCGTCGGTCACGCCATCGCAGTCGTTGTCGTGCCCATCGCAGAGCGACTCGGTGGCCTGGTAGTCGCCGCCGTAGCTCGCGATGCCGGCGCACGCGACCCACCCCGCGACGCCTCCGCAGGTGCGCACGCTCCCTGCGCAGACACCGAGCTGGAGCGGGCACAGGGGCGGCGTCAGATCGCCCGGCTCATCGACCGGGCCATCGCAGTCGTTGTCGAGCCCGTCGCACACCTCGCCCATCGCGCTGATGGCGCCGGTGCACGCGCCCCATGCGCCATCCGCGCAGGTCTGGGTGCCCTCCATGCACGCACCGACGTCGGAGCCGCACACCTGCGTGTCGCCATCGGTGCAGGTGCAGCCTTCGTCCGTCGTGCCGTCGCAGTCGTTGTCGAGCCCGTCGCAGGCGACCTCGGCCTCCTCGTAGTCCGCGCCGTAGTCGGTCGCGTCGCACGCGAGGAAGCCGCCCGCGCCGCCGCACCGCGCCCTCGCGCCGGCGCAGACACCCTCGGTGTGCTCGCAGCTGGGCGCGCTGAGGTCCTCGTCGGTCGCGCCGTCGCAGTTGTCGTCCACTCCGTTGCACGTCTCGGCGGCGGCCGGGCTGATCGCCGCGCTCGAGTCGTCGCAGTCCGGCCCGAGCGCGCAGCCCTCGCCGTAGCCGTCCTCGTCGGCGTCCGTGCACGTCGGACCCCCGTCCGGATCGACGATCTCCCCTCCGTCGCGCCCGCCGTCCTGCGCGACGATCGGACCTCCGTCCGCCCCCGGCCCCGAGTCGGCGGACGGCTGGCCCGCGTCATCGCCGGTCCTCGGGCCGTCACAGCCGATCGCGAGCGCTGCCAGGAGCAGCGCGAGCTCGATTCTCCTCATCCAGACACCTCCAGAGCCCCTTCTACGCTCGCGCAGCGCAGAGCTTCCTCGAGGCGCTACACGCCGGCCACCGTGTCGCGCACCGATCACGGCCGGGTCACGATCGATCTCTGAAGGATCAGATCAGGATCACGCCGCACGCGAAGGTCGCCTCGAGGCGGACGCCGGGGCCGCTCTGGAACTGCTCGCACGCGTCGCCGAGGAGCTCGATGTGGTCCTCGTCGATGATGCGCCAGCCGTTCTCGTCACCGCAGGTGAGCGGGGTGCCGTCGAGCACGACGCTCGACTCGGGGCCGCAGGCCTCGTCGAGATCCTGAATGCGGCCGTTCAGCTCGACCACGCACGAGAGCTCGCCGCCGATGATCGAGAGGAGCGCGTCGCGAAGGCCCGCGTCGTCGCCAGCCACCCAGTACTCCGCGTCCGGATCGCCGGCGCCGCGGCCGAGGCCCGCGTTGGCCATGTCCTGCAGGTGCTCGGCGGAGACGGTGCCCCGGCCGACGCTGATGACGTACGTGCGGATGCCGAGCCCGAAGGCGCGGGCGGCCGCCGCGAGCGACTCGGGCTGGCCCTCCTGCGGGTTCGGCTGCGCGCAGGTGTCGGGCTCGCCGTCCGTCGCGAGGATGAAGATGATCGGGTCGTCGGTCGGGTCCGGGATGTTGGTGACGAGATCGATGACCGCATCGAGGCTCTCGCCGGTCGGCGTCTCGTCGATCACCCGCGCGCCGCGGTACTCGTCGTCGATGGCCGAGTGGTTGTCGATCGCGGGCTCGACCCACGTGATGAGCGGGCACATCCCCGGCACCGGCTCGTCGTCGTCGGGCTGCTCGGCGCTGTAGAGCGCGAGGCCGAAGCGGACGAGCGACTGCAGGGACGAGACGAGCCCGTCCGGCTCGTCCATCAGCGAGTCCCGCAGCGAATTCCAGCGGTCACTGTCGCCGAAGCCCGCGGTCATGCTGCTCGACTGATCGACGACGAGGACCACGGTCGGGGTGACGCGGCGGGTGGCGACGCTGACGTTCGCGCAGCCCGGCACGTCGGCGCGGGGGCGGGCGTCCATCGCGACGCCGCCGTCGGGGGAGAGGCACATGCCCGACGCGGTGCAGGTCGCCGGGGCCGGGCAGCCGGCTCCGCTCTCCGGCTCGCAGTCGGCCGTGCACACCCCGGTCGCGTGGCAGTAGAAGCCGCCCGGGCAGGGCTCGAGCGAGGAGCACGGCTGACCGCACGCCTCCGGTCGCACCTCGGGCGCGACGTCGCACGGCCCCTCCTCGGCGTGGAGGTTCCCGCTGCAGTCACACCCCGACGCGAGCGCCCCGGCGATCCCCACGCACGCCCACACCAAGCTTCGTCGCATGCACGCCTCCAGGTCACTGACGATGACAGAGGCCCGACCGCGTTGCATCGGGGGAAAACCCGATCCAGCCCGGCATCCGAGAGACGAGCAGGAGATTCGTCCGACGAGGCTACTCGACGCTGCCGTCCTGCATGCCCTCGGTCATCCGCACGTACATCGCCGCGGCCTTGTTCTCCGGGTCGATCTCGAGCGCGCGGCGCCAGCGCACGAGCGCCTTGTCCTTGTCGCCGAGCGCGAGCAGCACGACGCCGAGGGCGATGTGCGCGGGGACGAACGCTGGACGCGCGTCCACCGCCTCCTCGAGCTCGAAGCGCGCCGCGTCGAGATCGCCCTGCTGGCGGTACAGGTTGGCCAGCCGCAGCCGCAGATCCGAGAAGGTCGGGCAGAGCAGGATGGCCTTGCGCAGCTCGTGCATCGCGTCCGGCAGCATGCCGGCGTCGACGTAGGCTTGCGCGACCTCGGCGTGGAGGTTGGCGATCTTGCCCTTGATGAAGGGATCGAGCTGGCCCGGCGCGTCCTCACCGCGGGAGAGCGCGGCCTTGTAGATCTTCTTCGCCTCGTCGTACCGACCCAGATCGTTGTAGGTGACCGCGAGGTTGAGCGCGGCCTCCGTGTAGTTCGGGTTGATCGAGAGCGACTCCTCGAAGCAGCCCTGCGCCTCTTCGAAGCGCCCGCGATCGTGGTGGATCACGCCAAGCATGTTGTAGACGTCGGCGAAGCGCGCGTCGTCGCGCTCGAGCACCTGACGCAGGTAGTGCTCGGCCCTCTCGAACTCGCGCTTGTCGTAGTGCTCGCGGCCCAGCGACAACAGCTGCTTGGTGCGCTCGTCCATGCGGTGCCCATGGTATCGGTCGTTCTGGCCCGACCGCAAGATTGCTGGGTCGTGGCCTAACCTTCGAACTGGCGCAGGAACGAGCGGGCCTGCTCGGCGTAGCCGCTCTCCGGGAAGCGCTCGACCAGCTCCTCGAACGCGCGGCGGGCATCCGAGACCTCGCGCATGTGGAGGTACACGCGGCCCAGCAGGAGCAGCGCCTGCGGCTCGATGCCCGAGCCCTCGTAGACGCTCAGGAGGTGCCGGAGGCGGCCGATCGCGGCGCGCGGGTGATCGTTGCCGAGGTAGAACTCGGCGGCGTAGAGCTCGTGGCGCGCCAGCTGCGTGAGGGCCTGGCGCACCATGTCGCGCGCCTCGTCGACGTGCTCGCTCTCGGGGTAGTCGAGGATGAACTGGCGCAGCTCGCGGAGCGCGGAGCGCGTGGGCGCCTGGTCGCGCTCCCAGGGCGGGGGCGAGAGGAAGAAGTCGGTCGGGATCTGCCGGTAGTAGGACTCGGCGATCTTGTAGTGCGCGTAGGGCACGTCCGCGTGCGCGGGGCGGGCGCGGACGAACGAGCGGTACGCGCGGATCGCCTCGGTGAACTGGTTCTGGATCAGGTGGCAGTCGGCGATGCGCAGCTCGGCGAGCGCGGCGTAGCGGCTGTACGGGTACTCGCGGCGGATGCGGCGAAAGAGCGGATCGGCCGTCAGGCAGTCGCGATCCTCGAAGGCTTGGAAGGCGTTCTCGTAGCTGCGGCGGGCGTTCTCGCCGTAGCTCAGGGCCCGCTGCTGGTTGGCGCCGCCGCACCCGGGCAGCAGCGCCGCGGCGAGCGCGAGGAGCGAGAAGATCGAGACCAGCCTTTGCACGCGGCGCACCCTACTCTGCGCCGGATAGCCCCGCAAACGCCGTTTCGAGCGCCCTCCGCGAGGCTCTGTTACCGTCAGGGAACTGAATCGAGCGCGGCTCGCGCCGTCCATGAGGCTCCCGTGAAACACCAGCTTCTCCCTGCCTTTGCCGCTTGCCTGCTGCTCCTCGCGCACGCCCCCGCGACCGCCCAGGAGTCGGCGCTCGAGGGGCTGCGGACGGCCGCCCGCGCCGCCCCCCGCGACTACGACGCGCAGCTCGCGCTCGGCCGCGCGATGCTCGAGGCCGGCCGCTATCGCGAGGCGCAGGCCCAGCTCCAGCGGGCCTCGCGCCTCCGCCGCGGCGACGCCGCCGCGCTCTACGAGGTGGCGCGGGTCGCGTTCGAGCAGCACGAGCACCAGCGCGCCCGCTCGCAGTGCCGCGCCGTCGCGCGCGCCGCAGGGCAGAGCCCCATCGGCCGGGTGTGCGAGGCGCGCGCCTACCT
>CAKUJB010000071.1 GCA_934661165.1 uncultured Microbacteriaceae bacterium | reverse complement strand
TGTCAAGGAGCTCGTGCAGGCTGAGCTCGACTTGGTCGAGCGCCCTGAGCCGATCGATCCCCTCCAGCGGGCCCAGCGAATCCCAGGCATCGGTCAGGTCCGCGCCCTCCCGGTGATCGAGCAGCAGGTGGATGCGGAACAGCTGCGCCGGGAGGTGCGTGCGCGGAAGGATGAGCTCTTCGAGCTTCTCGAATTCCGGCGGATCCTTGAACCGGCCGCCGCTGCGCTCGCTGCCGTCAGGGCGCACGATGAGGAGATCGCGGACATGGTTGCCGCGCAGGTCGCGCTGCGCGCAGCCACGTCGAAGGATGAGTCACGGCGAGCGGACACCGCCTTCCACTTGGCAGTGGCCCGTACGGCAGGCAATCTTCCGCTGGAGCGCGCCATCGAGGACGCTCGGGCTCTGATGTTCACGTCGACAGACGTGATCTCGTACGAGTTCGGGATGGAAAGCAGCTTTCGCGGTCACGCTCGGCTCATCGAAGCGATTCGCCAGCGCGATTCTGGCGCTGCAGCGGAAGCCATGCGGGACCATCTTGACGAGACCGTTGCGGAGCTGCAGCAGCTGCTCCTCCGCTGACCTCTGGCAGCAGCCCGCTGGCGCGACAGGTGGCCGTCGGCCACGAGGCGCATACTGACCCAGTGGCGAGCGATGACGGCGCCGGCGCGACGCCCGCGGTCACGGTGCGCGACCTGCACGTGCGCCGCGGTCGGACGGTCGTCTTCGACGGGCTCGACGTCGAGATCCCGCGCGGCACCATCACCGGACTGCTCGGCCCATCCGGCTGCGGCAAGACGACGCTGCTGCGCTCGATCGTCGGCGTGCAGCGGATCGCTTCCGGCTCGGTGACGGTGCTCGGCGAACCCGCCGGCACTCGGCGGCTGCGTCGCCGCACGCCCTGAGGTCGCTCAGACGAGGTCGCGCCAGTCGCGGACCGGACCGGTCACGTCGAAGTCGTCATTGTCCTCGCCCGCGATGATCTGCAGCACGTCGGTCGTCGGCGGGCCGACGAAGGTGCGCTCATCGCGGTGGTGGCGCAGCACGGTGTCGATGTACGAGGTCATCGCCTCGGACAGCGGCACGTCGCGCCCCTCGTCCTGCGAGAGCTCCCAGCGGTGGTCGAGGAGCTGGTGGAAGATCTCGGCGGGCTCGAGCCGGCCCCGCAGGTCGCGCGGGATCGCGCGAATGACGGGCTCGAACACGGTCGTGAGCCACTCGTGCGCGACGACCTCCTCGTCGGCGCTCGGTCGGCCGGAGCGCGCGCGGAAGGCGTCGAGGTCGTTGAGGAGGCGCCGCGCCTGGTTCTCCTCGACGTCGAGTCCGGTGAGCCGCAGCAGTCGCCGCGAGTGGTGACCGGCGTCGACGACCTTCGGCTGCAGGACGACGGTCGTGCCGGTCTCGTCGGTCCGGATCGACATCTCCTCGATGTCGAAGCCGAGCTCGTTGAGCCGCTCGACGCGCTGGTTGATCCGCCACCGCTCCGACTCGTCGAAGCGCTCCGGCGCCGTGAGCTCCTCCCAGAGCGAGTGGTACTTGTCGACGATGCCCTGGGCCACCTCGATCGGGTCGAGCCCCTCGTCGAGCCGGTCGCCGGCCTGCAGGTCGAGGAGCTCGCCGGCGATGTTCACCCGCGCGATTTCGAGGTCGTGCTCGCGCTGCCCGTCGCTGAGGGCCGGGAAGAACTGCCCGGTCTCGGCGTCGACGAGATACGCGGCGAATGCGCCCGCATCGCGCCGGAAGAGCGTGTTCGACAGCGAGACGTCGCCCCAGAAGAAGCCGACGAGGTGGAGCCGCGCGAGCAGCACGGCGAGCGCGTCGACGAGCCGCGTCGCCGTCTCGGGCCGCAGCCGCTGCGAGGAGTACACGGCGCGATACGGCATGGAGAACTGCAGGTGTCGCGTGACGAGCACGGGCTCGAGCCCCTCGCCGTCGGCGGTGCGCCGCCCGGCGATGACGGCGATCGGCTCGACGCACGGCACCGCGTGCCGCTGCAGCGTCTTGAGCGCCTCGAACTCGCGGCGCGCGAGCTCCTCGGTCGTCTCCTTCACCGCGACGACGTAGTCCGCGAGGTACGCGAGCCGCACGACGTGCCGGGAGATGCCCTTCGGCAGCGCCGCGATCGTCTCCTCGGGCCAGGTCTCGAGCGGCAGGTGCCAGGGCAGGTCGAGGAGCGCCGGCTCGGCGGTCGCGGCCGTGATCGCGAGCGCGGCGGGCATTCAGCGGGCCCCGGCGAGGTAGTCGGCGACGAATGCGGTGGCCGGGTGCTCGAGCAGCTGCTGCGGCGTGCCGACCTGGACGAGGACGCCCTGGTCCATGAGCGCGACGCGGTCGCCCATCGCGAGCGCCTCGGCGGGGTCGTGCGTCACGTAGACGGTCGTCATGCCGAGCTGCTGCTGCAGCTCGCGGATCTGCTCCCGCGTCTGATCGCGCACGACGGGGTCGAGGTTCGCGAGCGGCTCGTCCATGAGGAAGACCTGGGGCTGGCGCACGATCGCCCGCGCCATGGCGACCCGCTGCCGCTGCCCGCCGCTCAGCGCTTTCGGCTTGCGGTCGAGCACGGCTTCGAGGTCGAGGAGCCGCGCGGCGCGGGCGACGCGCTCGATGCGCTCCTCCCGGTCGATGCCGGCGACCTTGAGCGCGAACGCCATGTTCTCCGCGACGGTCATATGGGGGTAGAGCGCGTAGTTCTGGAAGGCGATCGCAACGTCCCGATCCTTCTGCGGGACCTCGGTGACGTCGCGTTCGCCGATGTAGATGCGCCCCTCGTCCACGTCCTCGAGGCCCGCGAGCATGCGCAGCAGCGTCGACTTGCCGCAGCCGGGCGGGCCGAGGAGCACGAGCAGCTCGCCGTCGGCGATGTGGAGATCGAATCGGTCGACGGCGGCGCGCGAGGCGCCCGGGTAGATCCGGGTCGCCTGATCGAAGGTGACGGTGGCCACGAATCCGAGTATTCCCTGTCCGGCGGCTCCCAGCGAACTGACGATTAGACTGCCTAGGTTGTCTGGGCGACTCGAGAGGGCGAAATTGAGCAACGGACAGAACGGTCGGCTGACCAAGAACGAGCGTCGCGAGCAGGCACGCGAGGAGGCGAAGCGCGCCCGCGAGGCCGCGAAGCGCAAGGAGCGCACCGGCAAGGTGCTGCTCCAGGGGGGCATCATCGTCGCGGTCATCGCCGCCGTCGCCGTCGTCGCGCTCATCATCGTCAACAGCGTCGGACCGAAGGGCCCGGGCCCGCAGAACATGGCCTCGGGCGGCGTCGTCTTCGAGTCGAACGGCAGCGGCGGCATCCAGGTCGCCCGCACGGCGGGCCTCGCCGACGGGGCCGAGCGCGTCGCGGCCGAGACCGGCGCGGAGATCCAGATCCAGGCATTCGTTGACTTCCTCTGCCCGATCTGCGGTCGCTTCGAGCGCGGCATCACGGCCGCGGAGTTCCAGGCCTCCGGCTTCCCGGGCACCGCTGCGGACTTCCAGGGCAACGCGGCGTACATCCAGACGCTCATCGAGCAGGGCATCGCCTCCTTCGAGGTCGTGCCGGTCGCGATCCTCGACCGCTACTCGCTCGGCACGAAGTACCCGACCCGGGCGGCGAACGCCCTTGCCTGCGTCGCCGACAAGGAGCCGAACGCCGCGCTCGACTACATGGCGCTGCTCTTCGAGCACCAGCCCGCGGAGGGCACGAGCGGGCTCGACGACAACGAGCTCATCTCGCTCGCCCGCCAGGCGGGGTCGAGCTCGGCGGAGACCGAGCTGTGCATCCGCAACCAGGACTTCAAGAACTTCATCGCCGACAACACGAACACGGCCTCGAGCCAGGCGGAGTTCCCGAACCTCATCGGCGACGCGACGTTCCAGGGCCTCGGCACGCCGATGGTCTACGTGAACGGCCAGCGGTTCACGCCGCAGTACGACTGGTCGCACACCCCGTCGCTGCGCACCTTCATCCAGGAGCTGCTCGGCGAGGAGTACCAGGAGTCGCAGACCTCGGCCCCGACGCCCACGCCGACCGCGACCCCGGCGCCGTAGTCTCAGAGCCCACTGTCGGACTCGAACCGACGACCTGCTGTTTACAAGACAGCTGCTCTACCAGCTGAGCTAAGCGGGCGCGAGAGGAAGTCTACGTTGGGCACACGGTGGGCCACCCTCCTCTTCGTCGCGCTGAGCGTCGCGGGCGGGGCGCTCATGATCGCGCAGACCCGGATGAATGCGGGGCTCGCCGTCGAGCAGGACTCGGCCTGGTACGCGGCGGCCTGGTCCTTCGGCTCCGGCTTCCTCGTCATCACGCCGTTCGCGCTGCTCAACGGGCGCGTGCGCCGCGGCGTGCGCCGGTTCTTCGGCGAGGTCGCGGCGGGACGGCTGCCGTGGTGGACGGTCGCCGGCGGCACGCTCGGCGCCGTGTTCGTCCTCGCGCAGGGGCTCGTCGCGCCGGTCGTCGGCATCGCGCTCTTCGCGGTCGTCGGCGTCGCGGGACAGTCGATCGGGGCGGTGACGATCGATCGGCTCGGCTTCCTCGGAATGCCGAAGCGGGGGCTGACCTGGCCGCGGCTCGCGGGGGCCGCCCTCGTCGTCGTCGCGGTCGCGGTCGCCACCTGGCCGGAACTCGGCGGCGCGGCCGCGGTGTGGTGGCTGCTCCTGCTCCCGTTCCTCAACGGCGTGGTCCGCGGCGTGCAGCAGGCGATCAACGGCCGCATCCGGGAGGAGGCCGGCTCCGCGGTCGCCGCGACCTTCGTCAACTTCGGCGGCGGGGCGATCGTCCTCGTCCTCGCCGCGCTCGTCGGCTGGGCGGTGACCGGGCAGGGGCCGACGACGGTCTCGGCGCCGTGGCTGCTGCTCGGCGGCGTGCTCGGGCTCGGGATCATCGGCTGGCAGGCGTTCGGCGTGCGCCGCCTCGGCACGCTCGTGCTCGGACTCGCGATGATCGCCGGGCAGCTCGCGGCCTCCGTCGTCGTCGACCTCGTGCTGCCGCTGCCGGGCACCGAGCTCGACGGGTGGCAGGTGGCGGGGGCGATCCTCGCATTCGTCGCGATGGCGGTCGCCGCGGTGCCCGCGCGCGACGGGCTCAGCTCGCGGGCGTGAAGCGCAGCGAGAGCGAGTTCATGCAGTAGCGGTCGCCGGTCGGCGTCTGCGGCGCGTCGGGGAAGACGTGGCCGAGGTGGGAGCCGCACGCCGCGCAGCGGACCTCGACCCGCACCATGCCGTGCGTCCGGTCCTCGAGGAGCTCGACCGCATCCGGGCGCAGCGCCTCGTAGAAGCTCGGCCAGCCGCAGTGCGCCTCGAACTTCGTCCCGGCGTCGAAGAGCTCCGCGCCGCAGGCGCCGCAGCTGTAGGTGCCGGCGCGGTGCTCCTCGAGGAGCTCCCCGGTCCAGGGGCGCTCGGTCGCCGCCTGGCGCAGGATCGCGTAGCGGTCGGGGCCGAGCAGCTCGCGCCACTCCTCGTCGGTCTTGAGCACGTCATAGGCCATGTCGATCACGTCTTTCGTCGAGTCGTATCCCACTCAATAGACTCGGCTGGTGGCCGAGCCGATCATGCGGACCTGGGACCAGCTAACCACCGCTGAGCTCTATGGATTCCTCAGACTGCGCTGCGATGTCTTCATGTGGGAGCAGAAGGCCGATGACGAGGAGATGGACGGGCGCGATCTCGAGCCGGCCACCCAGCACTGGTGGATCGAGGACGAGCGGGGCGTCGCGGCGTATCTCCGGGTGCTGAGGAATGCGGTGGCCGAGCATCGCGACGCCCACCTGGCCGTCGGCCGGGTCGCGGTGCGCGCCGACCGGCGCGGTGAGGGCCTCGCGCGCCGGCTCATGCTGCCGGTCGTCGCCGGCTTCGACGCGGCGGGGGAGGCCTCGATGCTGCATGCGCAGTCGTATGTCGTCGGACTCTACGAGCGGCTCGGCTACGAGGTCTACGGCGGGGAGTACGAGGAGGCGGGGATCCCGCATCGCTCGATGTACCGGGCTCCGCGGTCCTCCTCGGGGCCCGACCGTGCATCAGACGAAGGTTAGCCTTACCGTAGTTTTGACAAGTCGGCGGGGTGCGCTCTAGGCTCGCTAACTGAGCTTAGGCTTACCTAATCACATCCCACTGCCGTGGCGCGCTCTGCGCCGCGAGACCCGGAGCAGCCCCCGATGCGCATGCCTGCAGGCACGTCCTCTCCCATGTCCCGAATCGCGGCGGTCGTCGCGTCCGCAGCACTCGTGCTCAGCTCGATCTTCGCCGCCGCCCCCGCGGCCGCGAACGGCGAGGCGCCCGTCATCCCAGTCGAGGAGATCGTCGTCGAGGGCTCGGGCGACGCGCTCGCGCCTGCCGCCGATGCACCGACTGGCGAGGTCGAGGGCGACGCGGAGCCTGGCGATGAGGGCTCGGACGACGCTGCGGGTGACGGATCCGTCGACACCGAGGCGCCCGGCGCCGAGGACGAGGCGACGCACGACGAGGCGAGCGAGGACGAGGCCGCGGCGGTCGACGAGAGGGCTGAGCCGATCGCGCCCCTCGCGCGGGTCTTCTCGCTCTTCTCCGTGAGCGCCGCGCCGAGTGTCGTTGTTGACGGCAACGTCGATGAGGCGGGTGTCTCGTGGGGGATCTCGCAGTACCTGACGGCGGGCTCGATGGGTCGGCCGAAGCCGATCGCGGAGCAGTTCAGCGGCTCGGCGTCGTATGACGCGACGGGGAAGACTGCGAACTGGGGCGCCGGCATCGGGCAGGTCGAGTCTGATGGCTCGGCGACCCTCGGCTACACCGGCTTGATGGTTCTCCACGCGCCGACGGGCGGTGCCTGGTTGCGTCTTGTCGACCCCGAGGTCGTCATTGACGCGGATGGCAACGGTG
>CAKUJB010000070.1 GCA_934661165.1 uncultured Microbacteriaceae bacterium | reverse complement strand
GACCGTGCCCGTCCCGGCGGGCGGGCCGCCGCCTGAGCCGGTGCCCGTCAGCACGGGCGCGGCGCCGATCATCCCGATCGAGGCGATCCCGCTCGACGCCCCTGACGCGCCGCCCGCACCCCGGATGCCGGCCGACATGCCGGCTCCTGTGCCTGCCCCGGCCGGGACGGCAGCGCCCGACGCGACCCGTGCCGCCGACCCGGTCCCTGGGCCCGCCCTCGACGCGGTGGCCGTGCTCGGGATGCCCGGCGGGATGAGCCCGGAGCCCGTCGCGACCGCCAAGCCGTCCCGCTGGCGGCGCTCCCGCGGGGAGGACGCGCGATGAGCCTCGCCGAGTCGACGGGCCGACGCATCGCCGCGACGCCCCGCGCCGACCTGCTGCCCCGTGAGATGCTCGAGCGGGCGGCGGTCCGGGCGACCCGACGCATCGTCGTGCTGCTCATCCTCCTCGCGCTCGTGCTCGTCGGCGCCGGGCTCGTCGGCGCGACGCTGTTGCGCGCGCAGTCGCAGGCCGCGCTCGCCGCCGCCCAGCAGCACACGACGGAGCTGCAGGCGCAGCAGGCCGAGTTCGTCGAGATCCGCGCGCTGCAGCGCACGAGCCGCGAGGCGGCCGCGCTCGTCGCGATCCCCCTCGCCGACCGGCTCGACTGGCGCGAGATCATCGGGACCGCGATCGACGCACTGCCGGCGAGCGCATTCGTCACCTCCGCGGACTTCGCCGCGGACTCGCCGACCGCCCCGGTCGAGCAGTCGACGGGGCCGTTCACGGCGTCCCGCATCGGCGTCATCGAGCTCGTGCTCCACGCGACCCGCCTCGAGGAGCTCAACGCGTGGCTCGACCGGATGCGCGCCGACCCCGCATTCTCCGAGGTGAGCATGCGCACCGTCGAACTCGTCGAGGGCTGGGCGGCGACCGCGACGCTGTCGATCGCGCCAGAGCTCACCGCCGTGCCGCTCGAGGGGGTCGAGTCGTGAACGCGAAAGCCCTCTGGCAGGTCGTCGGTGTGCTGCTCGTGCTCGGCATCCTCGCCGCCGGCTGGTTCCTCGTCGTCCAGCCCGTGCTCGCGTCGGTCGCGGCCGACGAGGACGAGCTCGCCGCCGTCGAGGCGCAGCACGAGCTCATCGCCGCCGACATCCGCGCGATGACCGAGCTCGACGTCGGGGCGCTCGAGCGCGAGGCGCGCGACCTCACGACGCAGCTGCCCCACGCATTCGACGAGGCGGCGATCTATCGCGAGCTCGAGCGCATCGTCGGCGGCGCGGGCGCGACGCTCGTGCGCGTCGCGGTGACGGCGCCGACCGCCTTCGTCGGCACGCCGAGTGCCGCCGTCCTGCCGGAGAGGCTCGCGCCCGCGAACACCCCCGAGGCGCTCCTCGCTGCGGGCGAGGCGGGGCTCGTCGTCGCGACGGCGTCGATCGAGTTCAGCGCGGACAGCCACGAGCAGACCCTCGACGTCATCAGCCGGCTCTCGGCCGCGCCGCGCATCTACCTCGTCGTGTCGGGCTCGATGGCCGAGGCGGCGACGCAGCGCCTCGTCGCCGAGCTCTATTTCCTGCCGCGCGAGGCGGCCGATGTCGCGCTGCTCGAGGGACGCTAGGCGCGGGAGTCCCGGCCCGCCTACGGCGCGTCCGCGGCACCGGATCGTAGACTGACGCCAAATCCGACCACGGGAGGCGTCATGGCCGACGACCAGCACGAACCGCACGAGGCAGCCGCGTCGGGCGCGGCCGAGCCGAGCGCGACCGCCGACGAGGCGTCGGCGAGCCCCGCCGACCCGTTGACGACCACCGAGGCGCCCGCGGAGGAGGTCGTCGAGGCCGAGCTCATCGAGACCGAGACGGTCGAGACCGTCGATCCGGCGGCGCAGGCGAGCGAGTCGCTCGCCGCGGCGGCGGCCGCGTCCGCCGCGACCGGCCCGGTGGGTGCGGAGCCGGTCGCCGACACCGTCCCGCCGGCGCAGTGGCAGATGGACGGCACGGCCGACGCCGCGCCGCAGTATGTCGTCGTCGAGGCGCCGCAGGCGCCCGTCCGGCGCGGCAACCGCGGGATCGGCGCGCTCCTCGCGCTCGCGGGCGCCGTCGTCTACGGCGGCATCCTCGTCGGGGTCGGCTGGCTGCTCGAGTACCTCGCGGGCCGCGGCGGCGTCGCCTTCCTCCAGGACTGGCACTTCTACCTGCCGGTCATCCTCTTCGCCGTCGTCTTCGTGCTCCTCGTCCTGCTCGTCAACCGCGCGGGCTGGTGGTCGTACATCCTCGGCAGCCTCGTCGTCGGCATCGCCGTGTACTTCGGCACCGCCGCGGGCGACGCGCTCATCGACGAGTGGTCGCGGGCGGCGCAGTCGCACTCGATCAGCGAGGGCCTGCAGGCGCCGTTCGTCATCATCGCGGCGATCATCGCGCGCGAGGTCGCGGTGTGGTGGGGCTCGCTCGTCGCGCTCCGGGGGCGCCGCGTCACGGCTCGTAACCGCGCCGCGCGCGAGGCGTACGACCAGGACATCGCGGACTTCCGGGCCCGCTACGGCGGCTGAGGCCCGCGCCTCAGCCCTGCGCGTCGGGTCGCTCGACGACCTCGAGCACGACGTCGTCGCCGAGTTCGACCCGCGTGCCGATCGGCACGGTGAGCTGCTCGCCGTCGCGCAGCAGCACGCGGGACCCGTCCGGGCGACGCACGAGCGAGCCGTTCTTCGCCCCGAGGTCGCGGAGTCGCACGCCGGCCCCCTCGCGCTCGACGAGCAGGTGCACGCCCGACACGAGCCGCCGAGGCGAGACGACCGCGACGGGGACCGTCGGCGCGCCCGCCTCGGTGAGCCCCGCCTCGGGCCGGCGCCCGAGGACGATCGGCAGCTCGAGGCCGAGCGGCTCGCCGTCGCCGAGGCGGATCGCCGGGGTCGCGACGGGCCGGTCGGCCGGCTCGGGCGCTGCGTCCGGTGCCGTGCGGGCGGTCGGCTCCGCGGTGGACGGGAACTCCTGGGCCCGGGTCTCGGCCGCGCCCGCGGCAGCCTCGTCGCGCGGCCGCCAGCGGACCCAGTCGGCGCGCACGACGCCGGCGGTGAGCGGCAGCGTCTCGACGCCGGGCCGTGCGGAGGCGAGGCCGATCATGAGCCCGTCGACGCCGTGCCACGTCGACTCCCGCCACGTCGCGAGTCCCGCGCCGGAGATCGGCGCGCCGTGCGCCTGCGCGATCGCGTCACCGTGGACGAGGGCGCGCACCTCGCGCGCCGCCGCATCGACGATCTCCGCGATCGCGAACTCGGGCGCCGCCGACACCCCCTGGCCGGCAAGCGCGTCGAAGAGGTCCTCGAGGCGCGTGTCCGGCTCGCCGAGCAGCGACCAGAGGCGAGGATTGCGAGACTGCAGTCCGTCGGCGATCGCGAGCAGATGGCGGCCGCCGGCGAGGCAGTAGCCCGCCCCGCCGTCGGCGGGGACCACGTACTCGAACACGCGCCCAGCGTATCCGGGGGCACCGGGGGTGCCGTCCCGGCCAGAATTGACCGGGCGTCGGCCAGCGGGTACTCTTGAACGTCGCCCTTGGCGCCCCGTCGCGACCGCGGTGGAGCGACAGGAGCACACGGGAGCCTTGGACCACTCCGGGACCTCCCCCACGGCATACCCGCCGCGAACGTCCGACACCTCGTCGCGACGGGCGGGTGCTGCGATTCACACGAGTCGCGCTGTCACCGTGCAGCAGACGAAACCGAGAAAGAAGAACTGTGCCCACTATTCAGCAGCTGGTCCGCAAGGGCCGCTCGCCGAAGGTCGCGAAGACCAAGGCGCCGGCGCTGCAGTCCAACCCGCAGCAGCGGGGGACCTGCACGCGCGTGTACACCACCACGCCGAGGAAGCCGAACTCGGCGCTCCGCAAGGTCGCGCGCGTCAAGCTCTCGAACGGCACCGAGGTCACCGCCTACATCCCGGGCGAGGGGCACAACCTCCAGGAGCACTCCATGGTGCTCGTGCGCGGCGGTCGTGTGAAGGACCTCCCCGGCGTGCGCTACAAGATCGTCCGCGGCGCCCTGGACACCCAGGCCGTCAAGAACCGCAAGCAGGCTCGCAGCCGCTACGGCGCCAAGCTGGAGAAGAAGAAGTAATGCCGCGCAAGGGACCGGCGCCGAAGCGCCCCGTGATCGCAGACCCGGTGTACAGCTCGCCGGTCGTCAGCCAGCTCGTCAACAAGATCCTCGTCGACGGCAAGAAGGACCTCGCGCAGCGCATCGTCTACGGCGCGCTCGCGGCCGTCGAGGCGAAGTCCTCGAACGACCCCGTCGCGACGCTGAAGAAGGCGCTCGACAACGTCCGCCCGACCATCGAGGTCAAGTCCCGCCGCGTCGGCGGCTCGACCTACCAGGTGCCCGTCGAGGTGAAGCCGCACCGCGCGAACACCCTCGCGCTGCGCTGGCTCGTGAGCTACGCGAAGGGCCGTCGTGAGAAGACGATGACCGAGCGCCTCACGAACGAGATCCTCGACGCCTCGAACGGCCTCGGTGCCGCGGTCAAGCGCCGCGAGGACACCCACAAGATGGCCGAGTCGAACCGCGCCTTCGCGCACTACCGCTGGTAGACCCAACCCCCGCATTCCTCTCGAACCGTAAGGACGACACCCAGTGGCACAGGACGTGCTGACCGACCTCAAGAAGGTCCGCAATATCGGCATCATGGCGCACATCGACGCCGGCAAGACCACGACGACGGAGCGCATCCTCTTCTACACCGGGGTCAACCACAAGCTCGGCGAGACGCACGACGGTGCGGCGACGACGGACTGGATGGCGCAGGAGCAGGAGCGCGGCATCACGATCACGTCCGCCGCGGTGACGTGCTTCTGGAATGGCACCCAGATCAACATCATCGACACGCCCGGCCACGTCGACTTCACGGTCGAGGTCGAGCGCTCGCTGCGCGTGCTCGACGGCGCGGTCGCGGTCTTCGACGGCAAGGAGGGCGTCGAGCCCCAGTCGGAGACGGTGTGGCGCCAGGCGGACAAGTACGACGTCCCGCGCATCTGCTTCGTCAACAAGATGGACAAGCTCGGCGCGGACTTCTACTTCACCGTCGGCACGATCAAGAGCCGTCTCGGCGCGAAGCCGCTCGTCATCCAGATCCCGATCGGCGCGGAGGCCGGCTTCATCGGCGTCGTCGACCTCGTCGAGAACCGCGCCCTCGTGTGGCCGGGCGACTCGAAGGGCGACGTGAGCCTCGGCGCGACGTACGAGGTCCAGGAGATCCCCGCCGACCTCAAGGACAAGGCCGCGGAGTACCGCGCCGAGCTCCTCGAGACCGTCGCGGAGACCGACGAGGAGCTCCTCGAGAAGTACCTCGAGGACCCCGAGTCGCTCACCGTCGCCGAGATCAAGGGCGCGATCCGCAAGCTCACGGTCAACAGCGAGGTCTACCCCGTGCTGTGCGGCTCGGCGTTCAAGAACCGTGGCGTGCAGCCGATGCTCGATGCGGTCGTCGACTACCTGCCGACCCCGCTCGACATCGCGAAGATCGACGCGCACGACCCGCGCGACGAGGAGGTCGTCATCGAGCGGCACGCGGACGCGAAGGAGCCGTTCGCGGCGCTCGCGTTCAAGGTCGTGACGCACCCGTTCTTCGGTCGCCTCACGTACATCCGGGTCTACTCCGGCGCGCTCGCCTCCGGCACCCAGATCGTCAACTCGACGAAGGGCAAGAAGGAGCGCATCGGCAAGATCTTCCAGATGCACGCCAACAAGGAGAACCCGGTCGACTCGGTGACCGCGGGCCACATCTACGCGGTGATCGGCCTCAAGGACACGACGACCGGCGACACGCTGAGCGACCCGGACCACCAGGTCGTCCTCGAGTCGATGACCTTCCCCGAGCCCGTCATCGAGGTCGCGATCGAGCCGAAGACGAAGGCCGACCAGGAGAAGCTCGGCGTCGCGATCCAGAAGCTCGCCGAGGAGGACCCGACCTTCCGCACCGAGCAGAACCCCGAGACGGGTCAGACCGTCATCAAGGGCATGGGCGAACTGCACCTCGACATCCTCGTCGACCGCATGAAGCGCGAGTTCAACGTCGAGGCGAACGTCGGCAAGCCGCAGGTCGCGTACCGCGAGACGATCCGTCGGAGCGTCGAGAAGTACGACTACACGCACAAGAAGCAGACGGGTGGCTCCGGCCAGTTCGCGAAGGTGCAGATCACCATCGAGCCCCTCGAGGTGCAGGGCGAGACGATCTACGAGTTCGTCAACGCCGTCACCGGTGGTCGCGTCCCGCGCGAGTACATCCCGTCGGTCGACGCGGGCATCCAGTCCGCGATGCAGGTCGGCGTGCTCGCGGGCTACCCGACCGTCGGCGTCAAGGCGACCCTGGTCGACGGCCAGTCGCACGACGTGGACTCCTCGGAGATGGCGTTCAAGATCGCTGGCTCCATGGCGTACAAGGAGGCGGCTCGCAAGGCGAACCCCGTGCTCCTCGAGCCGCTCATGGCGGTCGAGGTGCGCACGCCCGAGGAGTACATGGGCGACGTCATTGGCGACCTGAACTCCCGCCGCGGCCAGATCCAGTCGATGGAGGACGCCACGGGGGTCAAGGTCGTGCGGGCGCTTGTGCCGCTGTCCGAGATGTTCGGCTACGTCGGCGACCTGCGGTCGAAGACCTCGGGTCGTGCCGTCTACTCGATGCAGTTCGACAGCTACTCCGAGGTCCCGAAGAACGTGGCCGACGAGATCGTCCAGAAGTCGAAGGGCGAGTAGCCCCCGCTGCTCACCTCCCCGCAGGGTGTCGAGAGCCACTCCGCGAAATCCCGTAACATAGTCAAGTCCCAAACCGCTAGGCCCTCCGGCCCAGCACGTGAGTCCTGAGGAGGACACCAAAGTGGCCAAGGCCAAGTTCGAGCGGACCAAGCCGCACGTCAACATCGGAACGATCGGTCACGTCGACCACGGCAAGACCACGCTGAGCGCAGCGATCTCGAAGGTGCTTGCTGACAAGTACCCGTCGGCGACCAACGTGCAGCGTGACTTCGCGACGATCGACTCGGCTCCCGAGGAGCGTCAGCGCGGCATCACCATCAACATCTCGCACATCGAGTACGAGACCCCGAAGCGTCACTACGCACACGTCGATGCGCCGGGTCACGCCGACTACGTCAAGAACATGATCACCGGTGCGGCCCAGATGGACGGCGCGATCCT
>CAKUJB010000069.1 GCA_934661165.1 uncultured Microbacteriaceae bacterium | reverse complement strand
TCGAGGTCGAGTCGCCGGCGGAGACCGTCGTCGTCGCGGAGCTCGCCGAGGTCGTCGAGTCGGTCGAGGCGACCGAAGCCGGACCGGCGCCGGAGACTGCCCCGGAGCCGGAGCCGGAGCCGGAGCCGGAGCCGGAGCCAGAGCCGGAGCCAGAGCCGAAGCCAGAGCCAGAGCCAGAGCCGAAGCCAGAGCCAGAGCCGAAGCCCGAGCCAGAGCCAGAGCCGAAGCCCGACGCCGTCGAGGACGTGTCGCCCGCCGCCGCCGAGGTGACCGAGCCGCAGGACGCGGCCCCCGTGCTCGAGCTGACGGGGCTCACCAAGCGCTACGGCGACTTCCGCGCCGCCGATGACATCACGCTCTCGCTCGACGCCGGGACGTTCACGGGCATCGTCGGGCCGAACGGCGCCGGCAAGACGACGACGCTCTCGATGATCACCGGGCTGCTGCGCCCGACCAGCGGCACCGTCAAGGTCGCGGGCATCGACGTGTGGCGCAACCCCGTCGCGGCGAAGCGGCTCATCGGGGTCCTCCCGGACCGCCTGCACACCTTCGACCGTCTCACGGGCGGCCAGCTCCTCTACTACACGGGCGTGCTCCACGGGCTCGACCGTGCGACCGCGCGGCGTCGCACGAAGGAGCTCGCCGAGGCCTTCCGCGTCGAGCACGCGATGAGCCGCCTCGTCACCGACTACTCCTCGGGGATGCTCAAGAAGATCGCGCTCGCCGCCGCGCTCATCCACGCCCCCCGCGTGCTCGTGCTCGATGAGCCCTTCGAGTCCGTCGACCCCGTCTCCGCCATGACGGTCGTGCAGATCCTCCGCGACTTCGTCGCGGGCGGCGGCACCGTGCTCCTGTCGAGCCACTCGATGGAGCTCGTGCAGCGCATCTGCGACCACGTCGCCGTCATCGTCGACGGTCGGCTCATCGCGGGCGGCACGGTCGACGAGGTGCGCGGCGACCAGTCGCTTCAGGAGCGCTTCATCGAGCTCGCCGGCTCCGACGCCGAATCGATCGCGGACCTGACATGGTTGCATCGCTTCTCCGGCTGAGGGCGCTCGGCCTGGCGAACCGGATCGTCAGGCCGCGCAGCCGAGCCGAGCAGGTCACCTCGCTCATCGTCGGACTCGCCGGCATCGCCGCGGTCGTCGGGATCGTGCTGCTGAGCGGCTTCGGCGCCGAGACGACGCCCGAGCTGCGACACGCCGCATTCGTCGCCGTCGGCTCGATCGTCGTCGCGGCCTTCTGGATCGTGCCCTTCGTCGTGCGGACGACCGCCGGGGTCGATCCCCGCGCATTCGTGCCGTTCCCGATCGCGCCGGGCCGGCTCGCGCTCGCGCTCGCGGTCTCCTCGCTCCTCAGCCTGCCGGCGCTGCTGCTCGTGCTGCTGCTCGTCGGGTACGTCGCCGCGTGGGCGGAGGCGGGCCCGGGCGCGGTGCTCGCCGCCGTGGGGGCGAGCGTGCTCGTGCTCGTGATCGCGGTGCTCGGCTCGCTCATCGCCGGGACGATCGCGAGCGACGGCATCATGTGGCGCAACGCGGGCGGCGTCGCGGCTCTCGCGGCCGTCGCGGTGCTCGCGCCCCTGCTCGCGCTCGTCGACTGGGGTGTGCTCGGCTTCACCTATCTCCGGCGGATCGCCGACGCGCTCGCGTGGACGCCGTTCGGCGTCGCGTGGTCGGTGCCAGGCGATGCCGCGCTCGGACGCACCGCGGAGGCCTGGCTCCACGTCGCCGCGGCGGTGCTGCTCGTCGCAGTGCTCTGGCTCGTCTGGGTCGCGGTCGTCCGGCGGGGCGCGTCCCGGCGCCCGCCCCGCGCCGACGAGCAGGTCGAGGTCGGACTCGGCGCGTTCGACGTCCTCCCCGACACGCAGGCCGGTGTCGTCGCCGCGCGGAGCATCACGTACTGGCTCCGCGACGCGAGGTATGTCGTCCCGCTGCTGATCCTGCCGCTCGTGCCGGCCGGCATCGTGCTCGCGTTCTGGCTCGCCGGGATCCCGTGGTCGGTCATCGTCTGGCTGCCGGTGCCGCTCGTGAGCCTCCTCATCGGGTGGTCGATCCACAACGATGTCGCCGCCGACGGCACCGCATTCTGGCTGCACGTCGTCACCTCGGTGCGCGGCCGAGCCGACCGCTGGGGCCGCGTCGTGATCCCGCTCGTCCTCGGTCTCGTCGTGGCGATCGTCGGCGGTGTCGTCAGCGCGGCCCTGCACGGCGACGACGCGATCGCGGCGCCGCTCGTCGCCCTGAGCGTGTGCGCCCTGCTCGCGGGTCTCGGGGTGAGCAGCGTCGCCTCCGCGGTCGCCCCCTACCCGACGGTCCACCCCGGGGACAGCCCGTTCCAGCAGCCGCAGGGCGCGGGCGGCACCGGGATGACCCAGATCCTGTCGCTCATCATCGCCGCCGCGGCCTGCCTCCCCGTCGTCGCCGCGATCGTCGCCGCGAATGCGGGCGGGGGGCGCGACTTCACGACCGCCGTCGTGCTCGGATGGGTGCTCGGTCCCGTGCTGCTCATCGTCGGCGTCGAGCTCGGTGCCTTCGCGATGCGCCGCCGGGCGCCCGAGCTCCTCGCCTTCACGCAGCAGAACTGAGGCGCGGCCCGGCGACGAGTCGTAGGCTCTCAGCATGACCGACACGGACCACACCGGCGGCGCCACCGACGTCCTCGACCGCGAGCTCGAGAAGCTCCTCGAGGGCGAGCTCACCGAGGACGGCGACCACGACCGGTTCTCGCACTACGCCCCGAAGGCCAAGATTATGGAGGCGATGGTCACGGGCATCCCGATCAAGGCGCTCTGCGGCAAGAAGTGGATCCCCTCGCGCGACCCCGAGAAGTTCCCGATCTGTCCGAGCTGCAAGGAGATCTACGAGTCGCTCAGGGATTGACCGGCGCTCAACGGTAGACGGTAGGAATCGCCGGCTCCCCGCGCGAGAGCCGGAGCGCGTCGAGCGGCAGCTCGGCGACCGCGGCGCGGTGGTGCTCGCGCGCGGCCGCGACCCCGGCGGCACCGAGCCAGGTCGCATCCGCGACGCCGTCGCGCACATAGGCGACCGCGAGGGGGCGACCGGACGCATTCGTCCCGGGCGACTGCTCGACGTGGACGGTCTCCTCGACCGCGACGCCGGCGCGCGTGGTCCGGAACGGGGTCTTGCGGCCGCCGACGCCGACCTTCGACTCGGACGTCTTCGCCACCGACACCCACTCGCCGGCGTCGTTGCGATGGGCGACGAGCTTGAAGACCATGCCGGCCGCCGGGTGCCCCGCGCCCGTCACGACGCTCGTGCCGACGCCGTACGAGTCGACCGGCGCGCTCGCGAGGGCCGCGATCGCGTGCTCGTCGAGATCATTCGTCACGGTGATGCGGGTGTCCCTGGCGCCGAGCGCATCGAGCTGCGCGCGCACGCGCCGCACGACGACAGGCAGGTCGCCGGAGTCGATGCGGACCGCGCCGAGCCCCGTGCCGGCGACGCGCACCGCCGTGTCGACCCCGGCCTCGATGTCGTAGGTGTCGACGAGCAGCGTCGTGCCCGGCCCGAGTGCCGCGACCTGCGCCGCGAACGCCTCCTCCTCACTGTCGTGCAGCAGCATGAACGCGTGCGCCGCCGTCCCCATGGTCGGCACGCCCCAGGTGCGACCCGCCTCGAGGTTGCTCGTCGCCGCGAACCCCGCGATGAATGCGGCCCGCGCCGCGGCGACCGCGCTCGCCTCCCCGGTGCGTCGGCTGCCCATCTCGGCGAGCGGCCGACTGCCGGCCGCGTTCACCATGCGGCTCGCAGCGCCGGCGACTGCTGAGTCGTAGTTGAGGACCGACAGCGTGATCGTCTCGAGGAGGACGGCGTCGGCGAACGTGCCGTCCAGGCGCAGCAGCGGGGATCCGGGGAAGAACAGCTCGCCCTCCCGGTAGCCGCTGATCGTGCCGCGGAACCGGTAGTCGGCGAGCCAGTCGAGCGCGGCCGGGCCGACGACGTCGTGCTCGCGCAGCCAGCCGAGCTCGGCATCGCCGAAGCGGAAGTCCTGGATGAGCGCGATGAGGCGGCCGATGCCGGCGACGACGCCGTAGCGTCGCCCGTCCGGCAGTCGGCGGGTGAAGACCTCGAAGGCGCATGCCCGCTCGTGCCGCCCGCTGCCCATCGCGGCCTCGAGCATCGTGAGCTCGTAGCGGTCGGTGCGCAGCGCGGTCGACATCACGCCTCGACCCTAGACCCGCCCGCGCGGGGGGAGAATGGTCGGGTGCGAGATGCGGCGATCGGGGTCTTCGACTCCGGCGTCGGCGGCCTCACCGTCGCGCGGGCGATCATCGACCAGCTGCCGCACGAGGCGATCCGCTACGTCGGCGACACCGCGAACGGTCCGTACGGGCCACTGCCGATCGCCGAGGTGCGGGCGCACGCCCTCGGGGTGCTCGACGAGCTCGTCGACTCGGGGGTGAAGGCGCTCGTCATCGCGTGCAACACCGCGAGCGCCGCGATGCTCCGCGACGCCCGCGAGCGCTTCACGGGGGGGTACGGCATCCCGGTCGTCGAGGTCATCCAGCCGGCCGTCCGGGCCGCCGTCCGGCAGACCCGCAACCGTCGCGTCGGCGTCATCGGCACGATCGGCACCGTCAACTCGCTCGCCTACGAGGACGCCTTCGCCGCCGCGAGCGACCTGACGATCACGACGCGGGCGTGCCCGAGGTTCGTCGAGTTCGTCGAGTCGGGCGTCACGACGGGCCCCGAGCTGCTCGCCGTCGCCGAGGAGTACCTCGCGCCGCTGCGGGACGCCGACATCGACACGCTCGTGCTCGGCTGCACGCACTACCCGCTCATCGCCGCCGCGATCCAGTACGTCATCGGCCCCGACGTCACGCTCATCTCCTCGGCGGAGGAGACCGCCTTCGACGTGTACCGGACCCTCGTGCGCCACGGGCTGGAGCGCACGAGCGCGGATGCCCCCGTCCACCACGTCGAGGCGACCGGCGAGGACCGCGAGGGCTTCCGGCGGCTCGCACAGCGATTCCTCGGTCCCGAGATCGGTCCCGTCGAGCCGCACGGCCCGGCCGGTCGTCGCAGCCCGGGAGTCTGAGCGACAGCTCCGGGCCGTGGGCGCGATGGTGCGGTCGGTCGACCGTCATGCCGCGCCGATAGGCTCGAGGCCATGACTCGTGTCGATGGCCGCAATCCCGACGACCTCCGCCCAGTGACCATCGAGCGGGGCTGGAGCGCCCAGGCCGAGGGCAGCGCGCTCATCTCGTACGGACGCACGAAGGTGCTGTGCACCGCGTCGTTCACGCCGGGCGTGCCGCGCTGGCTCGCCGGCAAGGGCACCGGCTGGGTGACCGCCGAGTACGCGATGCTCCCGCGCGCGACGAACGAGCGCAGCGACCGCGAGTCGATCAAGGGCCGCGTCGGCGGCCGCACGCACGAGATCTCGCGGCTCATCGGCCGCGGGCTGCGCGCCATCATCGACACCCGGGCGCTCGGCGAGAACACGATCGTCATCGACTGCGATGTCCTGCAGGCCGACGGCGGCACCCGGACGGCCGCGATCACGGGCGCCTACGTCGCGCTCGCGGACGCGCTCGAGTGGGCCCGCGAGCGCGGCCATGTCACGAAGTCCGCGCAGCCGCTCATCGACTCCGTCGCCGCCGTCTCGGTCGGCATCGTCGACGGCGAACCGCTGCTCGACCTCGAGTACCGCGAGGACGTCCGCGCGGAGACCGACATGAACCTAGTGGTGACCGGCCGCGGACTCTTCGTCGAGGTGCAGGGCACCGCGGAGGGCGCGCCGTTCGACAAGCGCGAGCTCGACGCGCTCCTCGAGCTCGGGCTCGGCGGCGCCGCTCGGCTCGCGCAGCTGCAGCGCGAGGCGCTCGCGGGATGAATGCGCCCCCCGACGCCGCCGCGCCGCCGACGCTCGTCCTTGCAACCCGCAACGCGCACAAGGTCGGCGAGCTCACCGAGATCCTCGGCCCGCTCCTCGGCGGCGCGCGACTCCAGCCGCTGCCGGATTCCGCACCGGACCCGGTCGAGGACGGCGAGACCTTCGAGGCGAACGCGCTGCTGAAGGCCCGCTCGGCGGTCGCCGCGACGGGCCTGCCCGCCCTCGCCGATGACTCGGGGATCGAGGTCGACGCGCTCGGCGGCGCGCCCGGCATCCACTCCGCGCGCTACGCGGGCACCCGCGACGACCGGGACAACCTCGAGCTCCTGCTCCGCCGCATGGCCGGCATCGCCGACCGCACGGCGGCGTTCGTCTGCGCCGCGGCGTACGTCCACCCCGACGGCACGGAGCTCGTCGAGGTCCGCCGCTGGCCCGGCCGCGTCCTCGAGGCGCCGGCGGGCGAGCACGGCTTCGGCTACGATCCGATCTTCCAGCCAGATGACGCGACCGTCTCCTCGGCGGAGCTCACCGCGGCGGAGAAGCACGCGCGCAGCCACCGCACGCAGGCCTTCACCGCGCTGCTGCCGGGCGCGCTCGCGCACCTCGGCGGCGCGTGAGCCGAGGGGGCGACCCGCGCATTCGTCCCGTCCGCGGGCCCGTCAAGGCCTGTCGTCCTCGCGCTCCCAGGGGGCGCCGGGCTGCTCGTCGAGGTCGACCATGAGCGACTCGATTTCTTCGTGGCTCGCCAGCGCATTGCCTGCGCGGCGGGCCTTGATGCGCCCCTGGATGTAGTGGATGGCCGTCGGGACGATCGCCGTGAGGACCGCGATGATGAGGATGACGTCGATGTACTCGACGACGAGGTCCGAGAGCGAGGGGATCTGCCACGAGCCGATGCTGAACGGCGGGATGAAGCCGAGGAGGAAGCCGGCGTAGGTGAGGCCGCTGCCCCAGAGGATCGCGCCGATCGCGTTGTAGAGCGAGTACTTCTTGTAGTTCATGTGCCCGACGCCGGCCATGACGGGCGTGAGCGTGCGCACGACGGGCACGAAGCGGGCGAGGATGACGGTGAGGCCGCCGAAGCGGTGGAAGAAGGCGCTCGTGCGCTTCACGTTCTCGATGGAGAAGAAGCCCGACTCCTTGCGCTCGAAGACCGCGGGGCCGCCCTTGTGCCCGATGAGGTAGCCGATCTCGCCGCCGACGAAGGCCGCGACCGTGATCGAGAGGCAGACGACCCAGATCGGGACCATGATCCCCGCGGGGTCGTCGCGCATCGTCCCGGTGAAGGTGAGCACGCCCGTGATGAGCAGGAG
>CAKUJB010000068.1 GCA_934661165.1 uncultured Microbacteriaceae bacterium | reverse complement strand
TATCTCTTCCTCGGCGGGCTCGCCGGGGCCTCGGGGATGATCGCGCTCGGCGGTCAGCTCACGGGGCGTGACCTGCTGCGTCGCAACGCCCGTCTCGGGGCCCTCGTCGCCGTCGGGATCGGCGGCGCCGCCCTCGTCAAGGACCTCGGGCGTCCTGACCGCTTCTACAACATGCTGCGCACCGTGAAGCTCACCTCACCCATGAGCATCGGCTCGTGGATCCTCACCGGCTTCAGCGGGGCGCTGTCCGTCGCCGTCGCGGGCGAGGCCGACCGGCTCACCGGCGAGCGGCTGCCGCTCGGGCCGTTGCGGGGCGTCCTGCGCTTCGTCGAGGGGCCGGCGGGCGTGGCGACCGCCGCGTTCGGTCCGCCCCTGGCCGCCTACACCGCGGTCCTGCTGTCCGACACCGCGAACCCGACGTGGAACGGCGCCCACCGCGACCTGCCGTTCGTCTTCGTCAGCTCCGCGAGCCTCGCGGCGGGCGGCCTGGCGATGGTGACGACACCCGTCAGCGAGACCGCGCCGGCGCGCGCCATGGCCGTCCTCGGCGTCGTCGGCGATGTCGCAGCGATGAAGTACATGGAGCACGGGATGGATCCGGTCGCCGCCGAGCCGCTGCACGAGGGCCACCCCGGTGAGCTGCTGCGCTGGGCCGAGCGGCTCGCCGTCGCCGGCGGGATCGGCGCGCTCCTGCTCGGGGGCAACAGGGTCGGCGCGGCCGTGTCGGGGCTCGCGCTCATGACGGCCTCGGCCTTCACCCGCTTCGGGATCTTCGAGGCCGGCATGGAGTCGGCCCGCCACCCCCGCTACACGGTCGAGCCGCAGCGGCGCCGGCTGGCAGCCCGACGCGCAGCAGGCGTCACCGACGACTCGATCACGACCGCGCGCTGATCGCTCAGGCGCGCGGCGGCACCGGCGGGTCGAGGCGCAGCGCGAAGGCGGCCGTCGTGAGGTCGGCGAGATCGCGCGGATCCGACAGCGAGCGCCCCGTGAGCTGATGCACCCGACGGAGCCGGTAGCGCACCGTGTTCGGGTGGCAGTGCAGGAGGGTCCCGACCTCGGCGACCGACCCCTGGTGGTCAAGGTAGGCGTCCAGCGTCTGGAGCAGGACGCTCCGGTCTTCCGGTGCGAGCGCGAGGACCGGCCCGAGCACGTCCTCGGCGAGGCGCCGGCTCTCGTCGGGCTTGGACGCGACGAGCGCGGCAAGCGGGCTCGCGCTGAACACCGACACCTCGACTCCGCCGTCGGCCGGGATGCCCGCCAGGGCCACTCGTGCCAGGTGCAGCGCGCGGGGCGTGTCACTCAGCGCGGTGTAGGGCGGGCTGACGCCGACGCGGGCGACCGCGCGCTCCCGCAGGATCGACAGCGCCGTCTCGTCCCCGGCGTCCCCGATCGCGACGATCCCGAGCTGGAGCGCGGGCGTCAGCCGCCAGCCCGAGACGATGCCGCGGGCGGCGAGGGTCGCCTCGATCCCCGGCAGGCTCTCTTCGGCGAGGCCGCGGGTCTCCGCGGCGACGACGACGACCCGCGCATTGGGCGGGAAGCCGAGCAGCCGGGCAGCCTCCCACGGCGCGGCGCCGGGGCCGGGCTCCCCGGTGAGCATCGCCTCGACGAGGGCCGAGCGGCGCTGCTGGTGGGTGAGCAGGATCTGTGCGGTCGCCTCGCGGTAGCCCTCGGTGAGCGCGACGGCGTGCCGGTCGGTGAGCTGCCAGATCCGCCCGACGCTCGCGAGCAGGGCACCGGTCGCACCGGTCGCGTCGTCGGCGTCCCGGGCGTCACGCGAGGACGCCTGCGAGACGAGCGCCTCCCAGACGACCGCGAAGCTGATCCGGTAGGAGCCGAGCACCTCCGGGAGCGGCATCCCCTGGCGCGCCCGCTCCCGCCCGGTCCGGGTGGGCACGGTCGTGTCGACGGTCGCGTCGGAGTCGGCGATCGCGTCGAGCAGGAACTCCATGTTCGATCGCACCGAGCGACGCAGCGTCGGGCCGGCACGAGCCCGGCCGTGCGGTAGGGCTCGATCCGCTCCAGGATGCGCTCGTAGGCGACCTGGACGAGCTCGTCGAGCCGTCCGCGCGCCCAACGGGCCAGGGGGGCCAGGACGGTGTCCTGTCCGCGAATCTGCTCTGACGTCACGCGGACTCCCTCCCGATACGGCCCGCCCGTGCGGCCAACACCTCAGTCAATCCCCCGCGCGCACCGGGCGCAATCCCGTCGTGCGACGGGACAAACGCGGTGGTCAAGCCGGACAAGATGTCCCGGCGCCGGGGCGTGGAGGCGTAGTTCACGGTGCGGACGTTTCGGACATCGGTTACGTTGCCTCGTCGTCACCATCGTCGGCGTCCGCCGTCATCACCGCCTAAAGGTGACCATATGTCCAGCGCGAGCACCGACGATCGTCACACTCCGGCGAAGTCCAGCGGACCGCTGCACTTCCTGGATCGCCGGCACACGATCGCACCGCACGGCTACAACCGCTGGCTCATCCCGCCGGCGGCCCTCGCGATCCACCTGTGCATCGGCCAGGCCTACGCGACGAGCGTCTACAAGACTTCCCTCGTCAAGCATTTCGACACTTCGCTCACGTCGATCGGCCTCATCTTCTCCATCGCCATCGTCATGCTCGGGTTGTCGGCGGCCGTCATGGGCACATGGGTCGACAAGCACGGCCCGCGCAAGGCGATGTTCGTCGCCGCATGCTGCTGGTCGCTCGGCTTCCTCGTCGGCGCGGCCGGCATCGCGACGAAGCAGCTGTGGCTCGTCTACCTCGGCTACGGCGTCATCGGCGGCATGGGTCTGGGGATCGGATACATCTCGCCGGTCTCGACGCTCATCAAGTGGTTCCCGGACCGCCCGGGCCTGGCGACCGGCATGGCGATCATGGGCTTCGGCGGCGGCGCGATGGTGGCGGCCCCGATGTCGCGCCGGCTCCTCGCCTTCTTCGACCCGGCGTACAGCCCCGCCGACTCCAAGTCCCTGGCGAGCGGCCACGCCCAGACGATGCTCTTCGTCACGCTCGGCGTGCTCTATTTCGTCGTCATGATGATCGGCGTCTCCAACGTCCGGATCCCTTACGAGGGCTGGAAGCCCGAGGGGTTCGACCCGAGCACGGTGAAGAAGAAGGAGATGGTGACCGACGCGCACGTCTCGGCCGCCAACGCGATCCGGACGCCGCAGTTCTGGCTTCTGTGGGTCGTCCTCTTCTGCAACGTCACCGCCGGCATCGGCATCCTCGAGCAGGCCAGCCCGATGATCCAGGACTTCTTCCGCCGTGCCGACGGGACCTCGGCGGTCACCGTCGCGGCGGCAGGCGGCTTCGTCGGGCTGCTGTCCCTTTTCAACATGGGCGGCCGCTTCGGCTGGTCGGCGACGTCGGACAAGATCGGGCGCAAGCCGATCTACGTCCTCTACCTGGGCCGGGGCATCCTGCTCTATCTCGCGCTCGCGACGATCGGGCAGAGTTCCGTCGCCCTCTTCGTCCTCTTCGCGGCGGTCATCATCTCGTTCTACGGTGGCGGCTTCGCGACGGTGCCGGCCTACCTGCGCGACCTCTTCGGCACGTTCCAGGTCGGGGCGATCCACGGCCGGCTCCTCACCGCGTGGTCCGCGGCCGGTGTCGCCGGGCCGCTCATCATCAACGGCTTCCTCGACGCCCAGGGCAAGCCCGGCGCCCTCGACGCGAGCGCCTACCGGCCCGCGCTGCTCACGATGGTCGGGGTGCTCGCAGTCGGGCTCGTGGCGAACCTGCTCATCCGGCCCGTCGCGCAGCGCTTCCACGAGAACGGCGACGTGCAGGTCCTCCCCTCGCGCACGGACGCCATCGGCGGGGACGACGGCACCGTGGCGCACGGCGGCGCGAGCCGCGTCTTCCTCTCGTGGGCGGTCGTGCTGCTGCTCCTCGGATACGGCGTCGTCATGACCCTGCTCACCGCTCTGCGCCTCTTCACCTGAGCCGAGTGGCCATGATGGGCTCGACACCGACGACCGTGCCGTGCACGTCGCAGTGCAGACCCGAGCAGGAAGGCTGATCAGGTGGTTACGCAGCAGGTGGTGGCAGCCCCCGCCAAGACCGGGATGTTCCTCGTCCTCACCGTGCGGGACGGAGCGGAGGGGGCGGTGCGGGACTTCTTGCCCGACGTCTCGGGCCTCGTCCGGTCCGTGTCCTTCCGGGGTCCGGACGATGACCTCCTGTGCGTCGTCGGGATCGGCGCGCACCTATGGGATCGGATGTACGACCTCCCCCGGCCGCAGGGCTTGCACCCGTTCGAGCCGATCGTCGGGGCGGCCCAGACGGCCGTCTCGACCCCCGGCGACCTCCTCCTGCACCTGCGGGCGAGCCGCATCGACATGTGCTTCGAGCTCACGCACGTCATCGTCGATCGGCTGCGCGGGCACGCGAGCGTCGTGGACGAGGTGCACGGCTTCACGTTCTTCGACGACCGCGACCTGCTCGGCTTCGTCGACGGCACGGAGAACCCGGAGGGCGCCAAGGCCGTGGCCGCCGTGACGATCGGCGACGAGGACCCGGCGTACGCCGGCGGCAGTTACGTCATCGTGCAGAAGTACCTGCACGACCTCGACGCCTGGGGCGCACTCAGCGTCGAGGAGCAGGAGTGCGCCATCGGCCGCAGCAAACTGCAGGACCTCGAGATGGCCGACGACGTCAAGCCGAGCAACTCCCACGTCGCGCTCAACACGATCGAGGACGCCGACGGCACCCAGCTCCAGATCGTCCGCGACAACCTGCCCTTCGGGTCGGTCGGGGACGCCGAGTTCGGCACGTATTTCATCGGCTACGCCAAGACGCCCGACGTCACCGAGCAGATGCTGCGGAACATGTTCATCGGCAAGCCGCCGGGCAACCACGACCGGATCCTCGACTTCTTGACCGCCACGACCGGGTCGCTCTACTTCGTGCCCTCGGCCGACTTCCTCGACAATCCCGTGCCGGCGACGGGTGGCGCGGGTGCGGCGAAGGGCCCGAGTGCGGCGTCGGCACCCGCGGCCGGCGGAGGCGACGGGTCGCTGCGCATCGGCAGCCTGCGCCAGAGTCCGTGATCACCAGCGACACATCGCATGGCCCACCCCTAAATCCCTGAACCGGAGAGCACACCTTTCGACAGCGATGAGACAGGACGGATCGCCATGAACAACCTGCATCGGAGCCTGGCCCCCATCTCGGACGCGGCCTGGGAGCAGATCGAGGACGAGGCGCGGCGCACGTTCCGCGCCAATGCGGCGGCACGACGCGTCGTCGACATGCCCGACCCGGCCGGAGTCGCCTTCTCCGCGGTCGGCACCGGCCACCTCGAGTCGACCGACTCCCCCACGGCCGGCGTCACCGCCTACCGCCGCGAGGTCCGCCCGGTCCTCGAGCTGCGCGCGCCCTTCCGGGTGACGCGCGCGGCCGTCGACGACGTCGACCGCGGCTCGAGCGACTCGGACTGGCAGCCGGTCAAGGACGCGGCCGCCAAGATCGCGAACGCCGAGGACCGGACCGTCTTCCAGGGCGCATCGGGCATCACCGGGATCGCCCCGGGCAGCTCGAACTCCCCGGTCGCCCTGCCGGAGTCCGTGCAGGACCACCCCGACGCGCTGGCTCAGGCCCTCACGGAGCTGCGGCTCGCCGGCGTCGCCGAGCCCTTCCACCTTCTGCTGTCGGCGAAGGTCTACACGGCCGTCGCGGAGACAACCGATCACGGTTACCCGGTGCGCGAGCACCTCAAGCGGATCCTCGGCGACGGCGAGATCATCTGGGCGCCCGCGCTGGAGGGGGCGCTCGTCGTCTCCGGGCGCGGTGGCGACTACGAGCTGCGCCTTGGGCAGGACCTGTCGATCGGGTACTCCTCGCACGACGCTGACGGGGTCGACCTCTACCTCACCGAGACCCTGACGTTCCTGCTCAACACCGCCGAGGCGAGCGTCGTCATCACCGACTGACGCGAGTCGATGCAGATGGCGGCCGGTGGGGTCAGCCCCACTTGGCCGCCATCGCTGTCATGACGCGGGCGTTGCGATTCGTCGCGACGCCCGCGTGCCGTTCGACGGCGGTGTTGGTGAGCCGGGCTCGCTGGTAGTTCTCGCCGAGGAGTAGGTGGACGGCACGGCCTCGCACGATGGCACGCTCCCCGTCGCGGCCCGCGGCCTCGAGCGCCGCAACCGCCTCGGGGGTGGGGTCGTCCCGCAGGATCGAGACGTAGTGGTTGCCGTCGTGACCCGCGCCGAGCTCGGCGATGTCGGCGGCGATCGCGCGCAACTCCTGCAGCGTGAGGAGCGCGACCGGCACCTCGAAGTCGCGATCGGCGCGGAAACCCTCTTCGAGCATCTTCGTGATGCGCGGGCGTGATCGCTTCGTCGTGCTGAAGCGGACGTTGCCGGTGTTGATGTGCGTCGCGACGTCCGTACCGCCGAGGGCGCTCACGCAGGCGACGATGTCCCTCGGTGAGAAGGTCCGGGTCCCGCCGAGATTGACCGCCCGCAGCAGCCCGATCCAGGTCGTCATCCCCCGATTCTGCGCCACCGGCTGCGCCGACGCGTGTCGCTACGACGCGGACCGACGAGCCGACCCGTCCATGACATCACTTAGATGGCCAAGTGAGCCTATGGAGCCGTCGTGGGAGCAGTTCCGACCGGTGAGCCGGCCGACGCGGTGGGATCCGGGAGATCGAGGATGCGGCGCGGCGTGCGCGAGGCGGCGACGAGGGCGTCGACCTCGGTGACGCCGGCGACGTCGACGCACCAGCGCACGACCTGGGCGACCGTCGAGGTGCCGCCGGCGATCGAGCCGCCCTCGACGAGGCGCGCCGTCCCGTCGGTGACCCGGACCGGCAGCCCGCCGAGCACGTAATCGCCGTCGCCGAGCCCGGTCGCCGACATCGCGTCGGACACGAGCGCGACGTGGTCGGGGCCGACCGTGTCGAAGACCATCCGCACGACCTCGGACCCGAGGTGGGCGCCGTCGCCGATGAGCTCGACGACCGCCTCCCCGCGCGCCGCCGCGGCGAGTGCGGCCGCCGCCGGACCTCCGGCGCGGTGGTGGAACGCGGGCATCCCGTTGAAGAGGTGCGTGACGAGCGCCGGGCGCCCGGAGCGCTCGGCGATGTCGGCGATGACGCGCGCGACGACGTCCGGGGAGGCGGCGGTGTGCCCGACGGCGGGACGGATGCCGTGGGCGAGCAGCTCGCGGACGAGCTCGTGCGCTCCGGGTCGCTCGGGGGCGAACGTCAGGTGCTTGATCGCCCCGGGCACGCCGGCCGCCTCGGCCTCGGCGACGAGGTCGGCGACGAGTGCCGGGTCGGGGTCGATGAGGAAGCGCGGGTCGTGCGCGCCGCGGCAGGCGTCCGCAAGGAAGGGAC
>CAKUJB010000067.1 GCA_934661165.1 uncultured Microbacteriaceae bacterium | reverse complement strand
GTCTACGGCAGTGAGGAGGAGCGACAGGACTCCGCGACCGCGCTCAAGGCGGCCACCGGCATGCTGCGCTCCGAGGTCGGCCGTCAGCTCGGCATCCGGCTCACCCCGACGCTCGAGTTCATCCCCGACGCGATCCCGGAGAACGCCGCGGCGATCAGCGCCGCGCTCGCCGCCGCCGCGGCGCGTGACGCCGAGGTGCACCGCCTCGCCGAGCACGCGCAGTACGCGGGCGACGCCGACCCCTATGTGAAGCCGCGCGAGCTCGCCGAGGACGAGGACGAGGACGAGATCGAGGACGACGAGTAGCGGTCTCGTCCCGTCACGGCAGCGCGTACCCGCCCGCCACCGACACCGCGAGCCCATCGGCGAGCAGCCCGTCGAGCGCTCGCTCGACCTGCCGCGGATCCTCGGCGGTCCTGTCGAGCACCGAGCGTGCCACGGGCCCCGCCGCACCCCGCAGCGCGGCCATGATCCGACCCCGCACCTGCCGGTCGCTCCCGTCGAACCGGGGCTGCCGCCGTCCCACGGCCTCCTGGGCGGGATACCCCGCCTGCCGCCAGGCGCACGCCGCCGCGACGGGGCACGCCTCGCAGCGCGGGGCCCGCGCCGTGCACACGAGCGCGCCGAGCTCCATCGCCGCCGCGTTGAAGGTGCGGGCCGCGGCCGCATCCCGGGGGAGCACCGCGGACATGAGCTCGTGGTCCCGCCGCGCATTCGGCTCGAGCCCGGCGACGCCGAGCACCGTGCGCGCGAGGACGCGGCGCACATTCGTGTCGACGACGGGCGTGCGGCGGCCGTGGGCGAATGCGGCGACCGCGCCCGCGGTGTACGGGCCGATCCCCGGCAGCGCGAGGAGCGCATCGAGGTCGGCCGGGACCTCGCCGCCGTGGCGCTCGACGATCGCCGCGGCCGCCCGGTGCAGCGCGATCGCGCGGCGCGGATAGCCGAGGCGGTCCCAGGCGCGCAGCACGTCCGCCTGGCTCGCGGCCGCGAGCGCCGCGGGGTCGGGCCACCGCGCGACCCAGTCGGCCCACGCGGCGGCCGCCCGCTCGATCTGCGTCTGCTGCGACATGACCTCGATGAGCAGGATCGCCCACGGCGTCGTGCCGGGCGCTCGCCAGGGGAAGTCGCGCGCATTCCTCCGATACCAGGCGTTGATCCGGCGGGGCAGCAGGGGACTGACGGCCAGCGCCGCCGGCGCCGGGCTCATGCGCGCGGCACCCGCGCGAGCACCTCGTCGGGCGTGAGGAAACGGCCGGTGTCCTCGACCTCGTGGACGAGCTCGACGAGCGCGGCGTTGATGGGTGCCTGCAGCCCGTGCGCGCGGGCGATCGCGACGACGGCGCCGTTGAGGAAGTCGATCTCGGTCCGCCGCCCGCGGCGGATGGACTGCAGCGTCGAGGCCGGGTTCGGGACGTCGCCCATGCCGCGGGCGATCGTGCGCGGGATGCGGTCGACGAGGGCGAGCGGGGCGAGCCCGATGAGGCCGACGAGGGGCCCCGGGATGCCGAGGAACGGGTCGAAGCGCGCGCCCGTGCGCCGCGCGATGCGCACCGTCTCCCGCAGCGACGCGGACATGATGCGGCGCAGTCCCGGGTGCGCGACGACCTGCTGGACCGAGCGGTCGGTGATCGCGGGCAGTGCGTTGACGTGGTTGATGAGGAGCTTCGACCACTGGGCGCGGGCGATGTCGTCGGTCCGGATGAGATCGAGCGCGGGCGCGAGCGCGGCGATGACCTCGTCGAGGCGCGCCGCGTCGCAGCCGGGACCCGCGCCGAGGACCGTCGGCTGCGCATTCGTGATCGTGACGAGGCCGGGCTCGAGGTAGGACGCGGCGAATCGCGCGAGCGCCCCGATGAGCGGCGATCCGGGGAGCACGCGATGTGCGACGTCGAGCCCGCCGAGACCGTTCTGCGCGATGATGACCGTCACGCCGTCGAGGAGGTCGCGGTGGGCCTCGAGTGCCGCCTCGGCATCCTGCGCCTTCGTCGTGACGAATGCGAGGTCCGGTCGGGCCGAGAGGGTCCCGCCCGCCGCGAGCCGCGCATGGTGCTCGCCGAAGCCGCCCGTCAGCCGAAGGCCGTCCCGCCGGATGGCCTCGAGCTGCTCGCCGCGCGCGGTGACCTCGACCTCGTGGCCCGCGCGGTCGAGCAGCGCGGCATAGGCGCCGCCGACGGCTCCTGCACCGATGACCCCGATCCGCACGTTGTCCACAGTAGGCGAGCAGCCGGCGTGCACCCGAGCCGCGACGGTGCCAGGGTGGCCGGATGCGGCGCAAGCTCACCCTGCTCGAGGGCACCCGCGGCGTCGATCTGCTCGTCGAGGCCGACCCCGGGGCGACGGTCGCACAGCTCGCGCGGGCGCTCGCCGCGCACGTCGACGCGCCGTCGTCGCGCACGGCGGAGGCGATCACCCTGCGTCGCCGCGGTCATGACGATGCGGCGTGGCGGCTGCTGCCGGCGGGGGATCGGCTCGATGCGGCGGCGCTGGCTTCCGGCGACGTCGTCGCGATCGTCCCCGCGCCCGCGCGCGATCCGACCGCGCCGCCCGTCGCGGCGCTCGAGGTGCTCGGCGGGCCCGCGGCGGGCGAGCGGCACGAACTGCGCGCGGGGAACTGGGTGCTCGGTCGAGACCCGCGCTGCGACGTGGTCCTCGCCGACCCGATGGTCTCGGCGAGGCACGCCCGGCTCCGGCTCGGGGACGCTCCGGAACTCGTCGACCTCGGCGCCGCGAACGGCATCGTCGTCGACGGGGAGCAGGTCGGTCGCGTCTCGCTCGCCGATGACGCGACGTTCCTCCTCGGCGGCACGCTGCTCCGGCTGCGCCGCCTCGCTCCCGCAATTCCGCGGCGCGACGGCGAGGTCCGCGTCATCCGGTCGCCCCGCGTCGAGCCGAGACACCCCGAGCGGCGGTTCGCCGCGCCGCCCCCGCCGGCGACTCCGGAGCCCGAGCGGTTCCCGTGGCTCGTCGCGCTCGCCCCGCTCGCGCTCGGCATCGGCGCCGCGCTGGTCCTCGAGCGTCCCGCGACGCTGCTCTTCGCGCTCGCGACGCCGCTCATGCTGCTCGGGGGCTTCCTCGCGCAGCGCTCACGACGCCGTCGACGGGCGCGGCTCGCCGCTGCGGAGTACGAGGAGCGGCTCGACGAGCTCGCCGCCGGGCTCGCGGCGGCGCATGCCGAGGAGCTCGCCGTGCGGCTCGCCGAGTCGCCGTCGACGCGGGAGGTCCTCCAGGCCGTGGCAGAGCGGGGTCCGCTGCTGTGGACGAGGCGACCGGAGCACACGGGATTCCTCGCGCTGCGCCTCGGCACGGCCGACCTCGCGGCCAGGACCGTCGTGGAGGCGGCGTCGGCCGAGCTGCCGCGGGAGGCCAGGGCGCGCCTCGACGAGCTGGTGGCGCGGCATCGCCGACTGCTCGGCGCGCCCGTCTCGGTCGGGCTCGAGGACGACGGCGCGATCGGAATCGCGGGCGCGGCCGAGGCCGTCGCACCCGTGCTCGACGGCGTGCTCGCACAGGTCGTCGGGCTCCACGCGCCGAGCGAGGTCGTCGTCGCCGCACTCGTCTCAGCCGACTGGGCGCAGCGGCTGACCTGGCTGCCGTGGGTGCCGCACGCCAGCCCGGCGGCGTCGCCGCTCGGCCCGACGCCCCACCTCGCCGGGACCGCGGCGTCCGCCGGCGCACTCCTCGACGCGCTCGAGCGCCTCGTCGTCTCGCGCGGCACGGCGCCACGGCCGCGCGGACGCCTCCCCGACGGGGCGCTCGATCACCCGGAGGCGCTCGGCCGGATCCGGGACGCGGGGGCCTCGGCGCGGCGGCTGCCTGCCGTCGTGCTCGTCATCTCGAGGGATGCCCCGGTGCCGATCGCGCGGCGGATCGCACTCGGCGAGCTCGGTCCCGAGGCGGGGATCCATCCGATCTGGGTCGCCGACGGCAATGCGGAGCTCCCTGCCGCCTGCCGGACGACGATCGAGGCGACCGGCGGCGGCACGGGGATCGTCCGGCGCGTCAGGCTCGGCGAGACGATCCACCCCGTGACGCTCGAGACGCCGACCCCGCACGAGATCGCGCGATTCGCCCGCGCCCTGTCGCCGCTCGTCGACGCCGCCGACCGGCCTGTCGGCACCGCGGCGCTGCCGGCGCGCGTCCCGCTCGCGGCGCTGCTCGGCACCGCGATCCTCGACGAGCCGGACGCCGTCCTCGAGCGCTGGCGGGAGCACGACGCGACCGCGCGGGCGTCGCCGACGGGCGCCCGCCCGCTCCAGTCGATCATCGGCGTCGGTCCGGCCGGTCCGGTCCGACTCGATCTGCGCGCGCACGGCCCGCACGCGCTCGTCGCCGGCACGACCGGCGCGGGCAAGAGCGAACTGCTGCGCGCCTGGGTCGCCGGGCTCGCGGCCGAGCACAGTCCCGAGCGCGTCGCATTCCTCCTCGTCGACTACAAGGGTGGCTCCGCGTTCGCCGACTGCGTCCGACTGCCCCACTGCGTCGGACTCGTCACCGATCTGCGTCCCCGGCTCGTGCGGCGCGTCCTGGTGAGCCTCGGCGCCGAGCTCCGGCATCGGGAGCGGCTCTTCGCGCGACTCGGCGCGAAGGAGCTCGTCGAGCTCGAGGCGCGCGGCTCGCCGGAGGCGCCGCCGGCGCTCGTCATCGTCGTCGACGAGTTCGCGGCGCTCGCCAGGGAGGTCCCGGAGTTCGTCGACGGCGTCGTCGACCTCGCGCAGCGCGGGCGAGCGCTCGGCATCCACCTCGTGCTCGCGACGCAGCGACCGGCCGGAGTCGTCAAGGACAGCATCCGCGCGAACGCGAACCTCCGGATCGCACTGCGGATGGCGGAGACGGCCGACAGCCTCGACATCGTGGGCGCGCCGAGCGCCGCACAGCTCGACCCGGACCTGCCGGGCCGCGCGCTCGTGCGCGTCGGTCCGCGTCGCCTCGACCTCGTCCAGACCGCGTATCCGGGCGCGATGAGCGCGGCCGAGGCGGCCGGCCCACGGATCCGCGTCGCACCGCTCGGCGAAGGCCTGAGCGTCCACACCGCGCGGCCCGCCGCGCCCGTCCCGACCCCGCGCGCCACCACCGCCACCGATCTCGAGCGACTCGTCGCGACCGTCGGCGCCGCCGCGGCGCGCGCCGGCATCCCCGCACCGCGGCGCCCGTGGCTCGACGAGCTCCCCGCGCGACTCGAGCTCGAGACGCTGCTGACGGGTGACGACGCGTGCATCCCGATCGGGCTCAGCGATGCGCCGGGGGCGCAGGCGCATCGGCTCGCCGCCTTCCGGCCCGATGCGGATGGGCACCTCGTCGTGCTCGGTGCGAGCGGCTCTGGCAAGTCCGCCGCGCTGCGGACGATCGCCGTCGCGACCGCGTGCACGCCGCAGGGCGGCCCCGTGGCGGTCTACGGCATCGACTGCGCCTCGGGCGGGCTGCGCGCCATCGAGGCGCTCGCGCACGTCGGCTCGGTCGTGCCGGGCGACGACGTCGAACGCGTCCGACGACTGCTCGATCGCCTCACCGAGGAGCTCCGCGATCGCGCCCGCCGGTGGTCCGAGGTCGATGCGGCGACCCTCCCCGAGCACCGTGCGCGCGTCGGAGCGGCCGACACGGCTCGCGTGCTGCTCCTCCTCGACGGCTTCGCCGCGTTCCGGGAGGAGTGGGAGGGCCGACCCGGACGTGCCGCGACGTACGACAGGTTCCGGGAGGTGCTCGCCGCTGGCCGGGCGCTCGGCATCCACGTCGTGCTGAGCGCCGACCGCGCCGCCGCCCTGCCGTCGAGCGTCGCCGCCGCCGTCCAGCGCCGGCTCGAGCTCCGCGCCGGCGGGGAGGCCCGGCTGGGCGTCGACGACCCCGCACCGCCCGGCCGCGGCGTGCTCGACGGACTCGAGACGCAGGTCGCGGTGCTCGGTGCCGCCCCGCGCGCCGACTCGCCGTCGGGCGGGCGCGACGCTCTCGAGGCCTACGCGCGACGCCACGAGGCCGCGATCCCGCGAGCGGCGCCGATTCGCGCGATGCCGGCGCGCCTCGACGCCGCAGAGGCACCCCGCGGGGTCGGGGGTCGGCCGACACTCGGCGTGTCGGGGCAGGACCTCGAGTTCATCGGCTTCGACCCGTCGGGGATCCTCCTCGTCGCCGGACGCCCCGGCAGCGGCCGGACGAATGCGCTCAACTGGATCGCGACCTCGCTGCGGACCGCGGACTCCTCGTGCCGCATCATCCGCCTCGGACCGCGAGGCGCGTCGATCGCGGGCGCTGACGTCGGCACGCGCTCGGTCGCCGGGATCGCCGAGGTCGCGGCGGCAGCGCGCGCGCTGGCCGAGTCGCCGCCGCCGGCCCACTGCGCGCTCGTCCTGGAATCGGTCGCGGGATTCGTCGGCACGCCCGCGGAGGCGCCGGTCCTCGAACTCGTCCGAGGATGCCGCGACACCGGGGTCCTCGTCGTGGCGGAGGAGCAGCTCGCCGGCTGGTCGGAGGCCTCGGTGCTCCTCGCCGAGCTGCGGGCCGCCAGGCGGGGACTCGTCCTGCAGCCGGAGTCGGGCGACACCGAGTTCCTGCTGCGCGTCGCACTCCCACGGGAGGTCGAGGCGCCGTCGCCCCCGGGACGGGCCTGGTTCGCCGAGCAGGGGCGCGGCGTGCTCGTGCAGCTGCCGCACATTCGGCCCGCGGACTGAGTTCTCCACAGCTCGGGGAGCCCGCGCGAGCGAGCGTCGGGCCACGCGAGTAGCTTGACGTCCGCCGCGCCGGACCACCCGCCGCGGTCGGCACCGGGGCCGAGGCCCGGCACAGGCGCAAGGAGACGCCCATGACCGATCTCGATGTCAGCTACGAGCAGATGCAGGCGGCGGCCGGGCGGCTGCGCGCGGGGCAGGAGGACCTCGCCGGGACCCTGCAGGGCCTCCGCGAGCTCGTCGGCCAGCTCGTCTGCGACGGCTTCTCGACGACCGCGGCCTCCGGCGCCTTCCAGCTCGCCTACGAGCAGTTCACGCAGGGCGCGCTGCAGTCCGTCTCGGGGCTCGACGCGATGGCCGGATTCCTCGAGCGTGCGGCGCAGGCCCTCGCCGACGTCGACGGTCGGCTCGCGGCGCAGCTCGCCGGTTGACTCCGTGCGATGCATCGTGACCTGCGCCTCGACCTCGCAACGGCCCGCGCGCTCGCGCGCGGCGCGGCCGAGGCGAGCACGCTGCTCGCGCATCTCGACCACCTGGCGGGGGCGGATGCCGGGGCCGGAGCCGGGCATGCCGGACTCGCCGCGCGACTGCGCGACGTCGATGCCGAGCTCGAGGCGGCGCGGCAGCGGCTGCGCACCGACCTCGAGGCGCTCGCCGCGGGCGGCGCGTCGATCTGCCGGGACTTCGCGTCGGTCGATGCCGAGCTCGCCGGGGCGTCCGAGCGGTCCGTCGCGGTCGATGGCGCCCCCGCCGTCGGCTGGCTCGCCGCCGGTCGTGGCCATGCTCGACGGTGACCCGGCCACGGTGCGCGCGCGTGCCGCCGCCCACCGGGCATGGGCACTCGCGGCGGCACGCGCCGACGAGGCCCTGCGCGGCACGACGGCCGCGGGGACTGCGCTCGCGATGGACGCGCTGCGCGACGAGCGGCGCCTGGCGGCGATCGGACTCGGCGCACTCGCCGACCGGCACCGGCGGGC
>CAKUJB010000066.1 GCA_934661165.1 uncultured Microbacteriaceae bacterium | reverse complement strand
CAGTCGAAGGTCACCTGACGGGCGCCGCGGCCGATGACGACGGTCGCGCCCGGGACCGCCCCCGCACGGGTGAGCTCGTCCTCGACGCCGAGCTTCGCAAGTCGGTCGGCGAGGTAGCCGACAGCCTCGTCGTTGTCGAAGTCGGTCTGCGCGATCCACCGCTCCGGCTTCGCGCCGAGGACCCGATACAGCGGGGTCGTCCCGCCCTCGACCGTGACGGTGAAGTCGCGGGCGTCGACCGCGCGCGGCCGCAGCACGATGCGCTCCCGGAAGGACTCCGCCTCGAGCTTGGCCCGGCGATCGGCCTCGACGAGCTCGGCGAGCGCGAAGCTCAGCTCGCGCAGCCCCTCCCGCGAGACCGCGGAGACCTGGAAGACGCGGTAGCCGCGGGCCTCGAGGTCGGCCGTCACGAACTCGGCGAGCTCGCGGCCGTCCGGCACGTCGATCTTGTTGAGCGCGATGAGCGCGGGGCGCTCGAGCAGCGGCACCTGGCCCGCCGGCACCTCGTACGCGGCGAGCTCGCGGAGGATGACGTCGAGGTCGCTGAGCGGGTCGCGTCCCGGCTCGAGCGTCGCGCAGTCGAGGACGTGGAGCAGCGCCGAGCACCGCTCGACATGACGGAGGAACTCGTGGCCGAGTCCCCGACCCTCGCTCGCCCCCTCGATGAGGCCGGGCACGTCGGCGATCGTGTAGCGCGTCGATCCCGCCTCGACGACCCCGAGATTCGGGTGGAGCGTCGTGAACGGGTAGTCGGCGATCTTCGGCTTCGCGGCGCTCAGCGCGGCGATGAGGCTCGACTTGCCCGCGGACGGGTAGCCGACGAGCGCGACGTCCGCGACGGTCTTGAGCTCGAGGAGGACATCGCCCTCCCAGCCGGGCGTGCCCTTGAGCGCGAACCCGGGCGCCTTGCGCTTGGTGGTCGCGAGCGCGGCGTTGCCGAGGCCGCCCTGTCCGCCGGGTGCGACGACGTAGCGCATCCCCGGCTGGTCGAGGTCGACGAGCAGCTCGCCGTCAGGGGACTTCACGACGGTCCCGACCGGCACGCTCAGCTCGGTCGGGGCGCCCTTCGCGCCGTGCCGCAGGTCGCCCGCCCCCGGGCCGCCGCTGCCGGACTTCCGGTGCGGCGCGAACTTCAGCGTGAGCAGCGTCGTCTCCTGCGGGTCGGCGAGAAGCACGATGTCGCCGCCGTCGCCGCCGTTGCCGCCGTCCGGCCCGCCGAGCGGCTTGAACTTCTCGCGGCGCACGGAGACGCACCCGTTCCCGCCGTCGCCGGCGCTGAGGTGCAGCGTCACCTGGTCGACGAACGTGGTCACGGATTCATCCTCCTGCAAATGCGAGAGCGCGGTGCGCCCACCTGGGACGACCGCGCTCCGCGACGTGTGGTGCGCTGCGGATCACTCCGCGGCGACGATGTTGACGACCTTGCGGCCGCCCTTCGCACCGAACTCGACGGCACCGGCCGCGAGCGCGAAGAGCGTGTCGTCGCCACCGCGGCCGACGTTGACGCCCGGGTGGAAGTGGGTGCCGCGCTGGCGGACGAGGATCTCGCCCGCGTTGACGGTCTGGCCGCCGTAGCGCTTGACGCCGAGGCGCTGCGCGTTCGAGTCGCGGCCGTTGCGGGTGGAGCTTGCGCCCTTCTTATGTGCCATCTGAGCTCAGCCCCTTACGCGATCTTCGTGATCTTGACCCGGGTGAGGTCCTGGCGGTGGCCCTGACGCTTCTTGTACCCGGTCTTGTTCTTGTACTTCTGGATGATGATCTTGGGCCCGCGCTCGTCGCGCACGACCTCCGCCTCGACCTTGACCTTCGCGAGCGAGGCCGCGTCGAGCGTGATCTTGTCGCCGTCGGCGAGGAGGACGGCCGGGAGCGTCACCGTCTCGCCCGCGGCGGCGTCGAGCCGGTCGAGCACGACGATCGTGCCGACCTCGACCTTTTCCTGCCGCGCACCCGCGCGGACGATCGCGTACACCATTTGGTGGTCCCATCTGTGAAAGCTGCTGCGCCTGGGCCCGAATCCGGTCCTCAGACGTCCTAGCGGCGCGGCTTGGCCTGCGCACACCGACGTTCAATCATAGGGGCTGGCCGCCCCGCCCGCAAACTCGCGCGTCGCGGGTCCCGCTCGCCTCGGCCGAGAGCATGAGCGCAGGACGAATGCGCGGGAGCAGGATACTTCGCGACGAACGATCCTGCGCCCGCGCATTCATCCTGCTGCGGCGCCTGCACAAGCTCACGCCTCGGCCGATGACTGCCCGTACAGCCCGATCGCCCGGACGGACACCATGACCCACGCGAAGAGGAGCCCGACGGCGACGAACTCGGTGCCGGCGAGGTTGTAGTAGCCGATCGGGACCCACAGCAGCGCCGCGACGACGATCCCCGCGGCGACGAGCAGCGAGATGACGATGATCTCGCGCGAGAGCCCGGGCAGCCGGATCATGGCGATGAGGAACGCACCGAAGCAGAGCAGGATCCCGACGGCCGCGGTGATGTGCACGGGCGCGCTCACGGCGTCCGGCACGAGGCCGACGACGACGAGGCACAGGCCCATCCCCCCGAAGAGCCAGGTGAGCACCCGCGCCCGCCGCCCGACCACCGCGCCGCGCCGCGCGAGCCCCCGCTCGATGTCGTGCCCGATGAACTCCGCGAGCACGGTGACGAGCAGCCCCGTGATGATGACGGCGAAGTTGAAGCGGTACCCGGAGACCTCGCTGATGTTGCCGAGCTGCGAGAAGTGCAGCTGCCACCACGTCTCGTCCGGTGTGCGGAGCATGCTCGCCATCGTCCCGGAGAACAGCACGAGGGTCGCGAGCAGCGCGACGCCCTCCGCGGTGACGAGCGAGCCGGTCACGACCGCGATGTAGGTGAGTGCGGCGACCGCCGCCCCCGCGAGGATCGCGCCGCCGATCGGGTCGACGTCGAGCCCGCGGAAGCCGAGCTGGAAGAGGTTCGCGACGGCGAGCACCGCGTAGTACGAAAGCGTGCCCATGCCGACGGCCATCGCGCCGAGGCTGATGACCCGCCGCCACACGGGGATCCGCTGCCGCCAGGCCGCGTGGCCGAGCCGACTCGCGCGGACGTACGCGATGATGTAGCCGAGACCCGCCGCGACGGCGCTCATCGACCCCGCGATGAAGCCGAGGGACGCGTCGCCCTCGATGATGCCGAGCGAGGCGTCCCCCGCGAGCGGGTGCCGCTGGCCCCACATGAGGACGACGCCGAGGACCGCGGCGAGGACGAATGCGATGACCGCCGCCCGCGTGCCCGCCAGCTCGATCCTGGCCTGATACCGCGGGCCGGAGGCCCCGGCATCCGCGGTCGAGGGCTCGACGGCATCACGCGACAGGCTCACCCGCTCACGGTATCGCCTCGGCGAACCCGCGGGATAGGGTCGCACCGTGATCCTCATCGACGAGCCGATGTGGCCGAATCACGGCAGGCTCTGGGGCCACGTCGTCAGCGACACGGATCTCCTCGAGCTGCACGAGTTCGCGGCGCGCGCTGGCATCCCGGCCCGCGGATTCGACCGGGATCACTACGACTACCCCGACGAGCGGCGCGACGCGCTCATCGCGCTCGGCGCGACCCTCGTCTCGGGGCGCGAGCTCACCCGGCGGCTCATCGCGAGCGGTCTGCGGGTGCGGGCGAAAGACCGCTGACGACGCAGGTGCGGCGGCTCAGGCCTCCGGCGCGGCGTCCCCGTCGGGCTTGACGACGCCCTTCGTCGAGGCGCGACGGCGGCGGGAGCGGCCCTGGCCGGGCTCCCGGGGCGCCGGCAGCGCCTCGAGGACGGCGTCGAGCGGGTCCTTCGCGGCCGTCTCGGCGGTCGGCGCCGCGGCGCCGTCCGCAGCCGACGCGTCGACCTCGGCCACCGAGATCGTGCCGGTGTCCGTCGAGACGGCGCCGACGGTCGACTTCGCGACGAGCGCGAGCGCATTCCGCACGTCCTCGGTGATCGCGTGCGTGCCGGCGGAGCCGACCCCGTTCTTCACCGTCGACGCGCCTCGCCCGCCACGACCACGGCGCGCGCCGCCGTCGGCCGCCTTGTGCTTGACGACCGGCTCGTGGTGGACGATGACGCCGCGGCCGGCGCACACCTCGCACGGCTCGGAGAACGTCTCGAGGAGGCCGAGCCCGATCTTCTTCCGGGTCATCTGCACGAGGCCGAGCGAGGTGACCTCGGCGACCTGGTGCTTCGTGCGGTCGCGGGAGAGGCACTCGACGAGGCGCCGCAGCACGAGGTCGCGGTTGGACTCGAGCACCATGTCGATGAAGTCGACGACGATGATCCCGCCGATGTCGCGGAGCCTGAGCTGCCGGACGATCTCCTCCGCGGCCTCGAGGTTGTTCTTCGTGACCGTCTCCTCGAGGTTGCCGCCCTGGCCGACGAACTTGCCGGTGTTGACGTCGACGACCGTCATGGCCTCGGTGCGGTCGATGACGAGCGAGCCGCCCGAGGGGAGCCAGACCTTCCGCTCGAGCGCCTTGTCGATCTGCTCGGTGACGCGGAACTCGCTGAACGAGTCGACGCCCTCGTACGGCACGACGCGCTCGAGGAGGTCCGGGGCGACGGCCTCGAGGTACTCGACGATGACCTGCAGGGCCTCGCCGCCCTCGATGACGAGGCGCTGGAAGTCCTCGTTGAAGATGTCGCGGATGATCTTCACGAGCAGGTCGGGCTCCGAGTGGAGCAGCGACGGCGCATTCGCGGTGCCGACGAGCTGCTGGATACGCGCCCACTGGTTCGTGAGGCGCTGCACGTCGAGCGCGAGCTGCTCCTCGGTGGCGCCCTCCGCGGCGGTGCGGACGATGACGCCCGCGGAGTCGGGCAGCGTGTCCTTGAGGATGCGCTTGAGCCGGCTGCGCTCGGTGTCCGGGAGCTTGCGGGAGATGCCGGACATCGAACCGTTCGGCACGTAGACGAGATAGCGGCCCGGCAGCGAGATCTGCGAGGTGAGGCGCGCGCCCTTGTGGCCGACGGGGTCCTTCGTCACCTGGACGAGGACGCGGTCGCCGGGCTTGAGCGCGAGCTCGATGCGCTTCGCGAGCGTGCCCTTGCCCTCCTCCTGGGCCTTCGCCTGCGCGGCCTCCCAGTCGACCTCGCCCGAGTAGAGGACGGCGTTGCGCCCGCGGCCGATGTCGACGAACGCGGCCTCCATCGACGGCAGCACGTTCTGCACGCGGCCGAGGTAGATGTTCCCGATGAGGGACGCCTCCTGCGACTTCGCGACGTAGTGCTCGACGAGGACGTCGTCCTCGAGGACGGCCACCTGGATGCGGTCGTGCTTCGCCCGCACGATCATCGCGCGGTCGACGGCCTCGCGGCGGGCAAGGAACTCGCTCTCCGTGACGACGGTGCGGCGGCGGCTCGAGTCGCGGCCGTCGCGGCGGCGCTGCTTCTTCGCCTCGAGCCGGGTTGAGCCCTTGATGCGCTGCGGCTCGGTGATCGGCTCGGGCGCGGAGCGCTGGCGGCGCTGCTGCGGCTGCGACTTCGACCCCTGCTGCTGGGGCGCGGCGTCGCCGTCGCCCTCGCCGCGGCCGCGGCGCCGGCGGGTCCGGCTTCGCGAGCCGCCCGCGGCGTCCTCGCCGTCCTCGTCCTCGTCGGGGAGCACGGGGGGCCGGGCCGGCGCGGGCGGGGCGATGAAGAGCAGCGAGGTCGCGCTCACCGCGGTCGGGGCGTCGACGGCCTCCGGGGCCTGCGTATTCGTCTCGTCCTGGGCCGCATCGATCGCGGCGGTAGTGTCGTCCACCATTGCTGGGACTCCTCGCCCGGCCGAACTCTCGCACCGGGTGCGTTCTGTGCACTGCTTCCGCCGCAGCGGTCGCGGTCGCAAATCCTGGTCGGCCCTGGGCCTCGGGCCCGGCGCGCCGGGGGCGAGGCCGCATCCAGCGCTGTCACCGCGGTGCGGGCCATTCGTTCGGAACTGGCTATCCGAAGCCGCGGCATGGGCCGCGGTCTGTCCGGCGTGCCCGGAAAGCTTGTGGGGTCAGTATCTCACAGGTCGGGGTGATTGACTGAGCACATGGCACAGACTGCGAAGAAGCCGTGGCTGCTCATCAGCGTCCTCCTCGTCAGCGGCATCGCCGGCATGTGGGCCGCATTCGCGCTCGCGATGGACAAGATCCTCGTACTGCAGGACCCGAATGCGGAGCTGGGCTGCAACTTCTCGGTCATCGTGCAGTGCGGGGCGAATCTGGAGTCCTGGCAGGGCGCGGTCTTCTTCGGCGTGCCGAATCCGTTCTGGGGCCTCATCGGCTGGGTCGCGCCGATCGTCGTCGCGATGGCGATGCTCGCCGGCGCGCGCTTCGGCCGGTGGTTCTGGCTCCTCTTCAACCTCGGCCACGCCGCCGCGCTCGCGTTCTGCATCTGGCTCATGGCGCAGTCGATCTTCGTCATCGGCACGCTCTGCCCGTGGTGCATGCTCACGTGGGCGGCGGCGATTCTGTCCTTCTGGACGCTCACGGGCTACAACCTCCGGCAGGGCCGCTTCGGCGCGTGGGGCCGTCGCCTCGGCGCCGGCCTCTACTCGTGGGCGCCGCTCGTGACGCTCCTGAGCTACCTCGTCATCGCGGTCATCGCGCAGCTGCGGCTCGACTACCTGTCGATGCTCTGACGCCCGACGATCCGGGAGGAATGCGCGGGGTCGCGATCGCGGCCGAGGTCAGCTGTCCGCCGGGTTCAGCGGGCGGGGAACCAGATGCCGAGCTCGCGCACCGCGGACTCCGGCGAGTCGGAGCCGTGCACGAGGTTCTGCACGACGACCGTGCCCCAGTCGCGGCCGAGGTCGCCGCGGATCGTCCCGGGCGGGGCGAGCGTCGGCTCGGTCGGGCCGGCGAGCGTGCGGAAGCCCTCGATGACCCGCTCCCCCGCGACGCGGATCGCGACGATCGGGCCCGACTCCATGAAGTCGAGGAGCGGCTCGTAGAACGACTTGCCCTCGTGCTCCGCGTAGTGCTCGGCGAGGAGGACGCGGTCCGGCTCGACGAGGCGGATGTCGACGAGCTGGTAGCCCTTCGCCTCGATGCGGCGGAGGATCTCCCCCGTGAGGCTCCGGGCGACGCCGTCGGGCTTGATGAGGACGAGGGTCTCCTGCACGGCCATGGCCTCCAGCGTAGCGGCCCGGATCGGGGCGCCCGTCACCAGCCGTTGGCCGCGGCGTCGTCGATGACCTCGCCGATGAGGGTGATCGAGCCGGTGACGACGACCCCGCGGCGCAGGCCCTCGGCGGCCCAGGCCCGGGCCGCGGCGATCGCCTCCGACAGCGGCAGAGGCTCGGCCTCGCGGTCCCACACCGCGTGCACGTACTCGGCGATCTCCGCCGCGGGCAGGGCGCGCTCCGAGTGCGAGGCAGTCGGGTACCAGGCGCCGATGCGGGCGCGATCGGCATCGGCGAGCGCCGCGAGCTCCCGGACGACGCCGTCGGCGTCCTTGTCCTCGAGGATGCCGGTGACGAGCGCCACCTCGTCGAGGTCGAAGTACTTCGGCAGCGCCTCGGCGAGCGAATGGGCGCCATGCGGATTGTGCGCGGCGTCGACGATGACGAGCGGGTCCCTGGCGATGACCTGGAGGCGGCCGGGCGACGTCGCCCCGGCGAGGCCCTCCGCGAGCAGCTCGGGCACGAGCGCCTGGCTGCCGCGACCGAGGAAGGACTCGACCGCGGCGATCGCGAGCGCCGCATTCCTGCCCTGGTGGTCACCGAAGAGCGGCAGGAAGAGGTCGTCGTAGGTCGCCGCACGCCCCTGGACGGTGATCTGCTGACCGCCGACCGCCACCTCGGCGCTGCGCAGGCCGAAGTCGGGGCCCTCCGCGCTGAGCTGCGACTCCGTGAGCTCGATCGCCCGGGCGATCTCTCCGAGCGCCG
>CAKUJB010000065.1 GCA_934661165.1 uncultured Microbacteriaceae bacterium | reverse complement strand
CCCGGATGCCGACGGACGATCGAGCATCGTCGACCTAGGCTGAAGGCCATGACCCTCACCGCGAGCCCGCTCGCGCAGCCGCTCGACGTGGCCGGGGTGCGGATCCCGAACCGCGTCATGCAGACGGCGCACTCGAAGCTCTTCTCCGACCGCGTCGAGTCGGATCGCGAGACCGCGTACTTCGTGCGGCGGGCGCAAGGCGGCTGCGGGCTCGTCGTCGCGGGCAACCACTTCGTGCACCCTTCGAGCTCGATCCGCTTCTTCCAGGACGCCTTCCGTCCCGAGTCCGTCGAGGCGGGGCGTCGCTTCACGGATGCGATCCGGGAGGCGGGCGCCCGCGTCTTCGTGCAGCTCAACCACCACGGGGCGCAGGCGTACCCGGAGGGCCCCGACGGTCCCCGCGCGATATATGCCCCGTCGCGCATACTCTCGCCCTCGCACGGCCATGCCACGAAGGAGGCGAGTCGTGAGGAGCTGCGCGCCTTCGCCGAGGGCTGGGCGATCTCCGCCGCGCACGCGCGCGAGGCGGGCTTCGACGGCGTCGAGGTGCACATGGCGCACGGCTACCTGCTCCACCAGTTCCTGTCGCCGCTGTACAACGCGCGGCGCGACGAGTACGGCGGCGACCTCGAGGGACGGACGCGGTTTCCGCGCGAGGTCCTTGCCGCGGTGCGCGCGGCGGTCGGCGACGACTACCCCGTCGGCATCCGGATCGTCGCGAACGAGCACAACCCCGCGGGCCTCGACGCCGCGGCGATGCGCGGCACGATCGCGCGGCTGCGCGCCGAGCACCGCATCGACTTCCTCGACCTCGCCGCGGGCGGCTACCACGACGTCCACTGGGTCTTCCCGTCGTCACCGATGCCCGTCGCGTGGCTGCGCGACGACGCGGCCGCGGTCAAGGCGGCGAACCCCGACGTCCCCGTCTTCGCCGTGGGCGCGGCGCTCGCCGTCGAGGAGGCCGCGGAGGTCGTGGCCTCGGGCATCGCCGACATGGTCGCGCTCACCCGCGGCCAGATCGCCGACCCCGACCTCGCGGTGAAGCTCCGCGAGGGCCGCACCGACGAGATCCGTCACTGCATCCGACTCAACCAGGGCTGTCTCGGTCGCACCGCCACCGGCGCGCCCATGTCGTGCACCGTCAACCCGTCGGCGGGACGGGAGCTCCTGCGCGGCCCGCGCGCCGCGGCGAGCGCCCCGCAGCGCTGGCTCGTCGTCGGCGGCGGCCCCGCCGGCATGCGTGCCGCGGTCGAGCTCGCCGCCGACGGGCACGCCGTGACGCTCTATGAATCCGCGGCCCGGCTCGGCGGCCAGCTCCGGCTCGCGCGCCGGGTCCCCGGCCGCGAGAGCGTCGGGCTGCTCATCGCCGACCTCGAGCGCGACCTCCGGTCGGCGGGGGTCGAGGTGCGTCTCGGCACGACGGCCGATGCGCGGGCGCTCGCGGCCGAAGCCGCTGACGGCATCGTCCTCGCCACGGGCGCCAGGGCCCCGCGCGGCACCTCGCTCGCACTCGGCGGCGCCATCCCCGGCGGCTTCACCGACGGGCGCGCGGTCGATGCATTCACCGCTCTTGCCGATCCCGCCGCGCTCGGCCGGCGCATCGCGGTCGCCGACACGGACGGCACCGCGTACGCCTCGGGCGTCGTCCTCAGCCTGCTGGCGCACGTCGACGAGCTCGAGTACGTGACGGCGGCCGAGACCGCCTTCCCGCACGTCGGCGCCGGCTACGTGCGGCCGATCCTGCTCGAGCAGCTCGCGGCGCATCCCGGCTTCCGCCGTCGCGCGGCGCACGAGGTGACCGGATCGGGCGACGACGCGCTCGAGATCCGGGATGTCCTGACGGGCGAGGTGGGGCGGCTCGCCGGTCTCGACGCGATCGTCGCGCTCGAGCCGCGGGCGGCGGTCGCCCTGCCCGGGCTCGCCGACCCCGACGCGGTCGCGTTCGGCGCGACCCGCGTCGTCCGGATCGGCGACGCGCTGACCCCACGCGGCATCGACGCGGCGATCGCGGAGGCCGTCGAGACCGCGTACGCGGCGGCGGGGCTCGCGGACTGGCCCTGATCGAGGGTGCTCCCGGGTCCGGCCGACGCGGGATCCGCGAGGCGGCAGCGGCAGCGGCAGCGGCAGGGTCCGTGAGGCGGTAGTGGCAGGGCCCGACGTCACCCGCACCCGTTAGCATGCGGGCATGGGCGACCCGACCCGCCGGACCGGTGCACTGATCCAGTGGAACGACGCGCGCGGCTACGGCTTCATCGAGGACGCCGACGGCGGGCAGCGGGTCTTCGTCCACGTGAGCGCCTACCCCGCGGCTGCGACGCGACCGAGCGAGGGCGACGTGGTCGAGTTTGCGGTCGGTCGGGGCGCGGACGGCCGCCGACAGGCGGTCGAGGTCAGCGTCCGGCGGTCGGCGCGCGAGTCGCGCGAGGTGAGCGCGCGGCTCGATCGACGGGGCCGGGTCGCGATCCTGCCGCTCGTCGTCCTCCCGCTCTTCCTCCTGCTCGTCGCGCTCGTCATCGCCCGTTGGGAGGTGCCGCTCTGGGGGATCGTCATCTATCCGGCGATGAGCGTCGCGACCTTCCTGCTCTACCTCGCGGACAAGCGCGCGGCGCTCGAGGGCACGTGGCGGGTCCGGGAGACGACGCTCCTGGTGGCGGGCCTGCTCGGCGGCTGGCCGGGCGGCGTCGTCGCGCAGCAGGTCCTCCGCCACAAGAACCGCAAGCGCGAGTTCCAGGCCGCCTTCTGGTGCCTCGCGGTGCTCAACGTCGCGATCTTCGTCCTCGCCGTCTGGTATCGAGGACCCATCGCCGACCTGCTCCAGCAGCTCTGAGACGCGGGGAAAAGTCTCAACTATCTAGCGAAACTTGACGGGTTGTGTCGTGCTTGACAGTCGGTAGATTCGTCTTCACCGAAACGGCGAACGCCGGAAGCGGAAGGGGAGACCCGGAGGCGGACGGCGGCTCCCGACGGTGGGGATGCGAGTCCTCGCGGAGGAGTCGAGACCAGGTGCGTGCATCTGGTGGCGACGAGTCGGCGGGCCGCAGACGGACTGCGAGTCCTCGGGTGCGAGCCCGGGGCGGTTTCAGACCCGACGCGGATCGCATCGCCGACCGGGGTGACGGATCACCGGCAGCCCGGTGCGAGAGCACCGGTCCGGATCCGGCGGAAGTTCTCCTGTATGGGGGAGCGGAAGCGGGACGAGGGCGGCAGTCGGACACGTAGTCGCCCGGCGTGGATCGTCGGCCCGGCTGACCTTCGGGTCGACCGGACCGACGTATTCCAGGCCCGCGGCGGTGAGGGACGAGGCCTCGGCCTCAATCGGATCCGCTGGGCGCCGAGCGCAGCAGGAGCGTCATTTCGAACGGACTTGCCAAGCGGTTGCAAACGCTCGACAACGAAGTCGAACCGTAACGGACATTGAAGGCCCCGGGAGTGATCACCCGGGGCCTTCGTCGATTCCGGGGGTCGCTCAGTGCGCGTGGCCGCCAGTGGGCTCATCGATGCCGCCGAGCCCGCCGAGCTTGAACGCGAGGTGGCCGTGCGTGTACGCGGCCCCGGCCCGCAGCGCCGTCGCGACCCACGCGATCTCCGCGATCTCCGCCTCCGTCGCGCCGGCCTTCTGCGCCGCCTTCGTGTGATGGTTCAGGCAGTACACGCACTGCGTCGTCAGCGCCACGGCGATCGCCGCGAGCTCCCGGTACTTCAGCGGGATCGCGCGGCCCTGCTCGGCGAATACCGCCTCATCGAACTGCGCGAAGCTCGCGAGGATGTCCGGCGTGTGCTCCTTGTAGACCTTGCCGAATCGGCGGTCGCCCCTGGGGTCGTAGATGTCGCTCATGTCGTGAGACTACGCGGGGTCAGCGACAAGCGCATGAAGACGCTCTCCGGGTCGAGCGCGTAGTCGCCGAACGGTCCGATCTCGACGAAGCCCCGCGACGCGTACAGCCGCCGCGCCGGAGCGAACTCGTCCTGCGTGCCGGTCTCGAGCAGGAGGGCCGCCCACCCCGACGCCACCGCCTCGTCGACGACCCGCTCGAGGAGCAGGCGACCGACGCCGCGGCCGCGCGCCGCATTCGTCGTCCGCATCGACTTGATCTCGCCCTCGTCCCCTGGCAGCGCCTTGAGGGCGACCATGCCGAGGACCTCGCCGCCCGGGTCCGCACGCGCCGTCCACACCCGCATCCCCGGCGCGACGAGCCCCTCGAGGTCGAGGGCGTGCACCGACTCCGGTGAGGACCAGCCCCGCATGTCGCGGAGATGCTCGTCGAGCAGCGCGCGCACGTCGGGCCGCCGGGGGTCGTCCGCGGCGATCGAGATCGTGGTCACGTCACGATTGTCAGGCATCTGCTGGGAGAATCGGGGCATGACCAGCCGGCCGCCCGTCCGTCCCCGGATCGACGGACCGCTGGCGCGGCAGGTGCGTCCGCAGACGGAGGGGTGGCAGCAGGCGAAGGCGCCCGACGGCAAGCCGCTCCTGCAGTTCGCGGCGCCGACCCGCGCGAAGATGCCGCCGCAGCACCTCGCCGACCTCGCACCAGAGGCACGAATGGCGCGGGTCGCCGAACTCGGCCTGCCCGGCTATCGCGCGAGGCAGCTCGCGACGCACTGGTTCGTGCACGGCACCGACGACCCCGCGATGATGACCGACCTGCCGAAGGCGGGACGAGAGGAGCTCGTCGCGCAGCTCCTGCCGCCGCTGCTCACCCCCGTCCGGCAGCTGCGCACCGACGACGGCGCGACCGTGAAGCTCCTCTGGCGCCTCCACGACGGCGCGCTCATCGAATCGGTGCTCATGCGCTATCCGGGCCGGATCACGCTGTGCATCTCGAGCCAGGCCGGCTGCGGGATGAACTGCCCGTTCTGCGCGACCGGGCAGGCCGGGCTCACCCGCAACCTGTCCGCCGCGGAGATCGTGGCGCAGGTCGTCGCGGCCAACCGCTACATCCGCGAGGGCGGGCTCAACGCCGCCGCGGTGAGCACCGCGCTCGTGCCGGGCACCTCGCTGCCGCCGAGCGCATTCGACGTCGAGCCGGAGTCCGACCCGATCGAGGACGACGGCGTCGCGGCGCATCACCGTGTCAACAACATCGTCTTCATGGGCATGGGGGAGCCGCTCGCGAACTACAACCGGATGATGCACGCGATCCGGGTCATGCTCGCGCCGAGGCCCGACGGGCTCGGCATGTCGGCGCGCGGCATCACCGTCTCCTCGGTCGGCCTCGCCCCCGCGATCCGGCGGCTCGCCGACGAGGGGCTCCCGCTCACCTTCGCGCTCTCGCTGCACGCCCCGGACGACGAGCTCCGTGACGAGCTCATCCCCATCAACGACCGCTGGAAGGTCGACGAGGCGCTCGACGCCGCCCGTCACTACTTCGAGACGACCGGTCGCCGGGTCTCGATCGAGTACGCGCTCATCCGGGACATGAATGATCACGCCTGGCGCGCCGACCTCCTCGCCGAGAAGCTCAACGCCCGCGGCCGCGGCTGGGCGCACGTCAACCCGATCCCGCTCAACCCGACGCCCGGCTCGGTGTGGACCGCCTCGACGGGCCCGACGACCCGCGAATTCCTCAGCCGGCTCCAGGCCGCGGGCATCGCCGCGACCCTCCGCGACACCCGCGGCAAGGAGATCGACGGCGCGTGCGGGCAGCTCGCGGCCGCGGAGGACTGAGCACGCCCGGCGCGGTCGGGAGGAATGCGCGGGACCGGTCGCTCGGGGGAAGGGCCCTCAGGGACCGGTGAGCAGGTGCTCCGCGAGCAGCCGCAGCGTCGTCTCCCGTGACGGCACGCGATCGAGCGGGTCTGCGGCGCTCGCGCCGCCCGCGGGCGAGACCATGATCTCGTCGATGCCGTGCCGCGTCGCGAGCTCGGCGAGCTGCGCGGCGGCCGACGCGGCGTCGCCGACGACCCAGCGCGCGAGGACCTCCTCGGTGCGCGGGTCGAGCACGGCGTCGGCGCCCGCGGCCCGCACCTCCTCGATCGTCTCCGCCGCGGTGTGCGGGCGGTTCGAACGGATGCGGGCGAAGGAGCGCGCCTGCGGCAGCGCGAGCTCGCGGGCCCGGTCGGCGTCCTCGTCGACGGAGGCGTTCACCGTCAGGAACGTCACCGGCTCGGGGTGGGCCTCGCTCGGCGTGTAGTGCACGCGATACAGCTCGAGCGCCCGCTCGAGACCGGCGCCGGAGAAATGGTTCGCGAAGACGTAGGGCAGGCCGAGCTGCGCGGCGAGCCTGGCGGAGTAGTCGCTCGAGCCGAGCAGCCAGACGTCGGGCGCCGACACCGCGGCGGGCGTCGCCGCGATCGGGTAGTCGCGGCCGGCGGTCAGGCGCAGCGTCGCGCCGCCCGGCCGGACGAGCGAGAGGATGTCGGTGATCTGGTCGGGGAAGCGCTCGACGTCGCCCGCCATGCCGCTCTGCCGCAGCAGCGCGGTGATGATGGGGTCACTGCCCGGCGCACGACCGAGCCCGAGGTCGATGCGGCCCGGGGCGATGGCCTCGAGCGCCGCGAACTGCTCGGCGACGATGAGCGGCGGGTGGTTTGGCAGCATGACGCCGCCGGAGCCGAGGCGGATGCGCTCGGTGATCGCGGCGGCGGCGGCGGCGAGCACGGGCGGCGTCGTCGAGGCGACCGCGGGCATGTTGTGGTGCTCGGCGAACCAGTAGCGATGGAAGCCCAGCTCCTCCGCGAGTCGCACGAGCGCGAGCGACGCGGCGACCGCCTGCGGGCTCGACTGCCCGGTGCGCACGGGGACGAGGTCGAGGACGGAGAGCCGCATGGTGTCTCCAGCGCCGCGCGGTGCCGCAGTATTCCCGGTCAGGAATAGTGGTGCCGCGCCCGCCGTTGGACCTCGGCATGACCAGCGCAGACGACATCCGGTTCGGCGTCGACACCTTCGGCGATGTGACCGTCGACCTCGAGGGACGCCCCGTGCACCAGGCTCAGGTCATCCGCGACGTCATCGCGGAGGGGCAGCTCGCCGACCGGGTCGGCATCGACGCATTCGGCCTCGGTGAGCACCACCGGCACGAGTTCGCGGTCTCCTCCCCCGAGACCGTCCTCGCCGGACTCGCGACGACGACCGAGCGGATCACGCTCGGCTCCGCCGTGACGGTGCTGAGCTCCGACGACCCCGTGCGGGTGTGGCAGCGCTTCGCGACGCTCGACGCGATGTCGAATGGCCGCGCCGAGGTCATCCTCGGGCGCGGCTCGTTCACCGAGTCGTTCCCACTCTTCGGCTACTCGCTCGCCGACTACCAGGAGCTCTTCGAGCAGAAGCTCGACCTCTTCCGGGCGCTCCTCAGCGAGGGGCCCGTCACGTGGTCGGGCTCGATGCGTCCCGCGCTCACCGAGCAGGAGGTCTACCCCAAGACGGAGGGCGGCCGCCTCACGACGTGGGTCGGCGTCGGCGGCTCGCCCGAGTCGGTCGTCCGTGCCGCCCGGCACCACCTCCCGCTGACGCTCGCGATCATCGGCGGGCAGCCCGCCCGGTTCCGGCCCTTCGTCGAGCTGTTCCACAACGCGCTCGAGGAGCTCGAGCTGCCCGACCTGCCCGTCGCGGTCCACTCGCCGGGGTTCGTCGCGCGCACCGACGAGGAGGCCTTCGAGCGGTACGTCCCGCACTTCATGTCGCAGCGCGCCGTCATCGGCGCCGAGCGCGGCTGGCCGCCGCCGCGGCCCGAGGAGGTGCGCCGCGAGATCGCGGACGGGGCGCTCCACCTCGGCAGCCCGGAGACCGTCGCGCGCAAGATCGCGACGACGATCCGCTCCCTGGACATCCAGCGCTTCGACCTCAAGTACTCCGCACCGGTGCCGCACGAGTACGCGATGGAATCGATCGAGCTCTTCGGCACCGAGGTCATCCCGATGGTGAAGGACATCCTCGGCTCCTGAGCGCCCCCGTCGGGTCAGCCGCGCGCGGTCCTCCCCGGCCCGGTCAGGCGTCCCGACCCGGTCAGGCGTCCCCGTCCTCGCGCGGCACGATGGGCC
>CAKUJB010000064.1 GCA_934661165.1 uncultured Microbacteriaceae bacterium | reverse complement strand
CACCCGCCTGCCACCCCGGCCGAACTGCCACCCCACACCGCCCGCACCCGACACCGCGCCCCCGCGACACCCAGCCCCGCCGACCTCGCCACCCGCCTCACCCCGATGACACCCTCGGCAACGTTCCACGAGACGTCGAGGCCTATGAAGACGCCCCCCGCGTCGGTGAACGCCGTCCCCGTTCCGCCGTAGTAGCCGGAGTATGCCGGGGTGCCGGTCGAGAGGAACTGAGACGGACAGCCGTTGCGAGGTGCGCCGTTGCAGTCTTGATCGGCGGAGTCGCAGTACTCCGGCGCACCAGGATAGTATGTTGCGCTTCCGTCGTTGCAGTCGCCAGACATGGCGACATATCCAGCCGGCGGCATGCAGGCGAGTGTCGTGGCAGCTCCGCCGTAGGAATCGCCATCGCTGTCTTGGTAGTACGTGATCTGAACTACCGAGGCGTTCGAGTCGTTGCAGTCGTCCCGCGGGAAGGGGCCGCCCGCGCAGACCATGGTTCCGACCGGTGCATGACCGTCGTTGTCGGCGTCCTCGCTCACCGCCGACCCGCCGCCGCTCGAGCAGTCGTTGTCGATGCGGTCGCAGAGCTCGGGAGCCCCCGGGAACGACGATGCGTCGGACTCGCGGCAGTCGATGGCCGCGCCGGACGGAGGCCTGTTCGTCGCGCCTGCGCCGCACGCGGCGCAGCCGGTCGTCGACGAGGCCATGGCGACGGCGTACGTGTCGTTGTCGGGATCGGCCCAGCACGTCGTGGTGACCCCCTCGTCGACCGTCATGTCGCAGTCGTCGTCCGCCCCGTTGCACGACTCCGCGGTGGGCACCACCGAGCAGGTGCCCCACGCGCCGCCGCTGCACGCCTGGGTGCCCATCGCGCAGACGCCGGGCTGCGGGCAGGGGCGCACCGCGCCGTTCGTGCAGATGCAGCCTTCGTTGATGACCGAGTCGCAGTTCTCGTCGACGCCGTCTCCATTGCAGAGCTCAATGGCCGCGGGGTTGATTGTGTCTCCGCCCGGCAGCGTGTCGTTGCAATCGCCTCCGGTGCCCGGGGACCGATTCGTGTATCCGATCGGACAACCGCCGGGTCGGCCCATGACCGGGCAGTGCGTCGAGGAGGTGGAGCCAGTCGGCGGATAGGTGTCTCCGTCGTTGTCCGGGTAGCAGGTGACGGACACCCCGTCGTCAACAGACCCGTTGCAGTCGTCGTCGAGCATGTTGCACGACTCGGTGGTCGGCTGAATCGTGCAGGCGCCCCACTGTCCGGCCGCGCACGTCTGCGTGCCGGTCGAGCACACTCCCTCGTCGGGGCAGCTTCGCACGGTCCCGTTGGCGCAGGCGCACAGCGACGTCGGGTTCGCCGTCCCGTCGCAGTCCTCGTCGACCGGTGGGGAGGCGCCGTCGCACACCTCGGTCGCGCCGGGGTTCGCGGCAGGGTTGGTATCCGCGCAGTCGCTGATTCCAGGGGCGGGCGCGACGTTCGTCAGCTGGAATGAGCACCCTCCCACCGCGTCGCGGCCTGAGACCGGACACACTCGCAGCTCCACCGCAGACCCGAGCGGATAGGTGTCGTCGTCTTCGTCGGCGTAGCAGGCGATGGTCGTGCCCTCGTCGACCGATCCGTCACAGTCATCGTCCTGCGCGTTGCAGACCTCGGCGAGCGGCAGGACGTTGCACGAGCCCCACGCTCCCGCGGTGCAGAGCTGGGTGCCGCCCAAGCACCGGCCGTACGTGTCCGCGCAGGCGCGGCTCGCCCCGTTCACGCACGAGCAGCCGTCGTCGACCATCCCGTCGCAGTCGTCGTCCCTCGTGCCGTCGCAGATCTCCGTCGCGGTGGGGTTCGTCGCCGAGGATCCGTCGTCGCAGTCGGAGCCACCCGCCGGGTCACGATTGGTGGTGTTGACCGGGCAGCCGCCGACCGACTCGCGGCCGCTGACCGGGCAGTAGGAGGCGGACAGACTCCCGGTCGGCGCAAACGTGTCCCCGTCGAGATCGGGGAAGCACCTCACTGACACTCCCTCGTCGACCAGTCCGTCGCAGTCCTCGTCGATCGATCCATCGCAGGTCTCGGCGGCGCTCGGTCGCACGCTCGCGAGCGAGTCATTGCAGTCGAGATCAGCGCCGAGCGGTGCGCGATCGGTGTAGCCGGTGGGGCAGCCTCCGACCGCGGGCCGCCCGGAGTCGGGGCACTCCTCGGCCGAGTCGACGTCCTCCGCGGCGTAGCCGTCGTTGTCTTGATCGGGATAGCAGGTGACGGTGAGCATCTCGTCGGCAAGTCCGTCGCAGTCGTCGTCCACCTCGTTGCAGGTCTCGGACACGGGCCCGATCGAACAGGCGCCCCAGGCCCCCGACGCGCACGTCTGCAGCCCGGCGGCGCACGCCCCCGGGAGGCCGCATGGCCGGCTCTCGGTGCCGGTGCACATGCACTCGCTCGGCGGGTTGATCACCCCGTCGCAATTCTCGTCGAGCATCGCGGCATCGCAGAGCTCGGGCAGCCCCGGTCGGATCGCCGCGTTCGCGTCGTCACAGTCGGTGGCGCTCGCCACGAACCCGGCCGGCGCGAAGCACGCCTCCACGGTGGCGGCGCCGGCGGATGCGGAGCCGACACCGTCTCCGTCGGCGTCCTCGTAGAAGCGCGTGAGGACCCCGTCGTCGACTCCCCCCGCGCAGTCGTCATCGAGCCCATTGCACGTCTCGATCCCCGCGGGGCTCACGAACGAGCGCGACTCGTCGCAGTCGCTCTCGAGTGCGGGGTCGCGGTTGGTCATGAGCGTCGGGCAGCCGCCCACCGCGTCGCGACCCGAGACCGGACACGTCGGCACCCCTGCGGCTCCCACGCCAGCGTAGGTGTCTCCGTCGGCATCGGCGTAGCAGATCACCGAGACGCCCTCGTCCGTCGCGGCGTCGCAGTCGTCGTTCTGGCCGTTGCAGACCTCGGGTGCTCCGGGATGGATTGTCGAGCCGCCAGGCCCGTCGTTGCAGTCGACGTCGACACCGAACGGCCGGCGGTTCGTGGTGTTCGCGGGACAGCCCCCGACCGCGGGGCGGCTCGCGTCGGGGCAGCGGCGCACCGCCACCGCATCCGGGTCGGGGACGGCCACGGCGTAACCGTCGTTGTCAGCGTCGGGATAGCAGACGATATCGACTCCGTCGTCGATCGTGCCGTCGCAGTCGTCATCGAGTCCGTTGCAGCTCTCGGCGATGGGCGCGGTCGAGCAGCTCCCCCACAGGCCGCCGCTGCAGGTCTCGGTGCCGCTCGCGCAGGCGCCCGGTAGCGTGCAGGGGCGGGAGCCGCTGCCGACGCACATGCACAGCGAGGGAGGGTTCGCCTCTCCGTCGCAGTTCTCGTCGAGGCCCGCGGTATCACAGATCTCCGGGTTGCCTGGGTTGACCTCCGCGCGCGTGTCGTCGCAGTCGTCGTCGTTGTCCGCGTGGTCGGCCGGCGAGAAGCACGCGGTCATCGGGGGGCCGGCGGGCGAGCCGAAGCCGTCCCCGTCGGCGTCGGGCCAGAAGGTCTCCGTGACGCCCTCGTCGACTCGCGTGTCGCAGTTGTTGTCGGCGCCGTCGCACACCTCGGGCGCGGACGGATGCGTCGTCGACGCGGCGTCGTTGCAGTCGGTGCCGCAGCGGCTCGTCCCGTCCTCCGCGGTGTTGCAGCAGGCCGCATCGGGCGCGCCGTCCGAGTCGAGATCGCGAAAGCCGTAGGTCGCCGGGTCGCAGTCCTCGTCGTGGCCGCCGACGTCGCAGACCTCGGTGTTGCCGGGGAAGCGGTTCGGGTCGGTGTCGTCGCAGTCGTCTCCGCCGCACGCGATCGAGCGTCGTCCATCGCCGTCCTGATCGGGCTCGCTGCACGCGCAGGTGTCGGCGTCTTCATCGCACTCGGCGGCAACGCAAGGCGGCTCTCCTTCGGTGCACGCACCGCCCTCACAGGTCTCGACGCCATTGCAGAAGAGGCTGTCGTCGCAATCGTCGGGGCACACGGCCGAGTCGACCGCCGCGCTCGCGCCATCCATCGAAGCGTCTTCACCCTGCGTCGGGCCGGCGTCGATACCCGTCATCGGGCTGTCGCACCCGACCAAGCCGCCGAGAATCGCGGCCAAGACCCACTGCCTCGTCTTGCTCCCCATCGTCGCTCCAATCCACCGCACCCGCGTCGGGCCTTGGGATGGAGTGTGCTCGGGAGTGCGCGGAGTCGCGTCTTAAGAGGCGCTTAATCTAGAGTCGGCGTCAGGCGGGGCGAGCTCGACGGTGACCGAGGGGCTGATCCGATAGGCACCCGCGTGAGACTCGAGCTCGCTCGCGAAGGCCAGCTTGCGGAGCGTGCTCACCGCGACGTGGACGCGGTTGCGGGCGGAGCGCTGCGCGGCGCGCTCGCCGGGCCAGCCGGCCTCGAAGAGCTCGGCGACCGTCATGCCCGAGCCGGGCCGCTCGATCCGAGCGCGGGCCAGCTCGCGGACGAGCCGCCGCAGCGGGCCGCGGCCGGGGATGAGCGCGCGGGCTCCGTTCGATTCGACGAACGAGCCGTCGTCCGCGACGCGGATGCGCGTGCCGGAGACCGTGGAGAGCCGGGGATCGTCACCGAGGATCGCGGCGACGGCCGCGTGGAACGAGCTCACGTCGGGCTCGACGCGGAGCAGCTGGCGGATGCGGTTCGAGGTCGCGATGGCCTCCTCGATCGAGGCGCGGTCGGGGGGGACGGCCGTGACCACGCGCCGCTCGAACCAGACGAGCTTCCCCAAGAGCTCGAGGTCCTCGGCGATTGAGTTGCCCGCGATGATGCGCACGAGGGAGCGCTCGAGCACCATGAAGGGCAGCAGCGAGCGCGCGAAGAGGAGGAGCGCCACGAAGTCGGACGACTTGGTGGGGCGCGCACCGACCGCGACCTCCGGCGCGTGGAACGCGGTCGATCGACCTCCGATGCGGCCGTGCTCGTCGGCGAGCGGGAGGTTGTGGCCGAGGCCGAGCAGCCAGAAGCGGCCGTCTGGTGCGAAGAGCACGTTGCCGTAGCCGACCGTCCCGATGCAGCACGGGCCTCCGTCGCGCGGATCCTCTTGCTCGGCCGCGGCGAAGAGCGCGTCGCGCAGCGCGACGATGAAGCCGTCGGCCTCGCTGTGCCGGATGCGCGGCTCCGGTCCGCGCGCGATCGCGAGGAGGCCGGCGAGATCCACCCGCGCGGCGCAGTCGAAGATCGCATAGTCACGGCTCGGGTCGAGGTGACAGGCCGGCGCGATCACGGGATGATCGATCCGGCTGTGGGCGCGGTGCGCGAGCTCGATCGCGACGCGCGCCGCGCTCGGGTCGGCGGCGGGCGCCCTCCACACGGCGACGCACTCCTTGCCGGTCGCGACCTCGCGCACGGCGGTCAGACGAAACCCGCCCTCCACCGAGATCGGCAGGATCTCCTCGTAACGTCCAATCCACGGCGGCGCCCCGAGCTCGATGGCGTCAGGTTACCACACGAGGGCGGGTCCTCTCGATGGCCTCCTCAGGTGCCGGTGGCCGCGAGCGCCCGCGTCTCGGCGGGCGCGGGGATGATGCGCAGCGAGCCGTCGGCCAGGGCGAGGAGCTCGCTCGCGTCCGGCAGGCCGAGGGCGGCCTGCGCGGCGAAGAGGCCCGAGATGCCCGCGCCGGCCACGCCGTGGCTCACCGTGCTCGCGCCGGCGAGGTAGAGGTTCTTCACCGGCGCGCGGGTCTGGAACGCGAAGGGGCCGACCTGCCAGGGCGTCTTCGCGATGCCGTAGCAGGCGCCTCGCCAGCTGGCGCAGTAGAAGTCGTTGGTGAGGGGCGTGCCGAGCTCCGCGAAGGTGAGGCGCCGCGAGAGCCCGGGGATCACCTGATCGGCCGCGCGCAGCATCGTGCCCATCAGGCCGCGCTTGAGGCTCTCGTAGCCCGCCTCGCGCATCCCGGTCGTGCTGCCCGCCCACTTCGAGAACGCGTGGTGCGGGACGAACGTGAACATCTCGAGCGTGTGCTCGCGGTGCGGCCGCGGATCTTTGAGCGAGCTGATCGAGACGAAGAGCCCCTCGAGCTCGCGGCCGGGGAGCTGCTGCTCCATGCGCCGGTAGACGCCGGCGACGTCGGCGTGGCGATACCACCAGTAGTTGCCCGAGTCGTAGGCGGAGAGATCCATGTCGGTCGCGGCGAAGAGGCTGATCGAGCTGGTCGAAGGGCGCATGCGCCGCGCGCGCTGGCGCTGCAAGCGCGCGCTCGAGGGGAGCAAGGTCTCGTAGGTGAGCGCGGCGTCGGCGTTCGAGACGACGTTCTTCGATCGGATCGTGTCGCCGCTCTCGAGCCGCACGCCGATCGCGCGGCCGCGCTCGACGAGGATCTCGCGCACGCGGGTGCGCAGCTCGATCGAGCCGCCGTGGGCGCGCAGCTCCTTTAGGAAGGCCGCCGGGATGCGCTTGGCGCCGCCGACCGGGTAGTACGCGCCGTGCATGTAGTGCTGGATCATCACGGCGTGCGCAGGAAGCGAGACGTGCTCGGGCGCCAGGCCGTGGTTGCCGCACTGCCCACAGAGGAACGCGCGCGCCAGCGGATCGTCGATGCCGCACGCGTCGAGGAGCGCGTCGAGCTTCGCGAAGCCCCAGCGTGTCAGCGTCGGCAAGCGGAAGGGCGCCGAGACCAGCGCCGGCAACGAGAGCAGATCGCCCGCCCCGTCGAGCTCCTTCGCGATCGCGCGGCAGGTGGCGAAGTAGCGCTCGATGCCGCCGGCGATCCGCGGGAAGCGCCGCTTCATGCGCTCGGTGTGGCGCTCGGGGCCCTTGGGCACGTCGTAGCGCTCGCCGGCGACGAGGAGGTGATCGTAGCCGTCCGGCGAGAGCTCCTGGAACGCGAGGTGGCGACCGACGCCGAGCCCCTCGAAGAAGCGCCGGAGGTTGGCGCCCTCCTCGAGCTCGCCGAGGTAGTGCACGCCTGGGCTGAACGTGTGTCCCTCGAGGGTGAAGCTGTGCGTCCATCCTCCCGGCAGGTAGTGCTGCTCGAGGACGATCACGCGCTGCCCGGCTCTCGCGAGCGCGAGCGCCGCCGAGAGGCCGCCGATCCCGCTGCCGATCACGACCGTGTCGCAGTCCATCGCGCTCCTGGGTGCACGCGGCGATCCCGGCGTGGATCACGAACGGGCGTGCCTCCTCCCCGAGGCGCGCGCGCGCAGGTTCGTTACGCGCCGCGGACGCGTGCTGCGGTCGGGGAGGGCGGCGCGCGGACTGCGACAGGGAGGAGCGTGGCGGTGCGACCCGAGCGAGCGGGGAAGCTCAGATAGATAGAGAGAACGCCGAGCGGAGCGGTTCCGGCTGACTGGACACCGGGGATGGGCAGCGCCAGCGGGTCGGTGCCGCGTAGCTCGGCTCGCGCGCTCGCGAAGCGCGCGCCAACCAACTCAGTCCTCGTCTCGGCGCTCGTCTTCGTCCTGGCGCTCCGCGTCCGGGAGCATCGCGGCGGCGCTCCGGCCCTCGCCGTCGCAGAACTCGCGCCACGAGGCCAGGCTGTGCGCCGGCGCGGCGGCGGCGGCGCTCGCGCAGCTGCCGAAGGCGTCGAGGGCGCGCTGCCAGAGCGGGCCGGTCGCGCCGTGCAGCGCCGCTTGGAACGCGCGCGAGCGCTCCGCGTCCGAGGCGAAGACCTCGGGGACCGGGATGCCGCGCAGATCGAGCGCGAAGCGCGAGTAGGCGAGCCCGAGGATCGCCGAGGCCACCACGCTGAGCTCCGAGCGGCCCATGCGCGCGCCCTCGAGCGCTCGCTGCGCCGCGCCGACCGCCTCGGCCCGGCGATGCATCCAGCCGGTGAGCTCGTCGTCGGCCCACGCCTCGACCTCCCAGAGCTCGCCGCGCGGCGGTCGCGGCGTCGGCATCGAGAGCGCGAGCTCCGCGCGGCGCCAGCCCTCCTCGATCGCCGTGTCGTCGATCTCGACGTCGAGCGGCAGGGGCGGGAGCACGATCCCGGCGATGCTCGGGCGAGGCCCGTCCTCGTCGCCGTCGAGCGGGGGCGGCGCCATCGGAGGCGGCCGCGCGCCGCACCCGAGCGCGAGGACCACGACGAGGACCGCCGCAACACGACGAGGCATCGGACGCGACATATCAGCATGAGGCGTGCGCGGCATCGTCATCGAGCATCGCGCGGCCGAGCCGATCGCGGAAGGCCTGGCTCAGCGCGCGGACGGGCTCCACGTGCTGGCGCCCCGGATCGGTGCGACCTGCCCCTGCGTCGCTGCGGCGGTCGCTCCGAGGGCGAGCACCGGCTAGACCGGCACGCCCTCGATGACGCTCGCC
>CAKUJB010000063.1 GCA_934661165.1 uncultured Microbacteriaceae bacterium | reverse complement strand
GGATCGGGGTGCATACTGGGACCACAACTCAAGACATCGCGCACACGCGCTCCCGTGGTCGGAGGGGAAGCCGAACCACAACGAATGGAGACCGCAGTGTCGATGTCGAGCGCCCGTCCCGACGCCGTCCTGGCCCGGGGCGTCCTCTACGTGCACTCCGCGCCGCGCGCGCTGTGCTCCCACATCGAGTGGGCCGCCGGCGGGGCACTCGGCCGCGGCGTCAGCTTCGCCTGGCGCCCGCAGCCCGTGCTCCAGCACACGCAGCGCGCCGTCTTCGTCTGGGAGGGCGACCCCGGCGCCGGCGCAGCGATCGCCTCCGCCCTCCGCGGCTGGGAGCACCTCCGCTTCGAGGTCACCGAGGACGCGTCCGCGGGCGGCGACGGCGGCCGGTGGATGCACACCCCGGAGCTCGGCATCCACTTCGCGCAGACCGACTCCGCCGGCAACCTCGTCGTGCCCGAGGACCGCATCCGCGCCGCGCTCGCGAACGCGGGCAACGCATTCGAGATCCATCGTGAGCTGCGCCTCGCGCTCGGCGAGGCATGGGACGAGGAGCTCGAGCCCTTCCGTCACGCGCACGAGGACGCGCCCGTCGTCTGGCTCCACCGCGCCGGCTGACGCGGCGCCGCCCGGTCAGACGGAGCGGAAGGCGACGACGGCGTTGTGGCCGCCGAAGCCGAAGGAGTTGCTCAGCACGAGCTGGTCGCCGCTGAGCGCCCGGGGCTCGGTCACGACATCGAGCGCGATCTCCGGGTCCTGCTGCGCGAGGTTCGCCGTCGGCGGCGCGGTGCGCTCGTGGATCGCGAGGATCGAGAAGATCGCCTCGGCCGCGCCGGTCCCACCGAGCAGGTGCCCGGTCGAGCCCTTCGTCGCCGAGATCGGGATGCCGTCGAGCCGGTCGCCGAAGACGACGCGCAGCGCGCTCGCCTCCGCGACGTCGCCGACGGGGGTCGAGGTCGCGTGGGCGTTGATGTGCGTGACGTCCCCGATGCTCGCGCCCGCGGCCTCGAGCGCGAACCGCGTCGCGCGCGCCGCGCCCCAGCCCTCGGGGTCGGGGGCGGTGATGTGGTAGGCGTCCGACGTGACGCCGCCGCCCGCGAGCTCCGCGTAGATCCGCGCGCCGCGCGCGACCGCGTGCTCGTACGTCTCGAGGACGATCGCGCCTGCGCCCTCGCCCATGACGAAGCCGTCGCGTTCGACGTCGTACGGCCGCGACGCGGTCGCCGGGTCGTCGTTGCGCCTCGACAGCGCCTGCATCGCCGCGAACGACGCGAGGGTGATCGGGTGGATCGCCGCCTCGCTGCCGCCCGCGACGACGACGTCGGCCTTGCCGTCCTGGAGGTGCTCGTACGCGTTGATGATCGACTCCGTCGAGGACGCGCACGCCGAGACGACCGTGCGGGCGAAGGCGCGCGCCTGCAGCTCCATCGACAGCGCGGTGCCCGCGGCCGAGTTCGGCATGAGCATCGGCACCGTCGTCGGGAGCACGCGTCGCGGCCCCTTCTCCCGGAGCGTGTCCCACGCGTCGAGCAGTGTCCACAGTCCGCCGATGCCGGTCGCCCAGTCGACGCCGAGCCGTTCCGGCTCGACCTCCGGCGCACCGGCATCCGCCCACGCCTCGCGCACCGCGATGAGCGCGTACTGGCTCATCGGGTCGTTGCGCTTGACCTCGACCCGGGCGAGCACCTCCTCCGGCCGCACCTTCGCCTCGGCGGCGAAGGTGACCGGGAGCTCGTACTGGGCGACCCAGTCCTGGCTGAGGCTGTGCGCGCCCGACTCCTTGCGGAGCAGGGCGGCCCAGGACTCTCGGGCGGTGCCGCCGATCGGCGTGGTGGCGCCGATGCCGGTGACGACGATGCGCTTGGAAGACACGTCAGACCTCGCTGGTGGTGGGGCGGTTCTCGAGAAGGGCGCTCGTGAGCGCACTGCGGCCGCGCGGCGCGCGGCCGGGGTTCAGGCCTGGGCGCCGGTGATGTAGTCGACCGCGTCGCGCACGGTCTTCAGGTCCTTGACGGCCTCGTCCGGGATCTTCACGTCGAACTTCTCCTCGGCGTTGACGACGATCGTCATCATCGAGATCGAGTCGATGTCGAGGTCATCCACGAAGGACTTGTCGAGCTCGACGACGTCCGTCGCGATGCCGGTCTCGTCGTTGATGAGCTCGGCGAGGCCCGCGAGGACCTCTTCGGTGGACAGTGCCATGGGTTTCTCCTTCAGTGGTTGGGGATGCTGGGGAATTCTACGGAAGCCTGACGACCTGGCCCGAATACACGAGGCCGGCGCCGAAGCCGATCTGCAGCGCGAGACCCCCGGACAGCTCCGGGTGCTCCTCGAGCAGGCGGTGCGTCGCGAGCGGGATGCTCGCGGCGGAGGTGTTGCCGGTCGTCTCGATGTCGCGGGCGATGACGACGGACTCCGGGAGCTTCAGCTGCTTCGCGAGCTCGTCGATGATCCGCATGTTCGCCTGGTGCGGGACGAATGCGGCGAGCTCGTCCGCCGTGACGCCGGCGGCGTCGAGGGCGGCCTTCGCGGCCTTCGCCATCTCCCAGACGGCCCAGCGGAACACGGTCTGGCCCTCCTGCCGGAGCGTGGGCCACTCGTGCTCGCCGTCGCGGTAGTCGATGATCGTCGCATTCATGCCGACGGCCTCGGCCTTCGCGCCGTCCGAGCCCCACACCACGGGACCGATGCCGACGTCGTCGCTCGGGCCGATGACGACGGCGCCCGCGCCGTCGCCGAGGAGGAACGAGATCGAGCGGTCGGCGGGGTCGACGATGTCGGAGAGCTTCTCGGCGCCGATGACGAGCGCGTAGTGCGCGGCGCCCGCCCGGATGAGCGCGTCGGCCTGGGCCACACCGTAGGAGAAGCCGGCGCAGGCCGCGTTCGAGTCGTAGGCGGCGGCGGGGTTCGCGCCGACCCGGTCGGCGACGACGGCCGAGATCGAGGGCGTGATCCGCACATTCGAGATCGTCGCGACGATGACGAGGTCGATGTCCGCCGGGTCGACGCCGGAGCGCTCGATGGCCTCACGGCCCGCATCGGTCGCGAGGTCGAGCGCGAGGACATCCCGCGGCGCGCGGGTGCGGGTGATGATGCCGGTGCGCTGGCGGATCCACTCGTCGGAGGAGTCGATGGGGCCGATGAGGTCGTCGTTCGGCACGACGTCGGTGCCGCGGGCGGCGCCGTACGCCAGGATGCGGGTGCCGACGGGTCCGGTCGTCTGCTTCAGGCTCATGCCGCGCCTCCCAGCAGCTCGACGGCGGCCCCGAGATCCTCGGGGGTCTTGATGGCGACGGCTGGCACGCCCTTGAGCGCGCGCTTCGCGAGCCCGACGAGCGTGCCGCCGGGCGCGAGCTCGATGAGGCCCGTCACGCCGGCGTCCGCGAACGCGCTCATGCACCGGTCCCAGCGCACGGGGCTCGCGACCTGGCCGACGAGCAGGTCGAGCGCCTCGCGGCCGCCTGACACAGCGCTGCCGTCGTGGTTCGTCCAGAGCGTGAGCACGGGGTCGGCGGGGATGATCTCCGCGGCCGCGGCCCGCAGCGTCTCGACTGCGGGCGCCATGTAGCGGGTGTGGAACGCGCCGGCGACCTGCAGCGGGATGACCCGCGTGCCGGCGGGCGGCTGCGCCCCGAGCTGCGCGAGCGCGTCGAGGGCACCCGCCGCGACGATCTGGCCGCCGCCGTTGTGGTTCGCGGGGGTGAGGTCGAGCGCCGCGAGCGCCGCGAGCACCTCGGTCTCGTCGCCGCCGATGACCGCGGCCATGCCGGTCGGCTCGAGCGAGGCCGCCTCGGCCATCGCCCGACCGCGGATGCCGACGAGCCGCATCGCGGTCGTGTCGCCGAGGACCCCCGCCGCGTACAGGGCGGCGAGCTCGCCGACGGAGTGGCCGGCGACCCCGTCGGGGATCGCGACCGCGTGCTCGATGAGCGTCTCGTACGCGAGGAGGCTCGCGGCGACGATGAGCGGCTGCGCGACGGCGGTGTCCCGGATCGCGTCGGCGTCCCAGACGGTGCCGGCGGCGAGCAGGTCGACACCGGCGGCCTCGCCGAAGGCGCCGATGCGATCACGCGCGCCGTCGAGCTCGAGCCACGGCTCGAGGAAGCCCGGCGTCTGGCTGCCCTGTCCCGGTGCGACGATGACGATCACTCAACCATCCTGCCAACTCCGACGGGGTTCCGGGTGGAGGAATCGCGCGAACAGGCGGGTCCGGCCTTGTGCGAGCCCGACAATCGGGGAGGAATGCGTCAGTCGGCGAGGAGGTCGCGGGTCAGCTCCGCGGTGGTCCGGGCGCCGAGCAGCGCCATCGTCCGCCGGAGGCCCTCGCCGAGGAGCTCGATCGCGCGATCGGCGCCCGCCTCGCCGCCCGCCATGAGCCCGTAGACGTAGGCGCGCCCGATCATGACCGCGTCGGCCCCTGCCGCGAGGGCGACGGCGATGTCGCCGCCGGTGCGGATCCCGCCGTCGATGAGCAGCGGGAAGTCGTCGCCGACCGCTGCCCGCACGGCCGGCAGCGCGTCGAGCGTCGCGATCGCCTGGTCGAGCTGCCGCCCGCCGTGATTCGACACGATGATGCCGTCGGCGCCCGCGTCCCGGATCGCGATCGCGTCGGCGGGGGAGACGACCCCCTTGACGATGATCCGGCCGGGCCAGACGCCACGGAGCCACTCGAGGTCCTCGAACGTCGCGGCGGCGTCGAGCACCCGATTCATCCCCCCGAAGTCCTCCTTGTCTCGCTGGATCGCGGCGAAGGTGAGGGGGTCGCGGGTGATCGCGTCGAACCACCAGCGCGGGCGCGTCGCGATGCGCAGCGCCGTGCGCAGCGGGACGCTCGGCGGGAACGTGAGGCCGTTGCGGACATCGCGATGCCGGTCGCCGGCGACCGCGACGTCGACCGTAAAGACGAGCGTGGTGAATCCCGCGGCGAGGGCGCGCTCGAGCAGTGCCTGCGAGGCCTCGTGGTCCTTCCACAGGTAGAGCTGGAACCAGCGCTCCGCGTCGGGCGCGAACTGCGCGATCTTCTCCGGCGACTCCGTCGCCATGGTCGACAGCGTGTAGGGGATCCCGGCGCGGCCGGCGGCCCGGGCCGCGCCGATCTCGCCGTCGGCGTGCGCGCTGCGGGTGAGCCCGATCGGGCCGAGCACGATCGGCAGCGGGTAGCGCCGGCCGAGGAGCTCGACGCCAGGGTCGACTGCGGACACGTCGCGGAGGGTCCGCGGGATGAAGCGGGCGGCGCGGAACGCCGCCTCATTGCGCCGCACGGCGGTCTCGTCGCCGGCACCGCCATCGACGTAGTCGAAAATCGGGCCGGGTGCCGCTCGGCGGGCGAGCTCGCGGAGGTCGCTGATCGATGCGGTCCCGCGCAGGCGCCGTTCGAGTCGGCTCAGCCCGGGCTTCGGGAACTGGACGAGCGAGAGGACCTGGCGCGGCGACGGGATGCGCCGGCGGCCGATTCCGGGGGTCGCCTTCGGTGCCACCACGCCACCCTAGTGCCTGCGGCGACGCCCATCCGGCTCGGCGATCGAGCCGACGATGAGCGCCGACTGGAGAATGAGCGCCTCCCGCGCGCCGGTCGCGTCCCAGCCGATCGTCTCGGTGATCCGCTTGAGCCGGTAGCGGACCGTGTTCGGGTGGACGAAGAGCTCGCGGGCGGTCGCCTCGAGCGAGCGGCCGTTGTCGAGGTACGCCCAGAGTGTGCCGAGCAGGTCGGTCGACTGGTCGCGCAGCGGCTCGTACACCTTCGCGATGAGCGCCTGGCGCGCGAGCGCATCGCCCGCGAAGGCGCGCTCGGGGAGGAGGTCGTCGGCGAGCACCGGCCGGGGCGCCCCGCGCCAGGCCCGCGCGACCGCGAAGCCGGCGAGTGCGGCGCGCGCGCTGCGCGACGCCTCGACGAGCGTCGGCACGGTGGGCCCGAGCACGAGATGCCCGTCGCCGAACTCCGGCTCGAGCCGCCTCGCGATCTCGATGAACGGCAGCTGCGTCTCCTCGTCGCCGTCCGCTTCAGCGGCTTCGGCGCGGCCGACGACGACGACGAGCCGGCTGCCCTGCACGCCGATGAGGACATCGGAGGCGAGGTGGCGGGCGGTCCGGCGAAGCTGGTCGACGTCGAGCTGGCGCGGCGTGACCCCGACGAGCACGGCAGCCTCGCCGTGGCCGTTCCAGCCGAGCGCGGCGATGCGGCTGGGCAGCTCCGAGTCGTACTCACCCGTGAGGATCGAGTCGACGACGAGGGCCTCGAGCCGGGCATCCCACAGCCCGCGCGACTCGGCCGCGCGTGCGTAGACGTCGGCGGCGGCGAACGCGACCTCCCGCGAGTACAGGAGGAATGCGTCGCGCAGCGGCAGGTCGTCGCGCGGGATGCGGGTCTCGATGATCTCGACCGTCGTCTTGACGAGCTGCAGCGTCTGGGTGAGCGAGATGGACCGCAGCAGTTCTCGCGGCGCGACGCCGAAGACGTCGGCCGCGATCCACGGCACGCCCTTGGGGTCCTCGTACCAGGAGATGAATGCGGTGATCCCGGCCTGCGCGACGAGCCCGACCGCGGAGCGCCGCCCCGGCGGCATGTCGCGGTACCACGGGAGCGACTCGTCGAGGCGCTTCAGGGTGAGCGTCGACCATTCACCGGCCTGGGTGCGAAGCCAGGCAAGCGTCTGGGCCTTGGTGCGCTGCGCCACCAGTCGATCCTAGGAGTGCCGAGGCCCTGCGGCTCAGCTCTCCCCGCCGGCGCTGCCGGTCGTCCCGGCGGTCACGTCGAAGAGCTGGTAGTCCTGGATCGCCTTCGTCACGACCGCGCGGTCGATCTCGCCGCGCTCGGCGAGCTGCCCGAGGACGCGCACCGCGATCGACGGCCCGTCGATGAGGAAGTACCGCCGCGCCGCGGCCCGAGTGTCCGAGAAGCCGAAGCCGTCGGCGCCGAGCGTCGCGTAGTCGCGCGGGACGAACTGGCGGATGAGCGCCGGCACGGTGTGCGCGTAGTCGGAGACGCCGAGCACGGGACCTTCGGATGCCTGCAGCCGCGCCGTGATGTACGGCACGAGGGGCTCGGCCTCCGGGTTCGTCCAGTTGTGCTCGTCGGCGTGCAGGCCGTCGCGGCGCAGCTCGGTCCACGAGGTGACCGACCAGACGTCGGCCGCGACGCCGTGCGAGGCGAGGAGCGTCTGCGCCTCGAGCGCCCACGGCACGGCGACGCCGCTCGCGAGGATCTGCGCCTTGATGCCCGTCGTCTCGGCCGGCTTGAGCAGGTGGATGCCCTTGCGGATGCCCTCGACGTCGACGCCCTCCGGCTCGGCCGGCTGCACCATCGGCTCGTTGTAGACGGTGATGTAGTACATGACGTTCGGGTCCGGATGCTCACCGCCGTACATCCGCTCGATGCCGGCGCGCACGATGTGCGCGAGCTCGTAGCCGTACGCGGGGTCGTACGTGACGACCGCCGGGTTCGTGTTGGCGAGCACGGGGGAGTGGCCGTCGGCGTGCTGCAGGCCCTCGCCCGTGAGCGTCGTGCGACCGGCGGTCGCGCCGATGATGAAGCCGCGCGCCATCTGATCGCCAGCGGCCCAGAACGCGTCGCCCGTGCGCTGGAAGCCGAACATCGAGTAGAAGATGTACACGGGGATGAGCGGCTGCCCGTTCGTCGCGTACTGCGTGCCCGCGGCCGTGAACGCGGCGGCGGCGCCGGCCTCGTTGATCCCGACGTGGATGATCTGGCCCTGCGGCGACTCCTTGTACGCGAGCAGCAGCTCCCGGTCGACCGAGACGTAGTTCTGGCCAGCGGGGTTGTAGATCTTCTGCGTCGGGAAGTACGCGTCCATGCCGAACGTGCGGGCCTCGTCCGGGATGATCGGCACGAGGCGCTTGCCGAAGTCCTCGACGCGGAAGAGGTCCTTGAGGAGCCGCGCGAAGGCCATCGTCGTCGCGATCTCCTGCGTGCCCGAGCCGCGCCGGGCGACGTCGTAGGCCTTCTCCTCGGGGACCGGAATCGGCACGTGCGTGGTGCGGCGCTGCGGCAGCGAGCCGCCGAGCTCGCGGCGCCGCGCCATGAGGTACTGAATCGCCTCGTCCTCGGGGCCGGGGTTGTAGAACGGCGGCCGGTAGGGGTCCTCCTCGAGCTGCGCATCCGTGATCGGGATGTGCATGACGTCGCGGAACTTCTTGAGGTCATCGAGCGTGAGCTTCTTCATCTGGTGGGTCGCGTTGCGGCCCTCGAAGTGCGCCCCGAGCCCGTAGCCCTTGATCGTCTTCGCGAGGATGACGGTCGGACGGCCCTTGTGCTCGAGCGCCGCCTTGTACGCCGCGTAGACCTTGCGGTAGTC
>CAKUJB010000062.1 GCA_934661165.1 uncultured Microbacteriaceae bacterium | reverse complement strand
CATCGTGAGGCGGCGGTCCATCGAGGCCTTCTGGATCCAGCGGAACGCCTCGGGCTCGGTGAGCCCCATCTTCTCGTTGAGCAGGCCCTTGGCCCGGTCGACGAGCTTCCGGGTCTCGAAGCGCTCGGCGAGGTCGGCGATCTCCGACTCGAGCACGATGATCTGCTGGTAGCGGGCGAGCGCGATCTCGATCGCCGGGAGCAGGTCGTTCGGCGTGAACGGCTTGACGACGTACGCGAGGGCGCCCGCCTCCGACGCGCGCTCGACGAGCTCCTTCTGGCTGAATGCGGTGAGCAGCACGACCGGCGCGATGTGGTGCTTCGAGAGCCGCTCGGCCGCGGAGATGCCGTCGAGCTGCGGCATCTTCACGTCCATGACGACGAGGTCGGGCCGCAGCTCGGTCGCGAGCTGCACCGCGGTCTCGCCGTCGCCCGCCTCGCCGACGACCTCGAATCCCGCATCCGTGAGGATCTCGATGATGTCCATCCGGATCAGCGATTCGTCCTCGGCGACGACGACACGACGGGGCGCCTCGGCGCCGCCTTCCTCGATACTCACGATCAAAACCCTAGTACCGTTGAGCGGCAGGGCATCAGCCGGTGTGGCGGAATGGCAGACGCGACCGACTCAAACTCGGTTGCCCGCGAGGGCGTGTGGGTTCGACCCCCACCACCGGCACGAGCGCCCGTCAGTCGGCGTGCGCCCCGGACTCCCACACCCGCGGCTGCGCCTCGACGAGGTCGCCGACGGTGTGGACCCGCAGATCGTTCGTCGAGCCGGGGATGCCCGGCGGCATGCCCGCGATGACGACGACCTTGTCCCCGACGTCCGCGAGGCCCTTCTCCAGCAGCACGCGGTCGACCTGCTGGTGCATCGCGTCCGTGTGCGTCACGCGTTCGACGACGTACGAGCGGATGCCCCAGATGAGCGACATCCGTCGGCGCACGGCCTCGTTCGGGGTGAAGGCGATCATGGGGATCCGGAACCTCAGGCGCGACATGCGCCGGGCCGAGTCGCCGGACTCGGTGAAGACGCACACGAACTTGGCGTCGACGAAGTCGGCGACCTCCGCCGCGGCGAGCGTGATCGCCCCGCCCTGTGTCCGCGGCTTCGTACCGAGAGGAGGAATGCGCTCGAGTCCGGACTCCTCCGTCGACTCGACGATGCGGGCCATCGTCTGCACCGTGATCGCCGGATACGCCCCGACGCTCGTCTCGCCCGAGAGCATGACCGCGTCCGCGCCGTCGAGGATCGCGTTCGCGACATCCGAGGTCTCAGCGCGGGTCGGCACGGGGTTCTCCGTCATCGACTCGAGCATCTGCGTCGCCACGATGACGGGCTTGGCGAAGCGGCGGGCCTTGAGGATGATGTCCTTCTGCACGATCGGCACCGCCTCGAGCGGGAGCTCGACCGCGAGGTCGCCGCGGGCGACCATGATCGCGTCGAAGGCGTCGATGATCTCGTCGATCGCGGCGATGGCCTGCGGCTTCTCGATCTTCGCGATGACGGGGCGCTTGATGCCCTCCTCGGCCATGATCTCGTGCACGCGGACGATGTCCGCGGCGCTGCGCACGAAGGACAGCGCGATGTAGTCGGCGCCGAGCCGCAGGCCCCATCGCAGGTCGTTCTCGTCCTTCGACGACAGCGCGGGCACGCTCACGGCGACGCCGGGGAGGTTGATGCCCTTGTTGTTCGACACCGTGCCGCCGACGACGACCTCGGTGCGCACGCGGACGCCGTCCGAGTCGAGGACCCGCACGCGCACCTTGCCGTCGTCGATGAGGAGCTGATCGCCCGTGCGCACGTCCTGCGGCAGCCCGGTGAACGTCGTGCTGCACAGCTCGCGGGTGCCGGGCACGTCCTCGGTCGTGATCGTGAAGACGTCGCCGACCTGGAGCTGGTGCGGGCCGTCGGCGAAGCGGCCGAGCCGGATCTTCGGCCCCTGGAGGTCGACGAGGACGGCGACGGTGCGCCCGACGTCGGCGACGGCGCGGAGGAGGTTGCGATGCACCTCCTCGTGGACCTCGTGACTGCCGTGCGACAGGTTGAAGCGCGCGACATCGACGCCCGCCTCGAGGATCGCTCGGATGTTGTCGTAGCTCGAAGTCGCGGGCCCGAGGGTCGCGACGATCTTGGCTCGTCTCATGCTGATGGTCTCCGCTCAGTGGTGGTGGGCAGCGGTCCCATCAGCGTATCGACTCCCGCGCTGCGGCGCGGCCGAACGACTCAGACCGAGATGGCCCGGTCGCTCGGACGCACCGGCGCCGGCAGCTCGGTGACGCCCATGAGGAAGCGGTCGATCTCCGCCGCTGCCGCGCGCCCCTCCGCGATCGCCCACACGATGAGCGACTGCCCGCGCCCCGCGTCGCCGGCGACGAAGACACCGCTCACGCTCGTCGCGTAGTCCTGCGCGCGGTCGAGTCCGCCGCGCGCGTCGACCGGCAGCGGCAGCTGCGCGTCGAGCGTCGACGTCTCCGGCCCCGTGAAGCCCATCGCGATGAGGACGAGGTCCGCCGGAATCTCGTGCTCGGTTCCGGACTTCGGGATGCGGCGCCCGTCGACGTACTCGGTCTCGGCGACGCGCAGCGCGCGCACCTCGCCCGCGCCGTTGTCGAGGAACTCGACGGTCGACGCGAGATAGCGCCGGTCACCGCCCTCCTCATGGGCGCTCGAGACCTCGAAGACCTGCGGCATCATCGGCCACGGCTGGTGCGAGGGGCGCTCGTGCGGCGGCTGCTTGCCGATCGCGAGGTTCGTGACGGACAGCGCCCCCTGGCGGTGCGCCGTGCCGATGCAGTCGGCCCCCGTGTCGCCGCCGCCGATGACGATGACGTGCCGGCCCTCCGCCGTGATCTGCCCGGGGACCTGGTCGCCCGCATTCGCGCGGTTCGACTGCGTGAGGTAGTCCATCGCGAAATGGACGCCGAGCAGGTCGCGTCCCGGGATCGGCAGATCCCGCGGCACCGTCGCCCCCGTCGCGATGAGCACGGCGTCGTAGCGGTCGTGGAGGTCGGCCCACGAGATGTCGACGCCGATCTCGACGCCGGCACGGAAGCGGGTGCCCTCGGCCTGCATCTGCGCGACGCGCAGCTCGACCCGGCGCTTCTCCATCTTGAAGTCCGGGATCCCGTAGCGCAGCAGACCGCCGATGCGGTCGTCCCGCTCGTACACCGCGACGGTGTGTCCCGCCCTCGTGAGCTGCTGGGCGGCGGCGAGTCCTGCCGGCCCGGAGCCGACGACCGCGACGGTCCTGCCGGTGAGCCGCTCGGGCACCTGCGGCTGCACCCAGCCGTGCCCCCACGCGTCCTCCGCGATCTGCGCCTCGATCTGCTTGATCGTCACAGGCGGCTGGTTGATGCCCAGCACGCAGGCGCTCTCGCACGGCGCGGGGCAGAGGATTCCCGTGAACTCCGGGAAGTTGTTCGTCGCGTGGAGCCGCTCGATCGCCTGCTGCCCCTCGCCGCGCCAGGTGAGGTCGTTCCACTCCGGGATGAGGTTGCCGAGCGGGCAGCCCTGGTGGCAGAACGCCACGCCGCAGTCCATGCAGCGCCCGGCCTGGCGCCGCAGCATGCCGGACTCGGCGTCCTCGTACACCTCGCGCCAGTCCATGAGCCGCACCGGCACCGGCCGTCGCGGCGCGAGCTCGCGCTCGCGCACCTTGAGAAAGCCCTCGGGATCAGCCACCGGTCACCTCCAGAATCCGCCGCCACACCACATCGCCGTCGGGGTCGAGTCCTTCGCCGAGCGCCGCCTCGCGGGTCCGCAGCACGGCCGCGTAGTCGCGCGGCAGCACCTTGACGAACTCGCCGACGACCTCGCCGAAGTGCGCGAGCATATCGCCGGCGACGGGCGAGTCCGTCCGCTCGACGTGCATCTGCAGCAGCGTGCGCAGCACCTCCACGTCCGCGCGGTCGAGCGGCTCGAGGGCGAGCTCGCCGGTGGCGAGCGCCGACGCATTCACCGCCTCCTTGCGGAGCCCGTGGACGTACGCGATGCCACCGGACATCCCGGCGCCGAGGTTGCGTCCCGTCCGACCGAGGATGACGGCGGTGCCGCCGGTCATGTACTCGAGCGCGTGGTCGCCGACGCCCTCGACGACGGCGGTCGCACCGGAGTTGCGCACGAGGAAGCGCTCGCCGACGAGGCCGCGGAGGAACATGGTGCCGCCCGTGGCGCCGTAGCCGATGACGTTGCCGGCGATGACGTTGTGCTCCGCGGCGAACGTCGCGCGCCGATCGGGTCGCACGACGATGTCGCCGCCCGACAGGCCCTTGCCGACGTAGTCGTTCGCGTCGCCCTCGAGACGGATGATGATCCCGCGGGGCAGGAATGCGCCAAGCGACTGTCCGGCCGTGCCGCGCAGCGTCACGTCGATCGTCTCGGGCGGCAGCCCGCCCTCCCCGTGGCGATTCGTCACCTCGTGGCCGAGCATCGTGCCGACCGCCCGCTCGGTGTTCTGGATCGGCAGCTCGATGCACACCGGCTCGAGCCGCTCGATCGCCGAGGACGACAGGCCGATGAGCTCCCGGTCGAAGTGCGCCTCGAGCTCGTGGTCCTGCGCGACCCGGGCGCGCCGCGGCGCGTCGGCGGCGAACGCGGCGCCCGCGAAGACGGGACCGAGGTCGAGTCCCTCCGTCTTCCAGTGCTGGACCGCCTGGTCGACGTCGAGGAGCTCGGTGCGCCCGATCGCCTCGTCGAGCGAGCGGAAGCCGAGCTCGGCGAGCTGCTCCCGGACCTCCTGGGCGAGGTACTCGAAGAACGTGACGACGAACTCCGGCTTCCCGCTGAACCTGGCGCGCAACTCAGGGTTCTGCGTCGCGACCCCCACGGGGCACGTGTTGAGGTGGCAGACGCGCATCATGATGCACCCGGAGACGACGAGCGGGGCGGTCGCGAAGCCGTACTCCTCGGCACCGAGCAGCGCCGCGACGATGACGTCGCGTCCCGTCTTCATCTGGCCGTCGACCTGCACGACGACGCGGTCGCGCATGCCGTTGATCATGAGCGTCTGCTGCGCCTCGGCGAGCCCGATCTCCCACGGGGTGCCGGCGTGCTTGAGCGAGTTGAGTGGCGACGCGCCGGTCCCGCCGTCGTGCCCGGACACGAGGATGACGTCGGCCTTCGCCTTCGCGACGCCCGCCGCGACCGCGCCGATGCCGGACTGCGAGACGAGCTTCACGTGGACGCGCGCCGCGGGGTTCGCCCGCTTCACGTCGAAGATGAGCTGCTTGAGGTCCTCGATCGAGTAGATGTCGTGGTGCGGCGGCGGCGAGACGAGCCCGACGCCGGGCGTGCCGCCTCGAGTGCGGGCGATCCAGGGATACACCTTGGGGCCGGGCAGCTGCCCGCCCTCCCCCGGCTTCGCGCCCTGCGCCATCTTGATCTGGATGTCCGTCGCGTGCGTGAGGTACATGCTCGTGACGCCGAATCGGCCCGACGCGACCTGCTTGATCGCGCTGCGCCGCTCGGGGTCGAGGAGCCGCTCGACGTCCTCGCCGCCCTCGCCCGTGTTCGACCGGCCGCCGATGCGGTTCATCGCGATCGCGAGCGTCTCGTGCGCCTCCTGCGAGATCGAGCCGTAGCTCATCGCGCCGGTGTTGAAGCGCTTGAGGATCGACTCGATCGGCTCGACCTCGTCGATGGGCACCGGGGAGCGCTCGCCCTGCTTGATGCGGAACATGCCGCGCAGCGTCATGAGCCGCTCCGCCTGCTCGTCGACGAGCCGGGTGTAGTCGCGGAAGACGTCGAAGCGACGCTCCCGCGTCGCGTGCTGCAGGCGGAAGACGGTGTCGGGGTTGAACAGGTGCGGCGGCCCCTCCCGGCGCCACTGGTACTCCCCACCGTTCTCGAGCCGCTCGTGGATGAGCGCGGCGGGCTCCTTCGGGTACGCGCGCTCGTGCCGCGCGGCGTTCTCCCGCGCGATGACGTCGATGCCGACGCCGCCGAGGATCGAGCGGGTGCCGGTGAAGTACTCGTCGACGAACTCCTGGCTCAGCCCGATCGCCTCGAAGCACTGCGCGCCGGCGTAGGAGCCGACGACGGAGATCCCCATCTTCGACATGATCTTGAGCACGCCCTTGCCGAGCGCCTTGATGAGGTTCGCGACCGCCTTCTCCGGGGTCAGGCCCTGGATCATCCCGCGCCGCACGAGATCCTCCGCGGTCTCCATCGCGAGGTAGGGGTTGACCGCTGAGGCGCCGTAGCCGATGAGCAGCGCGACGTGGTGCACCTCGCGGACGTCGCCCGCCTCGACGATGAGGCCCACGCGCATGCGCGTGCCCTGCCGGATGAGGTGGTGGTGGACCGCCGAGAGCATGAGCAGCGACGGGATCGGTGCGTAGTCCTTGTCGGAGTCCCGGTCGGAGAGGATGAGGAACTCGGCGCCGCGCTCGATCGCGGCATCCGCCTCCGCGCACATCTCGGCGAGCCGCTTCGCGAGCTCGTGCTCGTGGTCGAGCACGTCGTACAGGCCGCGGATGGTGACCGCCCGGTAGCCGCCCTTGCGGCCGTCGATGTGCTGGATCTTCGCGAGCTCGTCGTTGTCGAGCACGGGGAACTCGAGCGCGACCTGGCGCGCGTGCACCGGCGTCGCGTCGAGCAGGTTGCGTTCGGGCCCGAGACTCGAGCGCATCGAGGTGACGACCTCCTCGCGGATGGAGTCGAGCGGCGGGTTCGTCACCTGCGCGAACTGCTGCGTGAAGTAGTCGAAGAGCGTCCGCGGGCGCTCCGAGAGCACCGCGACGGGCGTGTCGGACCCCATTGCGCCGAGCGGCTCCGCGCCCGTCGCCGCCATCGGCGTGAGGAGGATGCGGACCTCCTCCTCCGTGTAGCCGAACGTCTTCTGCCGCCGGTTCACCGACAGCGGGGTGTGGACGATGTGCTCGCGCTCCGGCAGCTCGGCGAGGGCGATGCGCTCCTGCTCGAGCCACTGCGCGTAGGGGCGCGCATTCGCGAGCTCGGCCTTGATCTCCTCATCCTCGATAATGCGGCCCGCGGTCGTGTCGACGAGGAACATCCGGCCGGGCTGCAGGCGCCCCTTGCGGACGACCTTCGCCTGGTCGATCGCGTGCACGCCGATCTCGCTCGCGAGCACGACGAGGCCCTCGTCGGTGATGAGGTAGCGGCTCGGCCGCAGTCCGTTGCGGTCGAGCGTCCCGCCGACGAGCTCGCCGTCGGTGAAGACGAGCGCGGCGGGACCGTCCCACGGCTCCATGAGCATGGAGTGGAATTCGTAGAATGCGCGGCGGTCCGGATCCATGTCGGTCCGGTTCTCGTAGGCCTCCGGGACCATCATCATCATCGCGTGCGGCAGCGAGCGGCCGGCGAGGTTGAGCAGCTCGAGCACCTCGTCGAAGCTCGCGGAGTCCGAGGCGCCCGGCGCGTTGATCGGCAGCAGCGGGCGCAGGTCGCCGATGAGCGCCGACTCGAGCTGCGACTGCCGGGCGCGCATCCAGTTCCGGTTGCCCTGGACCGTGTTGATCTCGCCGTTGTGCGCGATCATCCGGAACGGCTGGGCGAGCGGCCACGACGGGAACGTGTTCGTCGAGTAGCGCGAATGCACGAGCGCGAGCTTCGACGAGAAGCGCGCGTCCGACAGGTCGGGGTAGAACGGCTCGAGCTGGAGCGTCGTCACCATGCCCTTGTAGACGAGCGTGCGGCACGACAGCGAGGCGAAGTACACCTCGAGCTCCCGCTCGGCTCGCTTGCGCAGCCGGTAGGCCTGCCGCTCGAGCTCGAGGCCGCCGACGGTCCCCGTCCCGTCCGCCTGCCGCGTCGAGGCGACGACGAGCTGCGCGAAGTGCGGCATCGCGTCCCGCGCGAGCCGGCCGAGCACCTCGGGGCGCGTCGGCACGTCCCGCCAGCCGAGCACCCGCAGCTGCTCGTGCCCCGCGATCCGCCCGATCTCCGCGACGACCGCCTCCCGCTCGCTGGCGTCGACCGGGAGGAAGGCCATGCCGACGGCGTACCGGCCGACCGGCGGCAGCTCGAAGTCGACGGCCGCGCGGAGGAACTCGTCCGGGATCTGCGTGTTGATCCCCGCGCCGTCGCCCGTGCCGGCGTCCGAGCCGACCGCGCCGCGGTGCTCGAGGTTGCGCAGCGCGCTGAGCGCCGTCGCGACGATGTCGTGCCCGGGCGTGCCGCGCAGGGTCGCGACCATCGCGAGGCCGCAGGCGTCGCGATCGAGGGCGGGGTCGTAGAGTCCGGCGGCCTCGGGGGCCGCGGAGAATCGCTGATAGGGGCTCGGGGTCACGGCCACGAAGGGCCTCCTCAAAAATATCGACAGTTTCGACGACGATGGGGCGTCGTCGACCCGTGGACATGTCGCACGCTGCGAGCTGCGAATGCGGCGCGCCCCGCTGATCAGGGCACGAGGACCGATGCTGTCCGCTTGTGGCGGGTCACTCGACCTTGGAGCCGGCCGGGGCCGGCTCGTCGGAATCCGAATAGATC
>CAKUJB010000061.1 GCA_934661165.1 uncultured Microbacteriaceae bacterium | reverse complement strand
CCGCCGGCGCGCAGCCGCGCGAATCCCCCGGCACTCCCCGGAGTCTCGCCGGAGTCTCCCGCTCATCGGGAAATCTCCCGGGTTCCCCGAGGTCGCCGAGATAAGGTGACCCTCAGTCGGGCATGGAAAAACGGTACGCGCCCGTACGACACGAGGAGCCACCTATGGCATATATCAAGTCCGCCCTGCTCGAGGAGACCGGCTACGTCGTCCTCGACCGCTACGACCAGTCGCAGGATCCGAAGGAGTGGCTCGACGTCGAGTACGTCGACTGGAAGTCGAGCGGCGACACTCGCTTCGCCCCCCTCGCCTCGAAGACCGGCACGGTCGAGTGCGGCGGCTTCTGGACCGGCGACAACCCGCGCACCGACAAGGGCGGGCTCTGGATCGAGTCGCAGGTCGCGAAGGCCCCCCGCCTCGTCGAGCGCGCCAAGGAGGCGGGCGCCGACATCGGACGCTGCCGCATCATCGAGCTCCAGCCGACGCCGTACGGCGAGACGCTGTACAACCTCCACCAGGACGACAACAACCGCCTCAACCCCGACGGGACCGGCTGGGTCGTCCGCTCGTTCTTCAACCTCACGGACGACCAGGACTCCTTCTTCGTCCTCCGCGAGAACCGCACCGACCCGTCGACCGAGACGCGCATCGCGCTGCCGGCCGGCGCGCAGCTCGTCATCGACACGCAGCGCCTCTGGCACGCGACGTACCACCCCGGCGCCGAGCCGCGGTACTGCCTCATCACCTCCTGGACCTCCGGCCCGGAGCTCGACGCCTACATGGCGAAGCTCGGCGGGGTGAACCACGTCGAGTCCGTCCCGGTCTCCGACGAGTTCATCGCCGAGGGCCAGCGCGTCCAGGCCGAGAAGGACGCGGCGCGCGCCGCCGCGCTCGCGGCCCGCGGCCAGCAGGTCTCGGCGCCGGTCATGAGCGAGGCGTAGCCCGCGGCACAGGACCGCAGCACTGCGAGGAGGCGAGGATTCGTCTCCTCGCAGTCGTTTTGAGTGCGCGTCCGCTCGCCAACGCCGGCAGAATGGCCGAGAGCAGGCGGAATCGGGCCGGATTCGCCTGCTCTCGGCGATTCCACCTGCGTTGAGTTCGGTCGGGACGAATGCGCGGGGTGCTGCGCGCATTCCTCCGCAGTGCTTTGCGGTGCAAAGCACACTGTGGTACAAATGTGTTTGTGCCGCACCGGCGGCGATCGAGCAGAGGAGACGACCATGACCGAGCGACCCGACGCCGCGGACGCGGCAGGCATCCTCGAGGCGATCGAGACCGACCGACGACGGGCGCAGGACGCGCTCGCGCCAGACCCGCGCGTGCAGTACGGCGTCTGGGGTGCGGCATGGATCATCGGCTTCGGGGCGGCCCTCCTCGGCTTCGCCCCCGAGCCGGCCCTCCCGCTGCCGGTCGCACTCGGCCTCGCTGGCGCCGCGCTCGTCGCGGCCATCGTCATCACGACCGTCCACGCCGTGCGCCGCGGGCGCGGCACGCGCGGGCCGTCGAATCTGCAGGGGGCGATCCACGGCAACGCCTTCGCCTTCGGGTTCCTCCTCATCGGTCTCCTCGGCTGGCGGCTCATCGACGCCGGCACGCCGACCGACGCCATGTTCGTGTACTGGGTCGTCGCGACCTGCCTTGTCGTCGGCACACTCGGTCTCGCCGGCGCCGCGCTCGTGAACGACCGCTCGACCCTCGTCTTCAGCGCCTGGGTCATCGTCGTCGGCATCGCCGCCGCCCTCATCCCCGCGCCGTGGCTGCTGCTCGCGGGCGTCGGCGGCGGACTCGGGTTCGTCGTGCTCGCGATCATCGCCGGGGCGAAGCCCGCGCTGCTCGCCGGAGAGATCGCGGCTCGCCATGGATGAGCTCGACCCCGTCATCCACGTCCAGGCGCGCCTCCGGATCGTCTCGGTGCTCGACGCGCTCGGGACGGGCGACTCGATCGCCTTCCCCCGGCTCCAGGAGCTTCTCGACGCGACGTCCGGCAACCTCGCGACGCACCTGCGCCGACTCGAGGAGGCCGGCTACATCGAGAGCCGCAAGACGATCGAAGGGCGCACGCCCGCGACGTACGTGCGACTCACTGACGAGGGGCGCCACGCATTCCGCGCCTATAAGCGGGCGCTGCGCACGCTCCTCGGGTGAGTCGTCTGCCCCTGGGGAGGCCGTGCGCGCCGTGTCGGAGGCGGCGCCTAGGGTGAACGGCATGGCGAAGCCCACGACCGCATACCGCTGCACCGAGTGCGGCTGGACCTCGGCGAAGTGGGTCGGCCGCTGCGGCGAGTGCCAGAGCTGGAACACGGTCGAGGTCGCGGCGGCGCCGGCCGGCAGCCGGGGTCCCGCCGCCGTGCGGCCCACCGCGTCACGCGCGGCACGACCCATCACGGCGATCGACACGGCACCGGTCGAGCACTGGGCGAGCGGCATCGGCGAGTTCGATCGGGTGCTCGGCGGCGGCATCGTGCCTGGCGCGGCGATCCTCCTCTCGGGCGAGCCCGGGGTCGGCAAGTCGACGCTGCTGCTCGAGGTCGCGTCGCGCGCGGCCGCCGGGGGTCGGCGAGTCCTCTACGTCTCCGCGGAGGAGTCCGCAGGCCAGGTGCGGCTCCGCGCCGAGCGCACCGGCGCGCTCCACGACGAGCTCCACCTCGCGGCCGAGACCGACCTCGCCGTCATCCTCGGTCACCTCGACGAGGTGCGCCCCGACCTCGTCATCCTCGACTCCGTGCAGACGGTGTCCTCGTCGCTCATCGACGGGCTGGCGGGCGGACCGAGCCAGGTCCGCGAGGTCGCCGCGACGATCACCCGGGTCGCGAAGGAGCGCGACGTGCCCGTCCTGCTCGTCGGGCATGTGACGAAGGACGGCCAGATCGCGGGACCCCGGCTGCTCGAGCACCTCGTCGACGTCGTGCTGCAGTTCGAGGGCGATCGCCAGACGGCGCTGCGCTTCGTGCGGGCGCAGAAGAACCGCTTCGGCCCGGTCGACGAGGTCGGCTGCTTCGAGATGACCGGCGACGGGATCGCGGAGGTCGCCGACCCGAGCGGCCTGTTCATGTCGCGCACCCGCAGCCCCATCTCGGGGACCTGCATCGCCGTGACGATCGAGGGCCGGCGCGTCATCCCCGTCGAGGTGCAGGCGCTCATCGTGCCGAGCCAGGCGCCGAATCCCCGCCGCGTCGTCAACGGCGTCGACAGCGGCCGGGTCGCGATGCTCCTCGCGGTGCTCGAGAAGCGCGGCCGCGTCGCCGTCGGCGCGAGCGACGTCTACGTCTCGACCGTCGGCGGCATCCGCGTCACCGAGCCCGGTGCCGACCTCGCGATCGCGCTCGCCATCGCGTCCGCGGCGCGCGACGTCGCACTCCCGGCCGACCTCGCGGCGGTCGGCGAGATCAGCCTCGCCGGCGAGATCCGGCCCGCGAGCCAGGGCCGGCGGCGGGCGCAGGAGGCGGCGCGCCTCGGCTTCACCACCGTGCTCGACGACGGGCTCGAGACGATCGGCGCGGCGCTGCGCGAGTCGCTCAGCCGAGGGGCGACGTCCACGGCGCGGTGACGCCGGGCGCGAGGAGCGGGAGGAGGTCCGGGATGAGGTAGACGAGCAGTCCCGCGAGCAGGAGCCCGAGGACCCACGCGAGGATGACGGCACGACCGTGTCCGGTCTCACGCCGAGTCGCGACCGCGCGGACCGACAGGTAGACGATCGGGGTGAGCAGCGCCCAGAGCGGGCTCGCCGTGCGCTCGTGGCCCAAGCGGCGCAGGGCCCCCGCATCGAGAAATGCGATGAGCACGCCGATCACGAGCGCGGCCGCGCCGATGCCCCACGCGAGCATCGAGGTGACGACCAGCCCGGGCACGTACTCAAGCGCGACGACCGCGAGTAGGGCGAGCGGCGGGAGCATCGCGAGCACGTAGGCGGCGGCACCGTACGTGCGTTTCGGGATGAGGGTGCGCGCGGGCGGGAACTCCTCTGGCACACCGGTCGTGTCGAGCGAGAACCGCGGCTCGCTGCCGGCGGCGTCTTGCTGCCTGGGGGCGAGCGTCGACTGGGCGAGGATGTCCTCGCGGCCGTCGACGGGCGTCCCCGCGGCGGGGGCGTCCGGGGGGGGCGCCTGGGGTGCGGCGGGCTCCGGGGCTCCCGGAGCCTCGACGACCGGCACCGGACCCGTCGGCAGCGGCACCGGGTCGGCCGCGCCGACGGCGGTGACGCCGGCGCCCGAGGCCGCGGCGGCGGTCGCGATGCCGGGGCCCGCGAGTTGGATGTCGACGGGGTTCGTGTCGAGCCGGGCGTACGACGGCTCGACGGGCTCGGCGAGCCCCGACTCGAGCGCGAGCTTGCGCTCATAGGCGCGACGCGCGCGCCGGGACGTGAACTCGAGCGCGGTCGCCTGTGCCGCCGCGAAGGGGTCGGCCCGCGACGGATCGAACGGCTCGGGCACGACGACGGGCTCCGGGTCAGTGGGCTCGGCGGGCTCAGGCTCGGCGGGTTCGGCGCGGTCAGGCGCAGTGGCCTTGGTCAGCTCGGGCGCCTCGACATCCGCTGCGACGGTCGCCTCGAGATCGTCGTCCGCGTCGAGATCGATCACGGGCGATGACGCCTCGTCCTCCGACTCGTCATCACCCCCTGGCCCGACGACCGCCGACGTGAACTCCGTCCAGGCGCCGCCGTCCCACCACCGCAGCTGCGGGAGTCCGAGCGGATCGGGGTACCACCCCGCGGGGACGCCGCTGCCCTCTGCCACCACGAGTGCGACTCTACCGGCTCGGCGTCACCCGCTGGCGGGCCGGTCAGGACTCGAGCGTCGCGAGATGCGCATTCATCGCGTCGGTGAATGCGCGGTCGACGGGCACGGGGCGGCCGTCGAGCTCGCGGACGGGGGCCGCATGCCGGACGCTCGACACGAGCCAGATGCCGTCGGCCCGTTCGAGCTCGTCGGGCGTCGCGAGCCGGAACTCGGTCGGCATCCCGCGCGCCTCGGCGAAGCGGAAGAGGCTCGACTGCGTCGTGCCGTCGAGGATGCCGAGCCCCGTGCCGGGGGTGACGAGCACGCCGTCGACGCGGTACACGACCGAGGAGGTGGGGCCCTCGAGGAGGAAGCCGTCACTTGAGACGAAGATCGCGTCGTCGGCGCCGCGCCGCAGTGCCTCGCGCTGCACCGCCCGGTTCACGGCATAGCTCAGCGTCTTCGCCCCCGCGAGCAGCCACGGCGAGGTGCGCTCGACGTCGTGCCGCCAGCCGCGGTCGAGCAGGACGACGCGGACGCCTTGGGTGCGGGCCTCCGTGTGGTCGCCCGAGTGCGTCGCGTACACCCAGCCGGTCGGCCGGTCGTCGTCCTCGACCCCGCGGGTGAGGACCGCCTTCGCCCAGGCCTCCGCCGCCGGCGGCAGCTCCGCGATCGCCGAGGCGATCGCCGCCCGGTAGGCATCGAGATCTGGCACCGGCAGGTCGAGGGCGGCGGCGGAGCGCTCGAAGCGGGCGAGGTGGTGCTCGAGCGCCTGCGGGTTGCCGTGCCCGACGCTGATCGTCTCGAAGACGCCGTCGCCGCGGGTCGCGCCCTGGTCGAGGGCGCTGAGCACGGCGGCGCGCGGGTCGACGTGACGGAACGCGGGGGCGTTCGGCTCATGGGGCAGCGCCTGCGCGGAGGGACGGTTGAGGATGACGAGCGACTCGGGATGGTGGTCGGCCATGGTCACCAGTATTCAGCACCGCGCAGGGCGGCCGGGCACCGACTCAGTACAGGTAGATGCGACGCGTGTCGCTCTCGAGCGAGCCGACCCGCACGACGAGGTCGAAGCTCGCCCCGCCGCCGCCGACGGTCTCGCGCGCCGCGATCGACTCCTCGCTGCAGTCGCCCGCGACCGAGCGCTTGCGGTCCCACGTGATCGCGGGGGTCGGCACGGGGACCCCGGCCTTGAGGAGCACGGGCGGGCTCGGCGTCTCGGACGCGACCTGGCAGTCGGTCGACGTCCAGTACACCTCCGAGCCGTCGCCGGACGGGCTCGAGATCTGGAACCACTGCACCTCCGGGCTCACGTCCATGACGCAGTCGTTCGCGGAGTTGTTCTGCAGGGTGAGCCAGATCTGCACGGGCTGCCCCGAGTCGTACTCCTCCGCGTCGGTGTTCGCGGTGATCGAGACGCGGCCCGGCTGGCACGGGTCGCCGTCCTGCGCCCCGGCCGCGCCCGTCGCGCCGATCGAGGCGCCCGGCGTCTCGTCGCCGATGACGGGGCCGGTCGCCCCCGTCGTCGCGCCGCCGGGGCGGGTCGACGACGGGTCGGCGTCGCCGCCGCGCGGCCACACGATCGCGACGACGATCGCGATGAGGGCGAGCGCGATGATGAGGACGGTGACCCGTCGCCGTGCGTAGACGCGCTTCGGCAGGGGTCCGCGGGGACTGGACGGCTGCGTCATGCCGTCAGGCTACGGCTCGCGCCCGCGGCGGGCCCGCGGGACACCCCGATTCAGTCGAGGTGCTTGAGCAGTCGGGAGTTGCCGAGCGTGTTCTGCTTGACCCGCGCGAGATCGAGGAACTCCGCGACGCCCTCGTCCGGCGAGCGCACGAGCTCGATGTACGTCTCCTCGTCGACGATCCGCTCCCCCGGGTCGGCGATGACCCGGAACCCGTGCCGCTCGAAGAACTCGACCTCGAAGGTGAGGCAGAACAGCCGGCTGAGGCCGAGCTCCCGGGCCCGGTCCTCGAGCGCCTCGAGGAGCAGGTGTCCGATGCCGCGCTGTCGCCACTCGTCGGCGACGGCGAGCGTGCGCACCTCGCCGAGGTCCTCCCAGAAGACGTGGAGGGCGCCGAAGCCGAGGATCGCCCCCGACTCGTCCTCGGCGACCTGGAACTCCTGGATCGCCTCGTACAGCGTGACGAGCTCCTTGCCGAGCAGGATGCGGCGCTCGACGAGCGGCTCCATGAGCGCCTGCATCGCCGGCACGTCGCTCGTCCTGGCGCTGCGGATGCGGATGGTCACGCGGCAAGCCTATTGAAGTGCGTCACGCGCGGAACGCCGCCACGAGGGTCGCGAGCAGTCGGCCCCAGCCGGGGCGCCTCGCGTAGGCGGTGAGCCGCCGCGCCGTCTCGAGACCGCCCCGCGCCGTGAGGAACCACGGCGGCTTCGGGAAGAGCGAGAACTCGCCGCCGGCGATCGACCGCGGGAACGGCCGGAACGGGCCGGTCACGACGGTGCGCTCTGGCGAGTCGAGGAGGAATGCATTGTGCACGACCCCGATGCCGCTGCCGATGTCGGCGAGGTCGTGCCCCGGATAGCCGCCCCACGTCGCCCCGGGGAACGAGAATCCGACGGAGGTCCACGCATTCACCGCGATCGTGCCGTACCGGAGCCGCTCGAGCTCGGTGTCGAACCCGCCGCCGAGCGCGCGCCGCGTGCGCGGGTCGATGAGGACGTTCGCCCCGAGGGTGCCGAAGAGCTCGTCGTTCGCGAAGTCGACCGCGGCATGGAGGAATGCGTCGCCGAGCCCCGGCAGCTCGGTCACCCCGAGCACGGGGGCGAAGTACTCGAACCCGAGCGACTCGTCGCCGTGCGGCGACCGGATGAGCAGGCGCCCGCCGAGCTCTTCGGCCTCGGGGTGGCGCTCGCGGGCTCTCGCGAGCCGCGCCTCGGCGCCGGGATACCAGGGCTCGCGCGGCGGCAGCTCGCGGAGGACGGCCCGGAGCTCGTCGAGGAAGGCGTCCTTGAGCGCCCAGTCGGCGCTGAGGACGAGGGTCTGCGCGGCGATGCAGTTGTGCCCCGTGTTGTGCAGCCGCATCGTCGCGACGTGCTCGGCCTGGTGGCGCAGGTCGGCGCGGGACCAGTCGCCCGGGACGACGATGACGGGTGAGACACCGCCGAGCTCGCTCGTGATCGGGGTCGTCAGCCGCGGCTCGCCGGTGGCGCGCCGCCGCGCGGCCTCCTCGCCGGTCCCCCAGACGATGGCGTCATGGGTCGCGCCCGAGCCGGTGATGTGGATGTGGTCGATGCCGGGGTGCTCGGCGAGGTAGCCGCCGACGTCGCCGCCGCCCGTGACGATCCGCAGTGCGCCGAGGTCGATGAGCGGCCGCAGCGCCGCCTCATAGACGGGCAGCAGCGCGTCGAACGTCGGGTTGAGCTTGAGCAGCACGGCCCGGTTGGCCGAGGCGAGCTCGGTGAAGACGTCGAGCGGGCCGATCGCCGAGATGTTCCCTGCGCCGAGCACGAGGCCGACGCCGCCGGGGACGCGGCTGCGGGCGGCGAGGCCTGCGGTCGCGCGGGCCTCGGCGGCGTCGATGCCGGGCGTGAGCCACACCTCGGCCTGGAAGCCGTGGAACATGACGGCCTGCTGCAGCGAGGTCGGCAGCACCCGCACGGCGACGCGGCCGCCCGTCGCCGTCCTCAGCTGCGAGCCGCGCAGCGGCGAGCCGGTGCGCGCGATGCGGCGCAGCGAGTCGGCGAAGGCGTTCGCGGCGTAGAGCACGGCGAAGGGCCCGCTCATCCACTCCTCGGTCGCGGCGGCCGACTGCGCGTCGATGCCCTTCGCCCGGCAGGCCGTCGTCGCCCAGTCCGCCGCGGCCACGCCGATCGCGCGGTGGACGGCGGCGAAGACGCCCGCGCGCGCGGCGGGCGTGAGCGCGGCCCAGCGG
>CAKUJB010000060.1 GCA_934661165.1 uncultured Microbacteriaceae bacterium | reverse complement strand
ATGTACGCCAGCAAGCGGCGCATGCGCAATGGCTGGATGGCCTACCAGGCGGACATGGCACACGACCAGCACCAGTCGCTGCAGATGGAAACCCACCTGCGGCATGCGGTGGGGAACGACGAATTCCATCTGGTGTACCAGCCGCAGGTCGACCTGCGCAACGGCCGCACCATCGGCGCCGAGGCCCTGATCCGCTGGCGGCATCGCAAGCTGGGCGAGATGCGTCCGGACCACTTCATCGCCCTGGCCGAGAGCAACGGCGACATCGTGCACATCGGCAACTGGGTGCTGCGTGCCGCGTGCCGGCAGATCGCCGCCTGGCGCAGCGCCGGCCTGGGCCAGGTACGCATCGCGGTGAACGTGTCGTACCGGCAGTTCCTGGCAGCCGACCTGCCGGCCATCGTGCAGGATCTCTTGCACGAATTCGGTCTGCCGGGCGAGTCGCTCGAACTCGAATTCACCGAGCGCGCGCTGATCGAGGACGCGCCGGAAACCCTGCAGGCCTTCACCCGCCTACGTACGATGGGCGTCGCCCTGGCGATCGACGACTTCGGCGAAGGCTACAGTGCCCTGAACTACCTGCGCCGGCTGCCGATCCAGGGGCTGAAGCTGAGCAGCCTGTTCGTGCAGGGCATCCCCTCGAACCGGTCGGACATGGCGGTGTGCAAGGCCGTGGCCAGCATCGCCAGCAGCCTGGAACTGGACCTGGTGGCCGAAGGCATCGAAACCGAAGAACAGCGGCAACATCTGCTGGATCTGGGCGTGCACATCGGCCAGGGGTTCCTGTTCGCACCCGGATTGCAGGCCGATGATTTCGCCCGGCGCCTGCACGACGAGGCCAGTGCCGTCGCCACGCAGGGGCAGGCCGGCCGATGACCGGGCCCACGCCACCGTGGCGCATCCGACCCGTCCGCGACGCCGACGCCCACGCCGCCGCCGGTCGTCCCGCCGCCGGCGCCGCAACCACCCGCGCCCGCGCCGACGACGCCGAGCACGCCGGTGCCCGTGCCGCCGGAGGCCGCCCTCTTCCTCGATGTCGTCGACGAGGGCGACGCCGGGCTCGGCGACGGGACGCGCCTGAATCGCATCGTCGTGGAGGTGAAGAACACGGCGAAGGCCGCGATCGACGCGACCCTCCGGCTCCGGCTCCCCGGCGGCATGCAGGTCGACGCCGCGCGCACGATCGACGGGGATCCGGCGTGGTCGTGCCCGACGCCTGCGGCGACCCCCGTCGAATGCGTCGCGACGGATGTCCCCGCGGGCGACACCGTGCGACTCGAGGTCCCCGTGCGCACCCCCGCGGCCGACGTCGACAGCCGCCCGGTCGCGAACCTGCGCATCACGAACTCGTGAGGCCGGCTGGGTAGGCTGGACGGGTGACTGCGGCCCCGAGCGCCCCGAGCGCCCAGATCGATTCCGTCGCGAATGCGGCCGCCACGCCGGAGCGCGTCCAGCCCTTCGCGGCGCTCGGGCTCAAGGAGGACGAGTACCAGCGCATCCGGGACATCCTCGGGCGCCGACCGACGAGCGGCGAGCTCGCGATGTACTCCGTCATGTGGTCGGAGCACTGCTCGTACAAGTCGTCGAAGGTGCACCTCAGGCAGTTCGGCCAGAAGGTCTCCGAGGAGATGCGCACGCGGCTCATGGTCGGCATGGGCGAGAACGCGGGCGTCATCGACGCCGGCGAGGGCTGGGCCGTCACGTTCAAGGTCGAGTCGCACAACCACCCCTCCTTCATCGAGCCGTTCCAGGGGGCGGCGACGGGCGTCGGCGGGATCGTCCGCGACATCATCTCGATGGGCGCGCGCCCCGTCGCGGTCATGGACTCGCTGCGCTTCGGCCGCGTCGGCGACCCCGACACGGCGCGCGTCGTGCACGGCGTCGTCGCGGGCATCTCCTTCTACGGCAACTGCCTCGGGCTGCCGAACATCGGCGGCGAGACCCGGTTCGATCCCGTCTACCAGGCGAACCCGCTCGTCAACGCGCTCGCGGTCGGTGTGCTGCGCCACGAGGACCTCCATCTCGCGAATGCGCGGGGCGCGGGCAACAAGGTGGTCCTGTTCGGCGCCCGCACGGGCGGCGACGGCATCGGCGGCGCCTCGATCCTCGCGTCGGAGTCCTTCGAGGAGGGCTCGGGCCGCAAGCGTCCCGCGGTCCAGGTCGGCGACCCCTTCGCCGAGAAGGTGCTCATCGAGTGCTGCCTCGAGCTCTTCGCCGGCTCGCTCGTCGAGGGCATCCAGGACCTCGGCGCGGCCGGCATCTCGTGCGCGACGAGCGAGCTTGCCTCGAACGGCGACGGCGGAATGCGAATCGACCTCGACGAGGTGCTGCTGCGCGACCCGACCCTGACGCCCGAGGAGATCCTCATGTCGGAGTCGCAGGAGCGGATGATGGCGATCGTCCACCCCGACAAGCTCGCGGGCTTCCTCGCGGTGACCGAGAAATGGGACGTCGAGACGTCCGTCCTCGGCGAGGTCACCGACTCCGGCCGGCTCGTCATCCGCTGGCGCGGCGAGACGATCGTCGACGTCGACCCCCGCACGGTCGCGGTCGACGGCCCCGTCTACGAGCGCCCGATCTCCCGACCGGACTGGATCGACGACCTGAATGCGGACAGCGCGGCCCGCCTCGAGCGCGCACTCGACGGCGCGACACTGCGCGCGCAGCTCCTGCAGCTCGCCGCGAGCCCGAACCTCGCCGACCCGTCGTGGATCACCTCGCAGTACGACCACTACGTCATGGGCAACACGGCGCTCACGAGCCCGGACGACGCGGGCATGGTCCGCATCGACGAGGAGTCGGGCCTCGGCTTCGCGATCGCGATGGACGCCAACGGCCGGTACTCGCAGCTCGACCCGTACGCGGGCGCGCAGCTCGCGCTCGCGGAGGCGCACCGCAACGTCGCGGCGACCGGCGCGACGCCGGCGGCGGTCTCCGACTGCCTCAACTTCGGCTCGCCGGAGGACCCCGAGGTCATGTGGCAGTTCGAGCGCACCGTCACCGGGCTCGCGGACGGCTGCCTCGAGCTCGGCATCCCGGTCACGGGCGGCAACGTCTCGCTCTACAACCAGACGGGCGACACCGCGATCCATCCGACGCCGACGATCGCGGTGCTCGGCCTCATCGACGACGTCGGCCGCCGCATCCCCTCCGGATGGCAGGACGACGGGCACAACATCTACCTCCTCGGCACGACGAGGCTCGAGCTCGACGGCAGCGCCTGGGCCGACGTCGTCCACGGGCATCTGGGCGGTCGCCCGCCAGCGGTTGATCTCGGCTTCGAGCGCCGGCTCGCCGCGACGATCTCGGCCGCCGCCCAGGAGTCGCTCGTGGACTCCGCGCACGACCTCGCCGACGGCGGTCTCGCGCAGGCGCTCGTCGACGCGGTGCTCCGCTTCGGCATCGGCGCCCGCGTCTGGCTCGAGGAGCTCATGGAGCGCGACGGCGTCGATGCCGCCACCGCGCTGTTCAGCGAGTCGACCGGGCGCATGCTCGTGAGCGTGCCGCGCGAGGACGACGTGAAGTTCGTCGGGCTGTGCCGGGGTCGCGACATCCCGGTGCTCAGGATCGGCGTCACCTCGGCCACGGGCGAGCTCGAGGTGCAGGACCGCTTCACGATCGGACTCGACGAGCTCGGCGCGGTGCACCGCGCGACGCTCCCCGCCGCATTCGGCGCCTGAGCCGACCCGGTGCCCGGCGCGCGGGTTGTCCGCGCCGGGCCACCGGGGTGCGGTATCGGGACCGCGAATCGTGATGGTGCATGAACAGAGACCGCGGATGACGCGGATCGTGACGCGATTTCGGGCAGTATTTCCGGATGGGCGTGTCGCGGTCGCAGCATGAGGTGCCACCCTGGTCCCTCGGCCTCGTCCCCGCGCTCCTCGTCGGCGCGTCCGCCGTGCTCCTGCTGCCGCTGCGACTCCTCGTCATCGGCTGGGCGGTGCTCGCCGCCGCGGTGCTCCTCGCGTGGTGGCTCGACCGGCTCGGCCGCACGACGCGCCTCGGCCCCGACCTCACCGTCATCGCGGTGGGCCTCGCGATCGTCTCGACGGTCTCGGTCGAGGCGGACATCTCCTGGGGCAACATCGCGCTGCTCGGCGTCGTCTTCACCGCCGCGGTCGCGGTGCCGTTCGTGCTGTCGCGGCGGGTCTTCGGCGACCGCGAGGTGCGGTTCCCGTGGCGCGGCGCCTGGCCGTGGTCGCGGCTGCAGTGGGCCTACCTCGGGCTCGTCCTCGTCGCCGGGTGGCTCATCCTGCCGTTCTACTTCATCACCTCGGGCGTCTACCGCAACTGGCCGGCCGTCTCCGAGTGGCACGAGATCGCGAGGCTCTTCGTCGGGGTCAACGCGGTGGGCACCTGGGACGAGCTGTTCTTCATCTGCACGGTCTTCGCGCTCTACCTGCGGCACTTCCCCACGTGGCAGGCGAATGCGCTGCAGGCGGTCGTCTTCGTCGCATTCCTCTGGGAGCTCGGGTACCAGTCGTGGGGGCCGCTGCTCACGATCCCCTTCGCGCTGCTGCAGGGCTGGCTCTTCCGCCGAACGCGCTCGCTCGCGTACGTCCTCACGGTGCACCTGCTCTTCGACCTCATCGTCTTCCTCGTCATCGTCCACGCCCACACCGGCGCGATCCCGATCTTCCTCACCTGAACCCGGGGGGACGTACGATGGCGGCGTGAGCGAGCCGAAGACGCGGCCGACGGGGGCGAGCGTCGACGCATTCCTCGATGCCGTCCCCGCCCCGGGGCGCCGCGCGGACGGGCTCGAGGTCCGCGACCTCATGCGCGAGGTGACCGGCGTCGACCCGGTCATGTGGGGGCCGTCGATGGTCGGCTATGGGTCGATGCCGTACACGAACACGTCGGGGACGACCGACTGGTTCGTGGTCGGCTTCTCGCCGCGGAAGGCCGCGCTCACGATCTACGGGGTGTACGACGACTACGCGGAGCCCGACCCCCGGTACGAGCGGCTCGGCGAGCACACCGTCGGCAAGGGCTGCCTGTACCTCAAGCGCCTCGACCGCGTCGATCGCGAGGTCCTGCGCGACCTCGTCGCCGACGCGTGGGCGCGCCGCGCCTGAACCGCTCGGTCAGACGGCGAGGAGGTGCTGCAGCGCCGAGGTGAACAGGCGCAGGCCGTCGACGCCGGAGCGCATCGCCGCGGGGGTGTCGGGGCCGAAGCCCGGCTCGACCGCGTGCTCGGGGTGCGGCATGAGGCCGACGACGTTGCCCCGCGCATTCGTGATCCCGGCGATGTCGTGCAGCGAGCCGTTCGGGTTGACGTCGACGTAGCGGAAGACGACGCGGCCCTCGCCCTCGAGCTCCTTGAGCGTCTCCTCGCTCGCGATGTAGCCGCCCTCGCCGTTCTTGAGCGGGACGACGAACTCCTCGCCGACGGCGAAGTCGTTCGTCCACGCCGTCGACGCGTTCTCGACCCGGAGGACCTGGTCGCGGCAGATGAATGCGCCGTGGTCGTTGCGGATGAGGCCGCCGGGCAGCAGTCGGGACTCGACGAGGATCTGGAAGCCGTTGCAGATGCCGAGGACCGGCATGCCGCGCTCCGCGGCATCGATGACCTCGCGCATGATCGGCGACTCCGCGGCGATCGCGCCGCAGCGGAGGTAGTCGCCGTAGCTGAAGCCGCCGGGCAGCACGATCGCGTCGACGCCCTGCAGGTCGTGGTCGGCGTGCCAGAGCGGCACGGCCGTCGCGCCCGCGATGCGCACGGCGCGCTGCGCGTCCCGGTCGTCGAGCGAGCCGGGGAAGGTGACGACGCCGATCCGCGCCATGATCAGTACGTCTCGCCGGCGATGACGCCGCTGAACTCGTCGAACTCGTGCTCGGCGCCGCGCTCGTAGACGGCGACGACGTCCTCGATGACCGTGTTCGCCAGGACGTCCTCCGCGAGCGCGCGGACCTCGTCCAGCACCTCTCGCGTCACGGGCCCCTCGCGGGTGAGCTCGAAGCGCTTCCCGATGCGGACCTCGCCGTAGCCGGTGTCGCCGCGACGGCCGAGCAGGCCGAGCACGGCCTTCCCCGCAGGATCGAGGAGCTCGGGCTTCGGCATGACTTCGACGACGATCACGGCCACGCGCCCAGTCTACCGGCCAGTCAGGCGGTGAGGCGGGCGAGCAGCTCGGCGTAGCGGGCCGCGGTCGAGGCGACGATCGTCTCGTCGAGGCGCGGGGGCGTGCCCTCGCCGTCCCAGCGGGCGGCGAGCCAGTCGCGCACCCCCTGCTTGTCCCACGAGACGCCGCGGCGGCCCGCGTCGTAGGCGGCCTTGTCCCAGAAGCGGCTCGAATCGCTCGTGAGGACCTCGTCCGCGAGGACGATCGACTCCCCGGTCGCCGGGTCGGCGCCGAACTCGAACTTCGTGTCGGCGATGATGACGCCGCGCGCCTCGGCGATCGCCGACGCCTCGGCGAAGATCCGCAGCGAGGCGTCTCGCAGCGCCGCCGCCGTCGACTCGCCGACGAGCTCGACCGCTCGCTCGTACGTGATGTTCTCGTCGTGCTCGCCGAGCGGCGCCTTCCACGCGGGCGTGAAGATGGGCTCCGGGAGCCGGTCGCCGTCGGCGAGGCCCGGCGGCAGCGCGATGCCGCACACCGTGCCGGACGCCTGGTACTCCTTCCAGCCGGAGCCGGTGAGGTAGCCGCGCACGACGCATTCGACCGGATGCATCTCGAGCACCCGCACGAGCATCGCCCGGTCCGCGACCCCGGGAGGGATCGGCGACTCGTCCGCGACGAGGTGGTTCGGCAGCCAGTCGAACCGGGCGAACCACCAGCGCGACAGTCGCGTGAGCAGCGCGCCCTTGCCCGGGATCGCTGGCTCGAGGACGTGGTCGAATGCGGAGACGCGGTCCGAGGCGACCATGAGCACGCGGCCGGGCAGCTCCGGCCGGCTGTAGAGGTCGCGGCCCTTGCCGGAGTAGTCGTGGCGCCAGCCCGTGAGGTCCATGCGTCCATCATCCCGCAGGCGCGGTCCGCGGTCGCACGGAAAGGGAGTTGGATAGAGGGGTGGCGAACCTCGGCACCGGCGCCGTCCGGATCCCGCGTCTCGGCGTCGCCCTCGCCGTCATCTGCACGGCCGTCGGCATGGCGACCCTCGATCTCACGGTCGTGAACATCGCGGTGCCGAGCATCCAGGCCTCCCTGCAGGCGAGCGAGGCGACCGCCGCGTGGATCGCCGCGGGCTTCTCCGTCGTCATGGCGCTCACGCTCATCCCCGCCGGCCGCATCGGCGACCGCTTCGGGCACCTCACCGTCTTCCTCCTCGGCCTCGGGTGCTTCACCGTCGGCTCGCTCTGGACCGGGCTCTCGCCCGATGAGCTGCAGATCACGCTCGCCCGCGTCGTGCAGGGGCTCGGCGCCGGCATGATCTTCCCCTCCGGCGGGGCGCTCATCCAGCTCATGTTCGAGGGCCGCGCCCGCGCCCGTGCGCTCGGGGTGCTCGGCGCGGCGATCGGCATCTCCGCGGCGATCGGCGGCGTCCTCGCGGGCGTCGTCATCTGGCTCGCGGGGCCAGAGCTCGGCTGGCGCTGGCTGTTCTTCATCAACGTGCCGATCGCGCTGTCGTGCGCGGTCATCGCGTGGTTCGTCGTGCCCCGCCACGAGCGGCACCGGCAGGTCGGCTTCGACGGGGTCGGGCTCGCCCTCATCACGGTCGCGCTCCTCGCCGTCCTCGTCCCGGTCATCGAGGGCCGCGGCCTCGGCTGGCCGTGGTGGCTCGCGCTCGTCGTCGCCGGCGGCGTCGGGCTCGGCGTCGCGTTCGCGTACTGGGAGCGGCGGGTCGACCGCCGCGGCCGCACGCCGCTCGTCCCGCCCGCCCTGTTCGGCGAGTGGAGCTTCACGGGCGGCATCCTCGTCGCCTTCTGCTACTTCGCATCCTTCACCTCCTTCTTCTTCGGCATCTCGATCTACTGGCAGGGCGAGCTCGGCAGATCGGCGCTCGACATGGCGCTCACGGCGATGCCGTTCTCGTTCGGCGCGATCGCCGGCTCGATGCTCAGCCCGCGCATCGGCATGCGGGGCATGCCGATCGGGACGGGCCTCAGCGCGCTCGGCATCCTCGCGCTGTGGGTCATCCTCCTCGTCGCGGGCCCCGACGTGAACGGATTCATGCTCCTCGTCCCGATCACGATCGCCGGCTTCGGCAACGGCCTCTTCGTCGCGCCGAACATCCAGTTCGTCATCTCGACCGTGCCGCCCGCGGTCGCCGGCGGGGCGAACGGCCTCCTCACGACCCTGCAGCGCTTCGGCGCGGCGGTCGGCGTCGCCGTCGTCGCGACCGTCGTCTTCAGCGTCCCGGGACCGATCGGCTTCGTCGTGTGCGTCGCGCTCGCGGTCGTCGCCTTCGTCGTGACGCTCATCATCCGGCCGCGCGCCTCGTCGCTGAGCCGCGTCACCGTCGTGTCACCGCCGGCACCCCGGCCGGACACCCCGACCGCCTAGGATCCCCGCCGTGGACGTGCGGCGATCCGGCGAGGTGCTCCTCGCATTCCTCCGACTCGGGGTCACCTCGTTCGGCGGGCCGATCGCGCACCTCGGCTACTTCCGGGATGAATTCGTGGGGCGGCGCCGGTGGCTCGACGATGCGTCCTACGCCGATCTCGTCGCGCTGTGCCAGTTC
>CAKUJB010000059.1 GCA_934661165.1 uncultured Microbacteriaceae bacterium | reverse complement strand
GGGCACGTTCGTCGGCGCGGGCGCGCTGCTCGCGGCGAGCGGCGAGGACCCCGCGGAGCTCCGCCGCCGCGTCACGAGCCCGAAGGGCACGACCGAGCGGGCGATCGCCGTGCTCGAGGACGCCGACCTCGCGGGGCTCTTCGAGCGCGCCGGGGCGGCCGCGATCGCGCGGGCTCGCGAGCTCGACGCCGGCGCCTGAGTCCGGCGCTCAGGTCGCGAGCGTCGCGAAGCGCTCGATGTCGCTCGCGAGACCGGAGACGATGATGAGGTCGTGGTCGGAGATGATCGTCTCGGCGGTCGCGTGCGTGAAGCCCTCGCCCGGCGACTTCACGCCGACGACGGTGACGTGCCACTTCGTGCGGACGCCCGAGTCGGCCAGCGGGACGCCGCGGATCGCCTTCGGCGGGTACATCTTCACGATCGCGTAGCCGTCGTCGAACTCGATGAAGTCGAGCATCCGGCCCGACACGAGGTGCGCGACGCGCTCGCCGGCCTCGCGCTCGGGGTAGACGACGTGGTTCGCGCCGATGCGGCTGAGGATCTTGCCGTGCGAGGCGCTCACCGCCTTCGCCCAGATCTGCGGGATGTCGAGGTCGACGAGGTTCGCGACGGTGAGCACCGAGGCCTCGACGTCGCCGATCGCGACGACCGCGATCTGGAAGTCGGCGGCGCCGATCTGGCGCAGCGCCTCGAGCTTCGTCGAGTCGGCCTGGACGGCGTGGGTGACGCGCTCGGACCACTTCTGGACGAGGTCGAGGTCGAGGTCGGTCGCGAGGACCTCGCGGTCGAGCCGCTGGAGCTGTCCGGCGGTCGCGGCCCCGAACCGGCCGAGGCCGATGACGAGGACGGGGGCGTCTGGGGCGATCTTCTCAGCCAACGATGGGCCTCTCTTCCGGTCGCGTGAACAGTCTGACGTGCTGGCGCGCCGCGAGCGCGGCGGCGAAGGTGGCGGTGCCGATCCTGCCGAGGAACATGACGATCGCGATGACCGTCTGCGCACTCTCCGGCGCCGACATGACGAATCCCGTGCTCAGCCCGCACGTCGCGAACGCGCTGATGACGTCGAACAGGATGTAGTGGACGGGGTCGTCGGTCATCCACAGCAGCAGCGTCGTCGCGACGGCGACGAGCGTCGCGCCCCAGAGCGTCACGGCGACCGCGAGGCGCAGCACGTCGGAAGGGATCCGCTTGCCGAAGGCCTCGATGCTCGCCTGCCCGCGCGCCTCCGCGACGGCGGCGAGGAAGAGGATCGCGAGAGTCGTCACCTTGATGCCGCCCGCGGTCGAGGCCGAGCCGCCGCCGACGAACATGAGCATCGAGGTGATGAGGATGCTCGACTCCTCGAGCCGACCCGTGTCGAAGGTCGAGAATCCGCCGGAGCGCGTCATCGTCGAAAGGAACGCGGACTGCAGCAGCCGCTGCCCGAAGTCGGTGTCGCCGCCGAACGTCGCGGCGTTGTGCCACTCGAGGACGAGGTAGACGAGCCAGCCGCCGATCCAGAGCAGGCCGAAGGCGCTCAGCGTGAGCTTCACGTGGAGCGACCAGCGCCGCGGGCGGAAGAGGGTGTGCCGCAGCGAGTAGATGACGGGGAAGCCGATCGCCCCGAGCATCGTCGAGATCATGAGGACGATGAGCACGTACGGGTCGGTCCCGAAGGCGGCGAGCCCGTCGGCCGAGAGCGTGAACCCCGTGTTCGTGAACGACATCGCGGAGAGGAAGACGGCGTGCCACGTCGCGTCCCCGAGCCCCATCCCCCCGAGGAGGAGCCGGGGGAGCAGGAGCACGGCCGCGGCGCCCTCGATAACGAGCATGCTCGCGGCGACCGTGACGAGCAGGCCCCGGGTGTCGGAGAGCCGCACCGCCTGCGACTCCGAGACCGCGCCGCGGTGCGCCCGCAGCGGATTCGTGTCGCCCGCCGCGACGAGCTTCTGCCGGAGTCCGAGCCGCCGGGAGATGACGAGCCCGAGGATCGAGGCCATCGTCAGGACGCCGATGCCGCCGATCTGCGTGCCGATGAGGATGAATGCGTGGCCGAGCGGTGACCAGTGCGTCCCCATCTCGACGGTCGACAGTCCCGTGACGCAGATCGTCGAGACGGCCGTGAAGAACGCGTCGACGAGGGGGGTGCGCTCGCCGGCCGCGGTCGCCGCCGGCAGCGAGAACAGTGCCGTGAAGACGAGGATGAGGGCGCTGAAGACGGTGAGGGCGAATCGCGACGGGCTGCGGGTCATGAAGTCGCCGACCCAGGAGCGCGCCTGCTCGAACGGGTTCGCCCGCATAGTCGGTCATGGTACTCGTGCGGGGGCACGGACTACCCTGATGCCATGGCGGACATCTTCGACGTGATCGCGGACACGACCCGTCGCGACCTGCTCGCGAAGCTCCTGGTCGGCGACGAGCTCTCGGTGAGCGCCCTCGTCGAGCTGACCGGGCTCACGCAGCCGACCGTCTCGAAGCACCTCAAGGTGCTCCGCGAGGCCGGCCTCGTCGCGGTGCGCGAGGAGGCCCAGCACCGCTACTACCGCATCGACGCCGAGCCGCTCGGCGAGGTCGTCGACTGGATCGCCCCATTCCTCGCCGAGGGCGGCACGACCTTCGACTGGTCCGCCGCCGACGACCACGTCCCGCTCATCGCCTGGAGCGGAGCGGACATGGGCGAGCAGCTCGGCCGCGCCGCCGCCGACACGGCGCATACGGCGCAGGCCGCGCTCGACCGCCTCGAGCGCGTCACCGACCGCGCCCGCGACTACCTCGCCGACGCCGGCGCCGAGATCCAGCGCCTCCTCCACCGCGACTGACGCGCCCTCGACAGCGGGCGCGCCGGGCGGTAGCCTGTTCTCACAGTTTTCACACTGTTCACACGAGTCACAGGGAGGGCGAGATGCAGGGCGATCTGTCGAATGTGCGTTTCCTCACCGTGGCCGAGGTCGCCGAGCTCATGCGGGTCTCGGCGATGACCGTCTACCGGATGGTGCAGGCGGGCGAGCTGCCGGCGATCCGCTTCGGGCGCTCGTACCGGATCCCCGAGGCCGCGGTCGTCGAGCTCGTGCAGGCGCCCGCGTCGCGGCCGATCAGCAACGTCGGCTAGACTTCCGGGGTAGTTTTCACGGGTTCTGAATACGGGATCCGTTCCCGCATCAACTCGAGAGGCTCCTATGGGCTCGGTCATCAAGAAGCGCCGCAAGCGGATGGCGAAGAAGAAGCACCGCAAGCTGCTCCGCAAGACGCGTCACCAGCGCCGCAACAAGAAGTAGTCGCGCCCACGGGCATGACGACGCTCACGCTCATCGGCAAGCCCGGCTGCCACCTCTGCGACGACGCGAGGGCCGTCATCGACGCGGTCCTCGCCGAGCGACCCCACGTGCGCCTCGATGAGCGCTCGATCCTCGACGACCCGGCGCTCGCCGCGACGTACGCCGAGGAGATCCCGGTCGTCCTGATCGACGGCCGTCAGCATTCGTACTGGCATGTCGACGCCGCGCGGCTCAGCGCCGCGCTCGACGCCGCCGCTACGGTGTGAGGCGCGTCGGGCCGCGGAAGACGTAGGTCGACTCGCGGATCGACGGCAGCTCGAGCAGAAGCATGAGCACGCGCGCGAGGCCCATGCCGAAGCCGCCGTGCGGCGGGACGCCGTAGCGGAAGAAGTCGAGGTACTCGCTGAGCCCGGCCGGGTCGAGGCCCTTCTCGACCGCCTGGCGCTCGATGACCTCGACGCGGTGCTCGCGCTGCGCGCCCGTCGTGATCTCGGTGCCGCGGTAGATGAGGTCGTACGACTTCGTGAGCCCGGTCGCCTCGTCGCGCATGTGGTAGAACGGCCGGATCGCCGCCGGGTAGTCGGTGACGAAGACGAAGTCGCTGCCGAGCTCCTCCCGCGCGTACGCGGCGATGCGCCGCTCGCCCTCGGGGTCGAGGTCGCCGTCGGTGCGGGGGACCGTGTAGCCGCGCTCCTGGATGATCCGGTGCGCCTCGGCGAGCGGGATCCGCGGGAACGGGGTCGTCGGGACCTCCACGGTGAAGCCGAAGAGGCGCTCGATCTCCTCGCCGTGGCGCTCGGCGACGGCCCGGAGGCCGGCGACCATGAGCTCCTCCTGCATCGCCATGACGTTTTCGTGCGAGTCGATCCAGGAGATCTCGGCGTCGACGCTCGTGTACTCCGTCGCGTGCCGCGCAGTGAAGGACGGGTCGGCGCGGAAGACGGGGGTGATCGCGAAGACCTTGCCGAGGCCGGCGGCCTGCGCCATCTGCTTGTAGTTCTGCGGCGACTGCGCCAGGTACGCCGTGCCGAGGTCGAAGTACTCGAGCTCGAAGAGCTCGGCGCGCGACTCGGACGCCGACGACATGAACGAGGGGGTGTGGATCTCGACGTAGCCGCGGTCGATCCACCAGCTGCGCCAGGCGTGCTCGAGCGTCGTCTGCACCCTGAGCACGAGCGCGTGCTTCGGCTGCCGGAGGTCGAGGAAGCGCCAGTCGAGGCGCTTGTCGATCGAGGAGTCCTCGGCGATCGGGGACTCGTGGTCGGTCGTGCTCGTCACCTGAATCGACTCGATGACGATCTCGACCCCGCCGAGCTTCACGCGCTCGTCGTGCTTGAGCGTCCCCGTGACGATGAGGAATGCGCCGTGCGCGAGACCGCTCACCTCGGTCGCGATCGGATCGGCCTCGCCCTCGCCGGCGCGCGGGTGCACGAGCTGGACGGCGCCCGACTCGTCGCGGAGGACGACGAACTGCACCTTCTTCTGATCGCGGACCGTGTCGACCCATCCGGCGACCGTCACCGGCCCGTCGGGCGCGGCGGCGAGGTCAGCGGTGAGGGTGCGGTCGATCACGGGCACCGAGTCTACTTGGCGAAGGCTCAGTCCCTTCGTCTCGCTGCGCTCGCTCAGGGACCGGGGTGCGGGACAATGGTCGCGTGCCCGCCCACCGCATTCATCTCGTCCGTCATGGCGAGGTCGACAACCCGGAGGGCATCCTCTACGGCCGGCTCCCCGGCTACCGGCTGAGCGCGCGGGGTCACGAGATGGCCGCGCTCGCCGCCGAGGCGCTCGCCGACCGGCCGATCGCGCGGCTCGTCGCGAGCCCGCTCGTGCGGACGCAGGAGTCGGCGGCGCCTTGGGCCGAGCGGTACGGGCTCGAGCCCGTGCTCGACGACCGGGTCATCGAGCCGTGGAACGCGTTCGAGGGCACGCGGATGCGCCTCGCGCTGCGCGACCCGCGCAACTGGTGGCGGCTGCGCGCGCCGTGGCGGCCGTCGTGGGGCGAGCCGTACGGTGCGGTGCGCGACCGCATGCTCGCGGCGATGGACGAGGCGTGGGACGCCGTCGACGACGGCGACGTCGTCGTCGTGTCGCACCAGATGCCGATTTGGACGACGACCCGGGCGATCGCGGGGCGTCCGCTCCCGCACAATCCCGCGACGCGGCGCACCTCGCTGTCGTCGATCACCTCGTTCGAGCGGGACCCCGTCACGGGGGCCTGGGCTGAGGTCGACTATCAGGAACCCGCGGCAGGATTGCTCGACGGCGCGATCGATACGGGGGCGGTGTAGTGCGGAGGCAGGCAGTGCGGGGTGTGCTCGCCGTCGTGGCCATCGGCGCCGCGCTCGCGCTCGCGGCGTGCTCGTCGAGCGACGGCCTCGCCGACCGCTACGGCAGCGGCCAGGGCTACGTCTCGGGCGACGGCCAGTACCTCGAGCTGCCGCCCGCGGAGCGCGACGCGCCCATCGCCTTCGGCGGCCCGACCGTCGACGGCGGCGAGCTCGACTCCGCCGACCTCCTCGGCCAGGTGACCGTCGTCAACTTCTGGTACGCGGGCTGCCCGCCGTGCCGCTTCGAGGCGCCGTTCCTCGCCGAGCTGGCCGTCGAGCTCGACGACGTTGCATTCGTCGGCGTCAACGTCTTCGACACCGCCGACGTCGCCCGCACCTTCGAGGCGGAGGAAGGCATCGACTACCCGAGCATCCTCGATGTCGCGAGCGGCTCGGTGCAGCTCGCCTTCGCCGGCAAGATGGCGCCGAATGCGGTGCCCACCACCCTCGTCCTCGACACGCAGGGCCGGGTCGCCGCACGCATCAGCGGGGTCATCCGCGACCCGGCGATCCTCCGCGACCTCATCGAGACCGTCCAGGCGGACGCGTGAGCGCCGGGGCGCGGCCGTGATCGCGGACCCGATCGGCAGCGCCGTCCTGAGCGGCGGGCTCCTCGTCGCGATCCCGATCGCGCTGCTCGCGGGCCTCGTGTCCTTCGCCTCGCCGTGCGTGCTGCCGCTCGTGCCCGGCTACCTCGGCTTCCTCGGCGGCTTCGCCTCGGGGGAGCGACGCGGACGGGGCCGGCTCGTCACGGCCGTCGCGCTCTTCGTCCTCGGGTTCACCGTCGTCTTCGCGACGATCGGCGTCGCCTTCGGCACCGCGGGGCTCGTGCTGCGCCCGCACCTCGACCTCATCACCCGCATCGCCGGGGTCGTCGTCATCGTCATGGGGCTCGTCTTCATCGGGCTCTTCGGCGTCATGCAGCGCACCGTGAAGCCGCGGGTCAAGTCCGTGACCGGCCTCGCGGGGGCGCCGCTCCTCGGCATCGTCTTCGCCCTCGGCTGGACGCCGTGCCTCGGCCCGACCCTCGTCGCGGTCAACTCGATCATCATCGACCAGGGCGACCCCTGGCGCGGCCTGCTCCTCGCGGTCGTCTACTCGCTCGGGCTCGGGCTGCCGTTCGTCGCGATCGCGCTCGGCCTCGGCTGGGCGACCGGCTCCGTCAAATGGTTGCGCCGTCACATCCGCGTCATCAACCTCATCGGCGGCATCCTGCTCGTCCTCGTCGGCCTCGCGATGGTCACGGGGCTGTGGCAGGCGATGATGTCCTCGCTCACGGGGGTGATCAATGGCTTCGTCCCGGCCCTCTGACGACGACGCGCCGGTCGCCGAGTACGCGCCGCTCGACCACGTCGATGCGGCGCCCGCCCCTGCCGGTGGCGGGACGGGCTCCGGCGACGGCCCGCGCCTCGGCGGGGTCGGCTGGCTGCGCTTCATCTGGCGCCAGCTCACCTCGATGCGCACCGCGCTCATCCTCCTGCTCCTGCTCGCGCTCGCGGCGGTGCCCGGCTCACTCGTGCCGCAGACCACCTCGGACCCGAACGGCGTCATCGCCTACCACCAGAACGACCCCGAGCTCGCCGCGGTCCTCGACGCCCTCGGCCTCTTCTCGACGTTCAGCTCGCCGTGGTTCAGCGCGATCTACCTGCTCCTGTTCGTCTCGCTCATCGGCTGCGTCATCCCGCGCGCGATCCAGCACGGGAAGGCGCTCGTCGCCCGCCCGCCGCGCACGCCCGCGCGGCTGTCGCGCATGACGGGGCACACGGTCCGCGCATTCGACGGCGACGCGGCGACCGCGCTCGCCGCCGCCGAGCGGCTGCTGCGCGCCCGGCACTATCGGACGGAGCGGTACCCGACGCGCGACGGCGACTCGGTGAGCGCCGAGCGCGGGTACCTCCGCGAGACCGGCAACCTCCTCTTCCACGTCAGCCTCATCGGCGTCCTCATCTCGATCGCCGTCGGCGGCAGCGTCGGCTACACGGGGCAGCGCGTCGTCACCGAGGGCCACGCATTCACGAATGTGCAGAGCGGCTACGACTCGTTCTACCCGGGCCGCCTGTTCACCGAGTCGATGCTCGCGCCCTTCAGCCTCCGCCTCGACGAGTTCCTCGTCGACTTCGAGGAGGAGAACGTGGCGGCCTTCGGCTCCGCGCATAACTTCCGCGCCCACATGACGATCACGCGGCAGGGGCACGAGCCGGAGCAGGGCGTGCTCACCGTCAACGGGCCGCTCACGGTCGACGACGTCCGCATCTACCTGCTCGGCAACGGCTACTCGCCGGTCCTCACCATCCGCGACCCCGCGGGCGAGGTCGTCTTCTCGCAGCCGACGCTCTTCCGCCCCCTCGATGCCGCCTACCTGTCGACAGGCGTCATCAAGGTGCCCGACGGGCTCGCGGAGCAGGTCGGGCTCGAGGGACTGCTCTACCCGACCGCCGTCCGCAATGACGCGGGCCTGTTCTTCTCGACCCACCCCGACCTCATCAACCCCCTGCTCACGCTCGAGGTGTACACGGGCGATCTCGGCCTCGATACCGGCGTCGCGACGAATGCGTACGTCCTCGACGTCGAGGGCCTCGGCCTCACGCAGATCGCCGGACGGGAGGTCGACGTCGAGGCGCTGCAGCTCCGGCTCGGCGAGGTCGTCGATCTGCCGAACGGCCTCGGCACGATCGAGCTCACCGCGCTGCCGCGCTTCGCCGCGATCGAGATGCACTGGGATCCCGCGCAGCCGTGGCTCTTCGGCTTCGTGCTCGCGGCGATCGCCGGGCTCCTCGTCGCGCTCTTCGTCCCGCGGCGCCGCGTCTGGGCGCGGGCGATCACCGACGCGGACGGCGCCGTGCAGCTCGAATGGGCGGGGCTGGCCAAGGGCGAGGATCCCCGCCTCCCCGAGTCGGTCGCGGCGCTCGCCGACGCCGTCGATCCGGCGGGGCGCGACGCAGGCGGCCGGACGTAGGCTTGACCCCGTGACCGAGACCCTCGACTCGTACTCGCTCATCGCGGTCTACTCGGCGATGAGCGTCTACGCGCTCGCCTTCATCCTCTTCACGCTCGACCTCGCCCGGCGCTCGACCGAGGCGACGCGGCGGCAGGACGCGGCGGGGCAGACCGCGGCTGCGGCGGGCGCCGCGAGCGGTGCCGCCGGGTCGACGACGGCGACGCTCGAGCGGCCGGCGACGACCGCGAAGCCCGCGCCGAAGTACGTCAACGCCGCCCTCGCCCTCACGGTCATCGCCTGGGCCCTCCACCTCGGCGGCGACGTGCTCCGCGGCATCGCGGCGGCACGCGTGCCGTGGGCGAACATGTACGAGTTCGGCCTCACCGCGACGCTCATCATCGTCACCGTCTTCCTCGTCGCGCAGGTCTGGCAGGACCTGCGCTTCCACGGCGCCTACGT
>CAKUJB010000058.1 GCA_934661165.1 uncultured Microbacteriaceae bacterium | reverse complement strand
GCTCAGTCTCGCACGCCGCACCTCAGGCCGCGCGGCGGCGGCAGCCGCGAGGCACCCGTCGCGGCGCCCGTCGCCCCGGAGCCCGACGCGGGCCGAGGCCAGCGGGCTCAGCGCCCCGACTGCCTGACCGAGCCGCTCACCCGGCCGGCGGGGTCCCACACGGCGCACTGCACGACGCGGTCGTCGATCTCGTCCCAGCCCGCCGCCGTCGGGGTGATCCACCAGTAGTCGAGGGAGGAGGCGTCATAGTCGGTGCCGACGAACTCGGCGAACGCCGGGTCGCAGCGCTCGATCGTCGCCGCGGTGAACTCGTCCTCGGTCGGGTACGGCCCGTCCGGGAACGAGAACTCGAAGAACAGCTCGTTGTCGTGGGGATCCGCGCAGGGGACGACCTCGAGCGCCTCGAACTCCTCGCCCGCCGCGTCGTTGAAGCAGTCCCCGACGCGCAGTGCGAATGCGTCGAGCTGGCCGCCGGCGGTCACTTCGCCCGTGCCGCCGTCGCGAACGGCGCCCGGGCCGAAGAGCGCGCAGCCGGTGAGGCCGGTCGCGGCGACGAGCAGCGCGGCGGCCGCGGCCGCGGGACGGATCGATGTGCGCATTCGTGGCCTCCTGGTGCTCGTGCGCCGGCCCCTCGCCGCGCGCCGGACCACATTACCCCCCGAATGGGGGACATGGAAAACCCGGCGGTCTCCCGCCGGGTCTCCCACAGATCCTCGCGATCAAGCGGTGGCCGAGGCCGGCTCCTCCGCGGCGGGGGTCGTGCCGTCGCGCGGCGCGCTCGTGAAGACGAACTCGCCGTCGACCACGTCGACCTTCACGTGCTCGCCGTTCTTGAACTCGCCGTAGAGGATCCGCTCGCTGAGCACGTCCTCGATCTCGTGCTGCACCGCGCGGCGCAGCGGCCTCGCCCCCAGCGTCGGGTCCCAGCCGATGATCGCGAGGCGCTCGCGCGCGGCCTCGCTGAGCTCGATCGACATGTCCCGCTCGTAGAGCCGGTCGCGCAGCCGCTTGATGAAGAGGTCGACGACCTTGAGCAGTTCCTCGTGGGTGAGGTGCGGGAAGACGATGACCTCGTCGACGCGGTTGAGGAACTCGGGGCGGAAGTTCTTCTTCAGCTCCTCCTTGACCTTGCCCGCCATCCGCTCGTAGTCGGTCTCCGCGTTGCCCTCGGCCTGGAAGCCGACCGGACCATTCGTGATGTCCTTCGTCCCGAGGTTCGTCGTCATGATGATGACGGTGTTCTTGAAGTCGACCACACGGCCCTGACCGTCCGTGAGGCGACCCTCCTCGAGCACCTGGAGCAGCGAGTTGAAGATGTCCGGGTGCGCCTTCTCGATCTCGTCGAAGAGCACGACGGAGAACGGCTTGCGCCGCACCTTCTCGGTGAGCTGGCCGCCCTCCTCGAAGCCGACGAACCCGGGGGGCGCGCCGAACAGGCGCGAGGCGGTGTGCTTCTCGCCGTACTCGGACATGTCGAGCGTGATGAGCGCGTCCTCGTCGTCGAAGAGGAACTCGGCGAGCGCCTTCGCGAGCTCCGTCTTGCCGACGCCGGTGGGCCCGGCGAAGATGAACGAACCGCCGGGGCGCTTCGGGTCCTTGAGGCCCGCGCGCGTGCGGCGCATCGACTTCGCGAGCACCGAGATCGCCTCGTTCTGGCCGATGACCCGCTGGTGCAGGGCGTCCTCCATGAAGCGCAGGCGTGCGGTCTCCTCCTCGGTGAGCTTGAAGACCGGGATGCCGGTGGCCTGGGCGAGCACCTCGGCGATGACGCCCTCGTCGACCGTGCCGGTCGAGCCCATCTCGCCCGACTTCCACTGCTTCTCGAGGCGCAGCCGCTCGCCGAGCAGCTGCTTCTCCTCGTCGCGGAGGCCCGCGGCCTTCTCGAAGTCCTGCTCCTCGATCGCGGCCTCCTTCTGGGCCCGGACCGCGGCGATCTTCTCGTCGAACTCGCGCAGCTCGGGCGGGCTCGACAGGATGCTCAGCCTGAGGCGGGCGCCGGCCTCGTCGATCAGGTCGATCGCCTTGTCCGGCAGGAAGCGGTCCTGCACGTAGCGGTCGGCGAGCTTCGCGGCCTGCACGATCGCCTCGTCGGTGATCGAGACCTTGTGGAAGGCCTCGTACTTGTCGCGCAGCCCCTTGAGGATGTTGATGGTGTGCGGGACCGTCGGCTCGCTCACCTGCACCGGCTGGAAGCGGCGCTCGAGCGCGGCGTCCTTCTCGAAGTGCTTCCGGTACTCGTCAAGCGTCGTCGCGCCGATCGTCTGGAGCTCGCCGCGGGCCAGCAGCGGCTTGAGGATGTTCGCCGCGTCGATCGCGCCCTCGGCGGCGCCGGCGCCGACGAGCGTGTGGATCTCGTCGATGAAGACGATGATGTCGCCGCGGGTGCGGATCTCCTTCGTCACCTTCTTGAGCCGCTCCTCGAAGTCGCCGCGGTAGCGGGAGCCCGCGATGAGCGAGCCGAGGTCGAGCGTGTAGACCTGCTTGTCCTTGAGCGTCTCGGGCACCTCGCCCTTGACGATCGCCTGCGCGAGGCCCTCGACGACGGCAGTCTTGCCGACGCCGGGCTCGCCGATGAGCACGGGGTTGTTCTTCGTCCGGCGGGAGAGGATCTGCATGACCCGCTCCATCTCGCGCTCGCGGCCGATGACGGGGTCGAGCTTGCCGTCGCGGGCGGCCTGCGTGAGGTTGCGCCCGAACTGGTCGAGGACCTGCGAGCCCTTCTCCGAGCCGCCGCCCTGCTCCTGGGCGCCGACCTGGACCGACTCCTTGCCCTGGTAGCCGGACAGCAGCTGGATGACCTGCTGGCGGACCTTGTTGAGGTCGGCGCCGAGCTTGATGAGCACCTGCGCGGCGACGCCCTCGCCCTCGCGAATGAGCCCGAGCAGGATGTGCTCGGTGCCGATGTAGTTGTGGCCGAGCTGGAGCGCCTCGCGCAGGCTCAGCTCGAGGACCTTCTTCGCCCGGGGCGTGAAGGGGATGTGGCCCGTGGGCTGCTGCTGCCCCTGGCCGATGATGTCCTGGACCTGCTCGCGCACGGCGTCGAGCGAGATGCCGAGGGACTCGAGCGCCTTCGCGGCGACTCCCTCGCCCTCGTGGATGAGCCCGAGCAGGATGTGCTCGGTGCCGATGTAGTTGTGGTTGAGCAGCTTCGCCTCCTCCTGGGCGAGGACGACGACGCGGCGGGCTCGGTCGGTGAAGCGCTCGAACATCTGGGACTCCCATCGACGCCGTGTCGGTGAGGCGTCGGTACATCGAGGGTAACGAGGGGGTGGCGGATGCGATGCCCGTGTTCGCCATCGGCGTGACGGGCGCGCATTCCTCCGAGCTCGGACTTGCTTCTCTTATCGATGCTCGTTATCTTATCGTTCATCGTTATTATCGATCTTCGATAGGAGTCACCATGAATGCGCGAACCCGGTCCGACGGAGCGCTCACCCGCGGCGACGGGATCGCCCTCGTCGTCCTCGCGCTCGCCGGCGCGGTGATCGCCGCGTGGGCAGTCGTCGCGGCCGTGCTGCGCACGATCGAGGTGCTGCGCAACGCGGCGGTGCCCGTCCTCGCCGTCTTCGAGGGCACGCCCGGTCTCGCCCCCATCGGCGTCGACGGCGCCGAGGTCCCCGTCGTCCTCGAACAGGCGATCATCACGGTGCCGGCGCTCCAGCCCGCCGCGGTCGGCGCGCTCGTCATCCAGCAGGTCATCGGCGCGGGCGCGATCGTCACCGTCGTCGTGTGCCTGCTGCTCATCGCTGTGAGCGTGCTGCGCGGCCGCGTCTTCTCGCGGCGCAACACCGCGCTCGTCTCGACGGCGGGGATCGTCGGGCTGCTCGGCGTCGCGCTGCATCCCTTCTTCGGCAACATGGGCGCGAACGGCGCCTTCGCGCTGCTGTCCGAGGGCACGTTTGACAACGTCGTCATGAGCGTCGACCTCGGCACCCTGCTCGTGCTCGCCTTCGTCAGCGGACTGCTCTCGACCGTCTTCGCCGTCGGCCACCGGCTCCAGCGCGAGACCGAGGGGCTCGTCTGATGGCGCCGGACGACGACCTCGGCCGGGTCCACTGCCGGCTCGACGAGCTGCTCGCCGCGCGCGGCATGACGCTGACGCGGCTGAGCGAGCAGGTCGGCATCTCGATCGTCAACCTCTCGGTCCTCAAGAACGACCGGGCGAAGGCGATCCGCTTCTCGACGCTCACCGCGATCTGCGACGCGCTCGAGTGCGAGGTCGGCGAGCTGCTCGAGGTGCGGCGGGGGTAGACGACTCCTCCACATCCCAGTCGGGATATCGGCGATCCACAGGCACAGCCCATCCGAATTGACGCGACGCCGAGTGCATGCGACTCTCGCGCATTATGCATGCACTCAAGTATGATGCCGTCGTGGCGGAGGGACGAACGATCCAGGTCCGAGGCGTCGAGCCAGCGATCGTCGATGCGCTCGAGCGCACGGCGGCCGCCGAGGGTCTCTCGCTCTCGGCCTACCTGCGGCGAGAGCTCTCCGACACGGTGCGACGTCGCGAAGCCTGGGAGACGTGGTGGCGGAACCGGCCGCCCTCGACCGGCGGTCGCGTCACGCAGGAGGAGATCGACGACTGGAAGTCCGAGCGGGACGCCCGCTGATGGATGCCACCGTCGTCGACGCCTCCGTCCTGGTGGAGCTGTCCGGCGAGCGCGGCGAGCAGATCTGGTCCCGGCTCGGCGACGACTGGATGCACGCGCCGCAGGTCGCCCTCATCGAGACGGCCAATGCACTGCGGCGCAGCGCTCGCACGGATCGTCGCGCTGCCGACGCCGCCGGACACTGGCTGGCAGAGCTGCCGCACCTCACACGGCTGTCGTTGCATCCCCATGGGCCGCTGCTCCCGAGGATCTGGGAGCTCCGCGGCCAGTTCACCGCCTACGACGCGAGCTACGTCGCGCTCGCGGAGTGGCTGCAGTCTCCGCTGCTGACCCTCGACCGGAGGCTCGCTCGAGCGGCAGCCGACCTCGTCGAGGTCATCGTCCCTGACTGAGCGGGATCAGGCGCGGGGCGGGAGGCCCGCCTTCGCGCGCTCCTCGGCGTCGATCCGCGCCGCGACCTCGCGCTCGCGGCGGTCCGAGCGGATGATCCCGCGCAGGATGTACCAGAAGATGAGGCCGATCACGATGGTCGGCACGAGGCTGAAGACGAAGTTCGCCCAGTACTCCTGCGGCATGCCCACAGTCTAGGCGAGGGCGCCTGCGAGGCCGCCCCGCGCATTCCTCGCTCGGCGCCGTGCGGCGCCCGCTCAGCCGGCGTTGAGGAGGAACGCGACCGCGACGCCGACGACGAGCAGCACGAGGACCGCGGTCATGAGCAGGCGGGAGGACTTGCGGTCCATCACTTCACCAGGGGGAAGAGGATCGTCTCGCGGATGCCGAGGCCCGTCAGCGCCATGAGGAGCCGGTCGATGCCCATGCCCATGCCGCCCGACGGCGGCATGCCGTACTCCATCGCGCGGAGGAACTCCTCGTCGATGCGCATCGCCTCGTCGTCGCCCGCCGCGCCCTGACGCGCCTGCTCGATGAAGCGCTCGCGCTGCACGACCGGGTCGACGAGCTCCGAGTAGCCGGTCGCGAGCTCGAAGCCGCGGACGTAGAGGTCCCACTTCTCCACGACGCCCGGGCGCTCGCGGTGCTCGCGGGTGAGCGGCGACGTGTCGAGGGGGAAGTCCATGACGAACGTCGGCCGGTCGAGACCGCCCTTGACGAAGTGCTCCCAGAGCTCCTCGACGTACTTGCCGGGCACCTCGTGCGGGACCTCGATGCCGGCCGCGTCCGCGAGGCGCTTGAGGTCGGCGAGCGGGGTCTCGGGCGTGATCGTCTCGCCGACGGCCTCGGAGAGCGAGCCGTACAGCGAGATGCGGGGCCAGTCGCCGCCGAGGTCGTACTCGGTGCCGTCGTGCCACGTGACGACGTGGGATCCGGCGACCGCGAGCGCGGCGTCCTGGATGATCGCCTGCGTGAGGTCGGCGATCCCGTGATAGTCGGTGTACGCCTGGTACGCCTCGAGCATCGCGAACTCCGGGGAGTGCGTCGAGTCGGCGCCCTCGTTGCGGAAGTTGCGGGCGATCTCGAAGACGCGCTCGATGCCGCCGACGACGGCGCGCTTGAGGAAGAGCTCCGGGGCGATCGAGAGGTAGAGCTCCATGTCGAACGCGTTCGAATGCGTGACGAACGGCCGCGCATTCGCGCCGCCGTGCATGACCTGGAGCTTCGGGGTCTCGACCTCGATGAAGCCGCGCGACTCGAGCGTGCGGCGGATGCTCGACATCGTCGTCGCGCGGGCGACGACCGTCTGCCGCGCCTGCTCGCGGACGATGAGGTCGATGTAGCGCTGGCGGACGCGGGTCTCCTCGCCGAGGTCCTTGTAGACGTTCGGCAGCGGCCGGACGGCCTTCGCCGCGATCCGCCACTCGTCCGCCATGATGCTCAGCTCGCCGCGGCGCGAGGCGATGACCTCGCCGTGGACGAAGAGGTGGTCGCCGAGGTCGGCGAGCTCCTTGAACGTCGCGAGGGAGTCCGCGCCGACGTTCGCCGCCGAGAGCATCGCCTGGAGGCGCTGGCCGTCGCCGGCCTGGAGCGTGACGAAGACGAGCTTGCCCGCGTCGCGGCGGAAGACGATGCGGCCCGCGAGCCCGACGAGCTCGCCCGTCTGCGTGTCGGGCTCGAGGCCGGGGTGCGCGGCGCGGACCTCGCCGATCGTCGTCGTGATCGGCAGCGCGACCGGATAGGCGTCGCCGACCTCCGCGATGAGCCGCTCGCGCTTGGCGAGGCGGATGCCCATCTGCTCGCTGATCTCCTCAGCGGTGAGCTCCTCATGCTCTGGGGTGTCGGGAGTCACGTCGGCCACGGGAGCCAAGCCTAGCCGCGCGGGGCTCAGCACTCGGCGGTTAGGCCCGCCGCCTCTGGCGTGCGGCGGCGCTTTCTGTCAGGGTGACCGAGCGATGACGTTCTTCGACGTGAGACTCCGGCAGGCCGGCCGCCCCGTGCGCGGTCGCGACGAGGCCGTCGCCGCGGGCCGGGCGCTTCGGCAGCGACTGCCGCGCAGCGCCCATGCGGCCTTCGCGCCGATCGAGCGGGACCCGCTCGCGCTGCTCGACGTGCAGAACGCCGCGCGAGTGCCCGAGCTCGTGCCGATCCGGATGGCGCGCATGGCCGCCGGCCCGTTCGCATTCTTCCGCGGCACCGCGGCGCTCATGGCCCATGACCTCGCCGGGGCGCCGACGACGGGGCTCGACGTCCTCGCCTGCGGCGACGCGCACCTCGCGAACTTCGGCCTCTACAGCTCGCCGCAGCGCACCCTCGTCTTCGACCTCAACGACTTCGACGAGGCCTCCGTCGCCCCCTGGGAGTGGGACGTGAAGCGCCTGCTCACGAGCATCGTCATCGCCGCGCAGGCCAACGGCTACGAGACCGAGGCGACGACCGCCGCCGCGCTCGCGGCCGCGGCCGCCTACCGCCGGACGATGCGCGAGCTCGCCGGGCTCGACGCCGTGACGCGGTACTTCTTCCAGGCCGACACCGACCTCACCGATGCGAAGCGCACGAAGCAGCTGCCCCTCGCCCCGGCCGCTCGACGCGTCCTGGATCGCGCCGTCAAGGCGGCGCTGCGTCGCACCGCCGATCGCACGCTGCTCAAGATCACCGAGACCGACGCGGCAGGTCGGCTGCGCATCGTCGAGCAGCCGCCCGTGCTGACCAGGCTCGACCCCGAACTCGCCGCGAAGGTCGACGAGCTGCTGGCCGAGTACCTGCAGACCGTCCCGGTCGACATCGCCGTGCTGCTCTCGCAGTTCGAGGTCGCCGACGTCGCGCGACGGGTCGTCGGGGTCGGGAGCGTCGGGACCCGCTGCTACATCGTCGTGCTTGCCGGCCCCGTCGGCGAGCCGATCATCCTCCAGGTCAAGGAGGCGCCGCGCTCCGCGCTCGATCGCTTCGGCGGGCTGCCGGCGCCGACGGTCGCCCAGCGCGACGGCGGCATCGTCCCGCTCTTCCGCAGCGAGGGGCACCGGGTCGTCGCCTGTCAGCGCGTGCTGCAGGCCGTCTCCGACCCGTTCCTCGGCTGGTTCAGCAACGACGGGCGCGACTTCTATGTGCGCCAGTACCGCGACCGCAAGGGGTCGATCGAGACCGAGGGACTCACCCCGGAGGAGTTCACCTCGTATGTGCGGGCCTGCGGCGCGCGCCTGGCCCGCGCGCATTCGCAGAGCGCCGCGGGGACCGAGATCGCCGGCTATCTCGGCGGCAGCCCGGCCTTCGACCGGGCGGCCGTCGCCTGGGCCGAGGACTACGCCCGCCAGTCCCGGCGCGACTTCGACGTGCTGCGCGCGGCGATCGACCGCGGTGAGGTGCCGGTCATCGACGCGTGATCGTCGTCGCCTCGACGGCGCGGCCCGGCGACCACTACTGTGAGCACGACAGGCACCCCCCGGGCGCCGAGAAAGGGTGCAACCATGACCTACTGGGCCGTGATCTGGGACGCCATCTGGTGGTTCCTCACGATCTTCGTCTTCATCGCCTACCTGATGATGCTCTTCTCGATCGTCGCGGATCTCTTCCGCGACCGAGAGCTGCACGGCGGCTGGAAGGCGCTCTGGGTGATCGCCTTCATCTTCATCCCCGTCATCCCGGCGATCGTCTACCTCATCGCCCGCGGCCGCGGCATGGCCGAGCGCAATGCCGCGCAGGCCAAGGCCGCCCAGGCGGCCACCGAGGACTACGTCCGCGGCCTCGCCGGCACCGGCGGCCCCGCCTCCGAGATCGCCAGGGCGAAGGACCTCCTCGACGCCGGCGCGATCGACCAGGCGGAGTACGAGCAGCTCAAGCGCACCGTCCTCGCGAGCTGAGCCGGAGATGCGCATGCGACGACTCGGCCTCACGGTCGCGATCATCGGCGGGGCCGCCGCGATCGAGCACCCGGGGCGACGCCGGTCCGGAGGTCAGCCGATCGCGAATCGAGCGTTGTCGATGAGCCGCGTCGTGCCGACCTTCGCGGCGACGATGGCGATGACCGGGCCGAGATGGTCGGCCGCAAGGGGGGCGAACGTCGCGGGGTCGACGATCGCGAGGTAGTCGGGGTCGACGCCCGCCGCGGATTCGAGCACGGCGCGTCCGGCGGACTCGGCCGCCGCGGCGCCGCCGCCCGCCGCCGCCTGAGCCGCCGCGAGCGCGCGGGACAGGGCGAGCG
>CAKUJB010000057.1 GCA_934661165.1 uncultured Microbacteriaceae bacterium | reverse complement strand
GCGCTCGTCTTCGACTTCACGAACGGCTTCCACGACACCGCGAATGCGATGGCGACGCCGATCGCGACGAGGGCGCTCAAGCCGCGGACCGCCGTCGCGCTCGCCGCCGTGCTCAATCTCGTCGGCGCATTCCTCTCGACGCACGTCGCGCTCACGATCTCGAAGGGCCTCATCAACGAGGACCCCGCGGGCGGCGGGGTCGCGATCACGCCGGAGTTCATCTTCGCCGCCGTCCTCGCGGCGATCGTGTGGAACGTGACGACGTGGCTCTTCGGCCTGCCCTCGTCGTCCTCGCACGCCCTCTTCGGCGGCCTCATCGGCTCGGCGCTCGTCGGGGCCGGACTCGGCGCGATCAGCTGGACGACGCTGCTCGACAAGGTGCTGCTGCCCGCGATCCTCGCGCCGGTCATCGCGGGCGGGACCGCCTTCCTCGCGACCCGGCTCGTGTACCGCATCACGCGGCGCCGCGACGGCAACCCGAACGGGCGCGGGCGGTTCAAGGTCGCGCAGATCTTCTCCTCCTCGCTCGTCGCGCTGTCGCACGGCACGAACGACGCGCAGAAGACGATGGGCATCATCACGCTCGTGCTCATCTCCGCGGGCGCGATCTCGCGCGAGGACGGCGTCCCGTTCTGGGTCATCGCCTCCTGCGCATTCGCGATCGCGATCGGCACCTACTCGGGCGGCTGGCGGATCATCAAGACCCTCGGCACGGGCATCACCGACGTGAAGCCCGCGCAGGGCTTCGCCGCGGAGACCTCGACCGCCGTGACGATCCTCGCCTCCTCGCACCTCGGCTTCGCGCTGTCGACGACGCAGGTCGCGAGCGGCTCGGTCATCGGCTCCGGCCTCGGGCGGCGCGGCTCGAAGGTCAAGTGGGGCACGGCGGGCCGCATCGGCATCGGCTGGCTCCTCACGCTGCCGGCCTCGGCCGCGGTCGGCGGCGCCTTCGCCGCCCTCGCGCTGCTCGGCGAGCTCGGCGTCATCGTCGGCACGGTCATCGGCGTGATCGCCCTCGCCATCATGTTCATCCTCGCGCGGCGCAACCAGATCGACGCGGGCAACGTGATGAGCGGCGTCGCCGAGGCCGCCGAGGCCGTCTCGCTGCCCGTGCAGCGCCGCCGCGAGGCCGCGGCCGCGCGCCGGGCCGCCGCGAAGGCGAAGCGCGCGGCGCAGAAGGCGAAGCGCGCCGAGAAGGCGAAGGCCGCCAAGGCGAAGGCGAAGGCCAAGGCCAAGAAGCAGAAGGCGAAGGCGAAGCGGGCGAGACCCGAGCCCGTGGCGAAGGGGGACGAGTCGTGATCGACTGGCTCGCATTCCTCCTCGTCCTCGGGGTGACCGTCGTCGCCTCGCTCGCGATCGTGCTCGTCGTCGGCATCGGCATCCGGCTGCTCGCGACGCCGGCGCAGCCCGGCAGCGTCGGCGAGGCGACCGACGAGGAGGAGGACGACGTCAACCACGTCGGCCGCCCGATCCTCGCGACGATCGGGGCCTGGCTCGCATTCGCCGCTTTCGCGGCGATCGTGCTCTACGGCATCTGGCTCATCATCCCCGCGTTCCATTGACGCGCGCGGGACGGGACGGGCGCCGCCCGGGCGAGCGCTCAGCCAGCGCGGGAGAGAATGGGGCCGTGGCGAAGCGGCGTGACGAGACCGGACCGAGAGCGACCTTCCGGCAGCTGCTCCCCCACCTGACCGGCCAGCGGGGGCTGCTGACCCTCGCGATCGCGCTGTCGATCCTTGCCTCGCTCGCGTCCCTCGCGCAGCCGCTCGTCGTCGGGCTCATCGTCTCGCTCGTCCAGGCCGGCAAGCCGATCGACTGGGGGCTCGTCGGCGCGCTCGTCGTCCTCGTCGTCGTGAGCGCGATCCTCGTCGCCTTCCAGCACTACCTGCTGCAGCGCATGGGCGAGGGCGTCGTGCTCTCGACCCGCCGCCAGCTCATCGCGAAGCTCCTGCGCCTCCCGATCGGCGAGTTCGACGTCCGCCGCACCGGCGACCTCGTCTCGCGCGTCGGCGCCGACGCGACGCTGCTGCGCGCCGTCCTCACGCAGGGGCTCGTCGAGGCGATCGGCGGCGCGCTCACCTTCGTCGGCGCGATCATCGCGATGGCGATCATCGACTGGACGCTGCTGCTCATCCTGCTCGGCGTGCTCGTCGTCGCGTTCGGCGCGGTCGGGGCGCTGTCCGGGCTCATCCGGCGGGCGAGCGCCGAGGCGCAGCGCCGCGTCGGCTCGCTCACCTCCGCCGTGGAGCGCGCGATCAGCGGCATCCGCACCGTGCGCGCGGCGAACGCGACGGAGCGCGAGGAGACCGTCATCGACGCCGAGGCGGTCGGCGCCTACCGGGCCGGGCTCCGCGTCGCGCGCGCCTCGGCCGCCGTCGTCCCCATCGCGGGGATCGCGCTCCAGCTCGCGCTCCTCGCGACGCTCGGCGTCGGCGGCCTGCGCGTCGCCGCGGGCGCGATCGACGTCGCGGCCCTCGCCGCATTCCTCCTCTTCCTCTTCATGCTCCTCATGCCGGTCACGCAGTTCATCGGCGCGATCGCCGCGGTGAACCAGGCGCTCGGCGCGCTCGGCCGCATCCAGGAGATCATCGACCTGCCCGCCGAGGGCGAGCAGGTCGACGTCCGCGAGCGCCGCCGCGACGAGGTGCCGGTCGTCACCGGCTCGATCGCGTCGATGAACACGATCGCCTTCGACGACGTCCACTTCGCCTACGCGGCCTCGCCGGAGCCGGTGCTCCGCGGCGTGACCTTCGGCGTGCCTCGCGGCAAGCGCACCGCGCTCGTCGGCCCGTCCGGCGCCGGCAAGTCGACGATCCTCGCGCTCATCGAGCGCTTCTACGACCCGACCGCGGGGGCCGTGCGCTTCGACGGCGTCGACGTCCGCGATATCGACCGCCGCGACCTCCGCGCCCGCATCGGCTACGTCGAGCAGGACGCGCCCGTCCTCGCCGGCACGATCCGCGACAACCTGCTCCTCGGGCGGCCGGGCGCGAGCGATGAGGAATGCGCGGCGGTGCTCCGGACGGTCAACCTCGGCGAGGTCCTCGATCGCCATCCGGCGGGCCTGAGCGCCGAAGTCGGCGAGAACGGCATCATGCTCTCCGGCGGCGAGCGGCAGCGCCTCGCGATCGCGCGCGCGCTCCTCGCCGCGCCGCCCGTGCTGCTCCTCGACGAGGCGACGGCCTCCCTCGACGGCGGCAACGAGCAGCTGCTCCGCGACGCGATCGACGCCGTCGCGGCCGAGCGGACGCTCCTCGTCATCGCCCACCGGCTGTCGACCGTCGTCGACGCCGACCAGATCGTCGTGCTCGACCACGGGTCGGTCATCGGCACGGGGACGCACGAGGAGCTCGTCGCCTCGACGCCCCTGTACCGCGAGCTCGCGCGGCACCAGCTCCTCGCCTGAGCCGCGGGTCTGAGGGAGCGCAGCGAGTCGACACGCCACCCCCGGTCCGCGAGCGGCGGGGAATTCACCCGGTGGCGGGCGTGAGGTCGCTCAGACCCGCCGCTCGGCGAATCACCCGCCACCCGGTGACGGATCCACCAGACGAGACGAGCTCGCCCGGCACCAGCTCCTCGCCTGAGGCGCGGGGCGCCGTTACACGCGCGGTTCGAGCATGTTGCCCGCGAAGAACTCGGTGAGCTCCTCCCGGGCGGTCAACGGCAGCACCGCGGCGACGTACTGGTCCGGCCGGACGACGACGATCGCGCCGGCCGGGTCGATCTGCCGGTCGCGGAAGATGTCGCGGCCGTGTCCGGACGAGAAGATCTGGTTGAGGTCGACGAGCCCGAAGGGGACCTTCACCGGCTTGAACGCCGCGGGCACATCGCCCGGCTCGACGAGGGTGTAGTCCTGCTGGTAGACGACCTTCGTGTCGAAGACGGCGTCGTCGTCACCGCCGGCCGGCGTGTATTGCACGCGCGGCGAGGCCGGGTCGGTGGCCCACCAGTTCGCGAAGTCGGCCGTCGCCGTCCCCGTCAGCGCGGGCGCCGCCGCGTCGGCGAAGACGTAGACGCGCCAGCGCCCGTCCGCCTCGTGCTCGTGCCCGATGTGGCGCCAGCGGTTGTCGGCGCGACGGATGACCTCGGTCGACTTGAAGCGCTTGCCGACGGGGAAGCCGGCCGCGAGCTGCTGGTGCTCCGTGCCGAGCGTGATCGCCGACGGCGCGTATTCGGTCATGAAGCCCGCCGGGAACTCCATGGTCCGCACGTAGTACGCCTCGAGCTCGCTCGGGTCCTCCCACTCGTCGACGGGCCGGGCCATGAGGCTCGACCACTCCTTGTCGAAGTCGATGAGGTTCTGCGCGACGACCTTCCGCTCCTCGCCGTAGGTCGCGAGCAGCGTCTCGGGCGCGCGGCCCTCGAGGACCGCGGCGAGCTTCCAGCCGAGGTTGAAGCCGTCCTGCATCGACACATTCATCCCCTGCCCCGCCTTCGCGGAGTGGGTGTGGCAGGCGTCGCCCATGATGAATGCGCGCGGCGCGCGGACGCCGGCGAGCTCCGCCGGCACGTCGTCGAAGCCGTCCGTGACGCGGTGGGCGACGAGGTAGACCGACCACCAGGTGGTCTGGCGGACGTCGAGCGTGTACGGGTGGAGGATGCGGTTCGCCTTCGCGATGATCGTCTCGAGCGGGGTCGCCCGGACCTCCTCGTCCTTGCCCTCCTCGACCTCGTCGAGGTCGACGTACATGCGCACGAGGTAGCCGCCCTCGCGGGGGATGAGCAGGATGTTGCCGGCGTCGTGCGACTGGATCGAGCACTTGACCTGGATGTCGGGGAAGTCCGTGTTCACGAGCACGTCGATGACGCCCCAGGCGTGCATCGAGGACTGGCCGTGGAGCCGGTGCCCGAGCGAGGCGCGCACGCGGCTGCGGGCGCCGTCACCGCCGACGAGGTACTTCGCGCGGACGATGCGCTCCTCGCCCTGCCGCGGCCCGGCCGTGTACCGGACGCGGGCGGCGACCGGGTGGCTCGCCGTGTAGTCGAACTCGACGTCGACGAACTCGATGCCGTAGTCGGGCACGAGCCGGCCGGGCGCCCGCTCGGCGTCGCGGAGGAAGTAGTCGAGGATGCGCGACTGGTTGACGTAGATGTGCGGGAACTCGCTGATGCCGGTCGCGTCGTCGGGGGCGCGGGAGACGCGGACGATGCGGCTCGGGTCGGCGGCATCCGGCTTCCACCAGCACATCTCGACGTTGCGGTACGCCTCCTGGACGACCTCCTCCGCGAAGCCGAACGCCTGGAACGTCTCGACCGAGCGCGCCTGGATGCCGTCGGCCTGACCGACCTCGAGGCGGCCGGGCCGCTGCTCGATCATCCGCACGTCCACCGAGGGGAATCGCGAGAGCTGGGCGCCGACGACGACCGCGGCGGGGCCGGAGCCGACGATGAGGACATCCATCTCGTCGGGGAGCTCGGTGGGACGGTCGATCCCATGCCCGGCGGCCGGCTTCACCCTGGGGTCCTGCGACACGTAGCCGCGGTGGTGGAACTGCATGTCAGCATTCTCCTGGTTCTGCGCTCGCCAGTTCTACTCCGGCGGCGGCGATCTCTTCGAGCGCGGCCGCCGAGGAGGCCTCGGCGACGCCCGCGACGAGGTCGGTGAGCACCCGCACGTCGCGCCCGCTCGCGAGGGCGTCGAGCGCGGACATCCGGACGCAGTAGTCGGTCGCGATGCCGACGATGTCGATCGTCGAGACGCCGTGCGAGCCGAGCACCTCGGGGAAGTCCCGACCGTCGTGCGTGTGCCCCTCGAAGATCGAGTAGGCGGGCTCGCCCTGGCCCTTGACGATGTGGACGTCGAGCCACTCGACGTCGAGGCCCGGGTGGTACTCGGCGCCCCACGTGCCGGCGATGCAGTGCGGCGGCCAGGTGTCGACGAAGTCGGGCTCGGCCGGCGGCAGCGCGATGTGGCCGCCATTGTCGATGCCCGCGGTGTGCCAGTCCCGGCACGCGAAGACGACGTCGTAGTCGTCGCGGTGACTGCGGATGTAGTCGGTGATGCGGCTCGCGAGCTGCGCGCCCCCGGCGACGCCGAGCGCGCCGCCCTCGGTGAAGTCGTTCTGGACGTCGACGATGAACAGGGCGCGTCGCCCCGCGCCGACGCGGGCCGCCTCGGGGTCCGGGGCGCTCACGCGGGGACGGACTCAGGCGCCTGATGCGCGACCGCGCCCTCGCACCACTCCTCGGCGGGCACCGTCTCCTTGACCGAGTCGATGTGCTCGCCGCAGCCCATCCACGTCGTCTTGCCGCACACCTCGCACGTCGTCGCCCGGCACATGGCACGCCTCCTCATGAGTGTTCCGAAGTCGCCGTCCAGCCTACGACGCTTCGACGGGCCGCGCAGTGCGCGGGGTGCGCGAGAGCAGGACGAATGCGCGACCGGCGGACCGATCCGCGGCTTCCGTCCTGCGCTCGCGCATTCGTCCTGCGCTCGTGTCGCGCGCCGCTCAGTGCCGCGCGGCCGCGAGGTCGGCGTCGATCGCCTCCGCGGCGGCGAGCAGCGCCGGCAGGTGCCGCGTCGTGAGCTCGTCCATCTCGACGCGGTGCACCGAGGTCGAGATGTTGATGGCCGCGATGATCCGGCCGTCGCGGCCATGGATGGGTGCGGCGATCGCCCGCAGCCCGGGCTCGAGCTCCTGGTCGGCGAGCGCCCACTCCTGCTCGTCGCCCCGGAGGATGTGGCCCATCGAGGTCCGGTCGGCCGGCAGCCGCGTGCCGATCGTGATGCCGACCGAGATGATGCGCCGCGTCGCGACCCGCGCGATGTACACGATGTCGTCGCCGTCGAGGACCGCGGCCGACACCGACTCGTCGAGGTCCCGGCTGAGCCGCTCGAGGTGGGGCTGCACGATCTCCGCGAGGCTCGAGGCGGACAGGTAGGCGGTCCCGAGCTCGAGCACGCGCGGCGTGAGGACGAATGCGCGGCCCTCCGCCCGCACGTAGCCGAGCGTCTCGAGCGTCTGGAGCAGGCGGCGCGCCGAGGCGCGGCTGATGCCCGCGCGCGCCGCCGCCTCGGAGAGCGTCAGGGCCGGGTGCTCCGCGTCGAAGGCGCGGATGACGGCGAGTCCCCGTGCGAAGGACTCGACCCACTCGCGTTCGTCACTCACCCGCATTCCTCCCTCCGCGGTTCAGGTCTCCGGGCCGGCACACAGCCGATTCGGTCGGTGTGCGCCGGTCCGGACCTGAGAACGGGACGAATCACCTGGACCGGGCGCGCAGCTCAGCGCTCGAGGACGACCGCGAGGCCCTGGCCGACGCCGATGCACAGTGCCGCGACCGCGACGCCGCCGCCGCGGCGCTTCAGCTCGTGCGCCGCGTGGCCGACGACACGCGCGCCAGAGGCACCGAGCGGGTGTCCCATGGCGAGCGCGCCGCCGTGGATGTTCACCCGCTCCGGGTCGAGGTCCGGCCAGAGCTGGATGCAGGCGAGGGACTGCGAGGCGAAGGCCTCGTTGAGCTCGACGACATCGACGTCCGCCCAGGTGCGCCCGGCGCGGGCGAGCGCGCGGTTCGCCGCCTCGACGGGGGCGATCGGGAAGCGGTCGGGGTCGTTGCCGAACCAGCCGCGCCCGGCGATGCGGGCCAGCGGCTCCGCGTCGAGCGCGCCCTCGGCGCCGATGAGCACCGCGGCGGCGCCGTCGTTGATCGGCGAGGAGTTGCCGGCCGTCACCGAGCCGTTGCCGTCCTTCGCGAAGAGCGGCTTGAGGCCCGCGAGCTTCTCGACCGTGCTGTCGTCGCGGATGCCCTCGTCGCGGGCGAGCTCCGCACCGGGGACCTGCACGATCTCGCCGTCGTAGACGCCCTGCGCCCAGGCCGCGGCCGCGAGCCGGTGCGAGCGGGCGGCGAACTCGTCCTGCGCCTCACGGCTCAGGCCGAACTCGCGGGCGATGAGCTCGGCGGACTCGCCGTTCGAGATCGTCCAGTCCCCCCGGAGCGCGGGGTTGACCATGCGCCAGCCGATCGACGTGTTCCACAGGGTCTGGTTGCCGACCGCGGGCCAGCCCTTCGGCGACTTCTCGACAACGAACGGCGCGCGCGACATCGACTCGACGCCGCCCGTGAGCACGAGGTCGGCGTCGCCGGCCTCGACCGCGCGCGAGCCCTGGATGACCGCCTCGAGGCTCGATCCGCAGAGGCGGTTGACGGTGACCCCGGTGACGGTCGTCGGGAAGCCCGCGAGGAGCGCACCGAAGCGGCCGACGTTGCGGTTGTCCTCGCCGGCCTGGTTCGCGTCGCCCCAGATGACGTCGGCGAGGCGGGCGGGGTCGAGGTCGAGGCGCTCGACCTGGGCCCGCATCGCGACGGCGGCGAGGTCATCGGGGCGCACGCCCGACAGGGCGCCGCCGACCCGGCCGAACGGCGTGCGGACGGCGTCGTAGACGAATGAGGCGGTCATGCTGCGGCTCCCGTCGCGTCGATGAGAGTGAGGCCGGTGAGCTCCTCGAGCTCGGCGTGCGTCGTGTCGCCGAAGCGCTCGGTCACGGCGAAGCCGTCGGGCGTCACCTGGAAGATGGCGTGGTCGGTGTAGACCCGGCTCACGCAGCGCACGCCGGTGAGCGGGTAGCTGCAATCGGCGACGAGCTTCGGCTGCCCGTCCTTCGTGAGGAGGTCGGTCATGACGTAGACGTCCTTCGCGCCGATCGCGAGGTCCATCGCGCCGCCGATCGCGGGAATCGCGCCGGGCGCGCCCGTCGACCAGTTCGCGAGGTCGCCGGTCTGCGAGACCTCGAAGGCGCCAAGGACGCAGACGTCGAGGTGCCCGCCGCGCATCATGCCGAACGAGTCGGCGTGGTGGAAGAATGCGGCGCCCGGCTGCGCCGTGACCGCCTGCTTCCCGGCATTGATGAGGTCGGGGTCGACCTGGTCCGCCTCGGGGGCGGCGCCCATGCCGAGCATGCCGTTCTCGGTGTGGAGGATGATCTGGCGCCCCTCGGGCATGTGGTCGGCGACGAGCGTCGGCGCGCCGATGCCGAGGTTGACGTACGCGCCCTCGGGGATGTCGGCGGCGACCCGCTTCGCGAGCTCGACCCGGCTGATCCTGGTGGCCATCAGGCGTCCTCTCCCTCGGTCGCGAGCGGCTCGCCGTTGACGTCGACGCCGCCGATGAATGCGCCCTGCGCGTCGAGCCAGGGGCGGTAGCCGACCGGGACGACCCGGTCGACGAAGAGGCCGGGCGTCACGATCGCCTCGGGGTCGAGCGCGCCGACCTCGACGACCTCGTCGACCTGGACGATCGTCGTCCGCGCCGCGCTCGCCATGATCGGCCCGAAGTTGCGCGCGGTGCGCCGGTACACGAGGTTGCCGAGCCGGTCGCCGCGGAACGCCTGGATGAGCGCGAAGTCGGCGCGGATCGGGTATTCGAGGATGTAGTCCTTGCCGTCGATCGCCCGCTGCTCCTTGCCCTCGGCGATCTCGGTGCCGACGCCGGTCGGGGTGAAGAATGCGCCGATGCCGGCGCCCGCGGCGCGGATGCGCTCGGCGAGGTTGCCCTGCGGGACGATCTCGAGCTCGATCTCGCCGGCGCGGTACTTCTCGTCGAAGT
>CAKUJB010000056.1 GCA_934661165.1 uncultured Microbacteriaceae bacterium | reverse complement strand
ACCCGGCGGCGCGTCCCGCTCCGCCCAGTAGCGGGCAGACTCCTCCCCTCGACCCCGGCGGATGCGCCAGCCCCGGTCGTGGACCATGAGGTGGTGGAAGCGGCAGAGGAGGATGCCGTCGGCGAGATCGGTGCGGCCGTCGTGCGCGTGCCATTCGTCGATGTGGTGGGCCTCGCACCAGCTCGGCGGCCGATCGCAGCCGGGCCAGCGGCAGCCGCCGTCGCGGGCGGCGAGCCCGATGCGCTGGCGATGCGTGTAGAGCCGGTGCTCGCGGCCGACGTTGACGACCTGGCCCGCGGAGTCGAAGTGGATCGGCACCGTGCCCGCAGCGCAGATGTGGCGCTCCACCGTCGCGAGTGAGATCGGCACCGCCTCGCCCTCGATGCGTCCCGCGCCCGCGATCGTCATGCCAGCGCCGTCGACTGTCCGACCTGTCACGGCACCCGTGCCTGCCGGCGTCCCGCCGACGCCGACGCCGAGGCCCGCGCCCGCCATCCCCCGCGCCCGCAGGTCCGCGTCGCGCACATGGATCCGCACGGCCGGGCGCCGCGAGCCGATGAGCGAGGCGGGTGCGACCTCGGCGCCGATGCGCAGCAGCTCGACGATCCCGTCGAGCGCGAGCTGCTCCGTCGTCCGGGGATCCTGCTCGAGCCGCCGGGCGCGGTCGATGTCGCCCGCGTCGACGAAGCGTGGCCCGCCGCGCCGCGGCGCCGTGAGCGCATCGCAGACCGCCCGCACCTGCGCGGCGGACTCGGGGTCGAGCAGCGCGGTGAGCCGGGTCATGCCGTCGTCCTGGCGGAACATCCGCAGCGACCGTCGCCCGCGCAGCTCCCGCTCGCGATCGCTCACGGAGTCCGCATCGAGGAGCGCCCGCAGCTCCCGTGCCGTCCCCACGAGTTCCTCGGGCGCGGCGTCGCCCGCCGCCTCGAGCAGCGTCGCCGCGGCGGCATCGAGCGCGTCGGCGCCGAGCTGTGGACTGGCCGCCCCGAGCCCCCGCATGATCGCGTCGGCCGCCGCGACCGAGACGGTCCCGGCGCCGACGGCACTCGCGATCGACGGCGTCCCGCCGCCCGCCGCGGCAGTCGCGACGCGCACGAGCGCCCCCGTCTCCCGTCGGCTCAGCCCGGTCGCGGTGGCGATGAAGTCCTCCGCCGACCGGTGACCGTGCCGCTGCGCGAGCCCCGCGAACCCCGCCTCCCGCGACGAACGCCGGGCGATCTCGCCGGCCACGCTCGCGAGGGCCGCATCGACGCGACGCCGTTGCGCGACGAGCGCCGACTGCTCCTCGAGCAACGCGCCGTCGCTCATCGCGGCGAGTCGGGCGGCGTCCATGGATCTCCAGTGATCGAACGGGAATCGAACAGATGTTCGATGCATCGACACTAGAACGGGCCACAGACATCGGGCACTACGCTCGCACCATGCCCTCGCTGCTCGGCCCGCCCCGCATCCGCGAGCTCGCCGCGCACCTCGGTCTCACCCCGACGAAGAAGCTCGGACAGAACTTCGTCCACGACCCGAACACGGTCCGCCGCATCGTCGCCGCCGCCGATGTCGCACCGGGCGAGCACATCGTCGAGATCGGCCCGGGCCTCGGCAGCCTCACCCTCGGCCTCATCGAGGCGGGCGCGAGCGTCGTCGCCGTCGAGCTCGACGGCCGCCTCGCCGAGCTGCTCCCGGCGACGGCCGCCGCGCAGGGCGTCCCCGCGCATTCGCTCCAGGTCGTCCACGCCGACGCCCTGCACGTCGACGCGCTCCCGCCGGGCCCCGAAGGCCGACCCCCGGTCGCCCTCGTCGCGAACCTCCCGTACAACGTGAGCGTCCCCGTCCTCCTCCATTTCCTCGAGCGGTTCCCGACCCTCGAGCGCGCGCTCGTCATGGTGCAGGCGGAGGTCGGCCACCGCCTCGCCGCCGCGCCCGGCTCGAAGGTGTACGGCTCCCCGAGCGCGAAGGCCGCCTGGTACGCGGACGTCCGGATCGCCGGACCGGTGAGCCGCCAGGTCTTCTGGCCCGTGCCGAATGTCGACTCCGTCCTCGTCCGCCTCGACCGTCGCCCCGAGCCGGGTGACGAGGCCGAGCGCCTCGCGACGTTCCGGCTCATCGACGCCGCGTTCGGGCAGCGCCGCAAGATGCTCCGGCAGTCCCTCCAGGGCGTCCTCGGCACGGACGCGGCCGCCGTCATCGAGCGCGCGGGACTCGACCCCACGGCGCGCGGCGAGGCCCTCGACGTCGGCGCATTCCTCGCGATCGCGAGGTCCAGCCGCGTTGCGTAGTGTGGGCCCATGAGCACCTCGGCCGGTCCCCGCACCGTGCATGTGAAGGTGCCGGGCAAGATCAATCTCGCCCTCCGCGTCGGCACCCTGCAGGAGGACGGCTACCACGACGTCGCGACCGCCTACCAGGCGGTCTCGCTCTGCGACGAGGTGTGGGCGACGCATTCCGCAGATTTCTCGATCGAGGTCGACGGCAGCGTCGATGTGAGCCGCGTGCCGACCGACGGCGCGAACCTCGCGGTCCGGGCGGCCCGTCTCCTCGCGGCGCGCACCGGCCACGACGGCGGCGCGGCGCTGCGCGTCCACAAGCGCATCCCCGTGACGGGCGGCATGGGTGGCGGCTCTGCGGACGCGGCGGGCGCCCTCGTCGCCTGCGACGCCCTCTGGGAGACGGCGCTGCCGCGCGACGAGCTCCTCGAGCTCGCGGCCGAGCTCGGCAGCGACGTGCCCTTCGCGCTCCTCGGCGGCACGGCGATCGGCACCGGTCGCGGCGATCAGCTCTCGCCGGCGCTCGCGACGGGCAGCTTCGAGTGGGTGCTCGCGCTCGCGGACTTCGGCCTGTCGACGCCCGAGGTCTACGCCGAGCTCGATCGGCACCGGGAGCGGCATCGCGTCGACATCGCACCGCCGCTGCTCGCCCCCGCGGTCGACATCTCGGTCCTCCAGGCCCTGCGCGCGGGCGACCCGGTCATGCTCGCCGAGGCCATGACGAACGACCTCCAGCCCGTCGCCCTCCAGCTCGCCCCCGAGCTCGCCGGGACGCTCGAGCTCGGCGAGCGCAGCGGCGCCCTCGTCGGCATCGTCTCCGGCTCGGGCCCGACGATCGCCTTCCTCGCGCCCGACACCGACAGCGCGATCGGGCTCCAGGTCTCGCTCTCGGCCGCCGGGCTCACGGCGCTCCGCGCGCACGGCCCCGTGCCGGGCGCGCGCGTCATCGCGTAGGAGGAATGCGCGGGGCCGCCGCCCGCATTCCTCCCGATCGCGCGGGCGAGCGCGCACGCAGGCACTCTCGCCGACCGCAGGCGGCATCCGCCGCGACATGCCTGCGCAGCACGACACCGCCTGCGCTCGGCGACAGGGCCCACGCCCCTGGCGCCGCGACCCCCGCGGCCGCTACCGTCGTCCCGTGAGTGAGGGCGTGCAGGCGAGGACGACCCGGCTGTTCGGCCGCGGCAAGGACGCCGACCGCATCGCGTACTACAGCGACGCCGTCTTCGCGATCGCGATGACGCTGCTCGTCCTCGACCTCCGGGTCCCGCTCGGCAGCGAGAGCGCGCTTGCGGTGCTCCAGGCGGAGTGGCCCTCCTACCTCACGTTCGCCCTGTCGTTCACGATCGTCGCGTACTTCTGGGTCGGGCATCATCGCCGCTTCCGCGTCGTGACGGGCTACGACACGGGTTTCATCATCATCAACCTCGTCCTGCTCTTCCTCGTCGCCTCGGTGCCGTTCCCGACGAGTCTCATCGGCGAGTTCGCGCCGGAGACGGCGGCGGTCGTGCTCTATGCAGCGGTCGTCGTCGCGCTGTGCGCGGTCGAGCTCGTGCAGTGGAGCTACGCGCGCCGCCGCGGCCTGCTCGCGGCCGACGTCGACGCAGGCGTCTTCTGGTTCGTCGTGCTCGACTTCGTGCCGGTGCTCGTCGTCTTCGGCCTGTCGATCCCGATCGCGCTCGTCTGGGGCGGGGAGACGGCGATGTGGAGCTGGTTCGCCACCTTCGTGCTCGCGCCGATCGTGGGGGTGACGAGCCGGCGTGTCATCGACCGCCGCACCGCGCGCGCCTGAGCGCGGGCGTGCACAGCGAAGGAGAAACGACCCGCAGGTGCGCATAATCCGGACGAAGGGGCGATTCTTCCTTCGTTTCGCGCGCACCGTGCTCCGCCCCCAGGGCTCGAACCTGGACCTCACGGCTCCAAAGGCCGTCGTGCTGCCATTACACCAAGGCGGATCGGCCGGTCCCGCCGCGCCGAGAGCGCGCGCCGCACCCGGTCGCCCACCGATTCTCCCAGACCCGGCAGAATGATCGCATGAGCTCACGCCGTCTCGCAGTCGTCGTCCTCGCGGCGGGCAAGGGCACGCGGATGCGATCCGCGACGCCGAAGGTGCTCCACTCGATCGCCGGCCGCAGTCTCATCGCCCATGTCCTCCACACGACCCGGGAGCTCGCGCCAGAGCACACGCTCCTCGTCGTGCGCCACGAGCGCGACCTCGTCGCGGCGGCGGTCGAGGACCTCGTGCCCGGCCTCCGACTCGTCGACCAGGACGACGTCCCCGGCACCGGCCGCGCGGTCGAGCTCGCGCTCGCGGCCATCCCGGACGGCTTCGACGGCGACGTCGTCGTGCTCTCGGGCGATGTCCCGCTGCTCGATGCCGCGACGATCGGCGAGCTCCTCGACGACCACCGGCGGCAGGACTTCGCCGCCTCCGTGCTCACCGCCCGCCTGGCGGACCCGAGCGGCTACGGCCGCATCCTGCGCGCCGCCGACGGTCTCGGCATCGACCGCATCGTCGAGCAGGCGGACGCCTCCGCGGAGGAGGCCGCGGTCGACGAGGTGAACAGCGGGACCTACGTCTTCCGTGTCGAAGCGCTCCGGACCGCGCTCGCGCGCGTCGGGACGACGAATGCGCAGGGCGAGAAATACCTCACCGACGTCTTCGGCATCCTCCGCACCGACGGCGCGCGGGTCCTCGCCCACGAGCACCGCGACACGACGGTCCTCCTCGGCGTCAACGACCGCGCGCAGCTCGCGGAGGCGGAGCGGATCATGAATGCGCGGATCGTTCGCGCGCATCAGCTCGCCGGGGTGACGGTGCGCGACCCGGCGACGACGTGGATCGATGTCGAGGTGACGATCGGCGAGGACACCGAGATCCTCCCCGACACGCAGCTGCGCGGCGCGACGACGATCGGCGCGGGTGCGGTCATCGGGCCAGACACGACGATCACCGACACCGAGATCGGCGACGGCGCGAGGGTGTCCCGCACCGACGCGACGCTCGCGGTCATCGGCCCCGGCGCGACGGTCGGTCCCTTCGCGTATCTGCGCCCCGGGACCGTGCTCGGGGAGCGCGGCAAGATCGGCACGTACGTCGAGGTGAAGAACTCGACGATCGGCGCGGGCTCGAAGGTCCCCCACCTCTCCTACATCGGCGACGCGGAGATCGGCGAGGGGACGAACATCGGCGCGGGCGCGATCACGGCGAACTACGACGGGAAGCACAAGCACCGAACCCGCATCGGCGACCGGGTCCACACCGGCGTGCACAACGCATTCGTCGCCCCCGTCGAGGTCGGCGACGACGCGACGGTCGGGGCGGGGGCGGTCGTGCGCCGCGATGTGCCGCCGGGCGCACTCGCGATCACGGCGGCGTCGCAGAAGAACGTCGAGGGCTGGGTCCCACCGTATCTGCGGGACGACGAGGAGACCGTCGGGGATGCGTGAGCGGGGGGCGATGCGCATCAGGGTGGGGAAGTCGCTCGGCGACGCGTATCGGCTGACCTTCGGTCGGCTCGGCGGCTGGCTCGCGCTCATCGCCGTGCTGCAGGGCATCGTCGTCCTGCTCGCGGTGCCGGGGCTGCACGCCGTCTTCGGCGCGGCACTCCAGGCCGCGGGCGTCGCGAGCCTCACGCTCGACACCGCGGCGCGGTTCTTCGCGGCCCCGGCCGGCATCCTGCTCTTCCTCCTGCTCGCGGTCCTCGGCCTCATCGCGCTGCTCGCGCAGGCGGCCGCATTCCTGCTCGCCGCGGCGGGGCAGCAGGCGGCGAGCGACGGGGCCCTGCCGCGCCCGCGCGCGCTCCTGCACGGGCTCGGCACCCGGCTGCTCGGGCTGCTGCGGCCGTCGACGCTCCTGCTCGTGCCGTACGCGTTCCTCCTCGCACCCCTCGGGCACGCCGCGCTCGGCTCCGTCTTCAGCGACTGGATCGCGGTGCCGAACTTCGTGAGCGGCGAGCTCATGAAGACGCCGGGCGGCGCGCTCGGCTACACTGCCGCCCTCCTCGTCCTCTGGTACCTCAACCTCCGGTTGGTGCTCACGCTCCCGTTCATCGCCGTCGCGGGCCTGCGGGTGCCCGCGGCGATGGCGGCGAGCTGGCGCGCGACCGGCTGGATCCCGTGGCGGATCGCGCTGCTCATCCTCGGCGCCGTCGTCCCCGTCATGCTCGCGGCGCTCGCGGCGGCCGGTGTGGGCCTCGGCGCGACGGCGCTCGGCGACCTCGCCGAGACGCTCGGCGCGGGGCCCGACACCGCGGTCGTCGTCGCCGCGATCTGCAGCGGGGTGCTCCCGGTCGTCGCGTTCTTCCTCACGGGTCTCGGCATCGCGCTGCAGTCGCACGTCTTCACGGCGGCGGTGCGCGCCCGCCAGGCCGCCGGCTCGCCGGACACGGCGGGACGCACCGAGTCGGCCGCGCCGTCGGACGACGAGCCGGCCGCCGAACCGGACCGTGCGGCCTCGCCGGCGCTCCGCCGCACGGCCGCCATCGCCATCCCCGTCGTCGCCGCGGGGGTCGCGGCCGCGCTCGCCCTGCAGGCCTTCCCGCAGCTCGACCGCATCGACGACGGCGCCGCATTCATCCTCGGGCACCGCGGCGCGCCGGCCGTCGCGGTCGAGAACACGATCGAGGCGCTCGAGGCCGCGCACGCGCAGGGCGCCGACCTCGTCGAGTTCGACACCATCCAGACCGCTGACGGCGACTGGGTTGTCATGCACGACTTCAACCTGAGCCGACTCGCGGGCGACCCGCGCGACACCGCCGACCTCACGCTCGCCGATCTCACCGCGATGACCGTCTCGACGCCCGACGGGCACTCGGGCCGCATCCCCTCGCTCCGTGAGTACGTCGCGCGCGCCGCCGAGCTCGGGCAGCGGCTGCTCATCGAGATCAAGCCGAGCGGCAAGGAGACCGAGGACTACCTCGAGCGCTTCTTCGCGATTCTCGACGAGGTCGGCATCGCCGAGACGAGCCTGTACCACTCGCTGTCCGCGGACGTCGTCGCCGGGCAGAAGGCGATGCGGCCCGAGCTCCAGGTCGGCTACATCCTCTCCGTCAACATCGGGGGACTGCCCGAGACCCCCGCCGATTTCATCGTCGTCGAGGAATGGTCGACGTCGCCCGAGCTGCGCGACGCGGCCTGGGACGCGGGCAAGGGCGTCCTGGTGTGGACGGTCAACGACGAGGAGGCGATGCGCCGCTACCTCCGGGCCCCCGTCGACGGCGTCATCACCGACCACCCCGACATGGGCGTCGCCGTCCGCGAGGCCCTCGCGGAGGATCGCAGCCTCACGGCGAAGCTCTGGGACGCCCTCGACCGGCTCATCGCGATCGGCTGATCCGCGGGCGGGCCGCGCGGGGATCGCTAGACTCGTGCTCTGGCCGTGATGGAGAGGGAGCCCGTGTCCGCGATCAAGGTGGAGAACATCAAACGGCTCGTCCTGGTGAGCGGTCGGGCGCACCCGGAGCTCGCGGAGCAGGTCGCCGAGTCGCTCGGCACCGAACTCGTCGAGACGGAGCTGCGCACCTTCGCGAACGGCGAGATCTACGCGCGATACAACGAGAGCCTCCGCGGCTCCGACGTCTTCATCCTGCAGTCGCACTGCCGGCCGATCAACGAGTGGCTCATGGAGCAGCTCATCATGATCGATGCGGCCAAGCGCGCCTCGGCGAAGCGGATCACCGTCATCGCCCCCTTCTTCCCGTATGCCCGCCAGGACAAGAAGGGCCGCGGGCGCGAGCCGATCTCCGCCCGCCTCGTCACCGACCTCTTCTCGGTCGCGGGTGCCGACCGGATCATGTCGATCGACCTCCACGCGGCGCAGATCCAGGGCTTCTTCGACGGACCCGTCGACCACCTCTTCGCGATGCCCGTGCTCCTCGAGTACTTCAAGAAGTTCCAGGGCCCCGATCTCACGATCGTCTCGCCGGACATGGGCCGGGTGCGCGTCGCGGACGTGTGGAGCGACAAGCTCGGCGCCCCGCTCGCGATCATCCACAAGCGCCGCGACCCGCGGAAGGCGAACGAGGTCTCCGTCCACGAGATCGTCGGCGAGGTCGAGGGCCGCCTCTGCCTCATCGTCGACGACATGATCGACACCGGCGGCACGATCGTCAAGGCCGCGGAGGCGCTGAAGAAGAACGGCGCGAAGGGCGTCATCGTCGCCGCAACGCATGCGATCTTCTCCGGCCCCGCGCCCGAGCGGCTGCAGTCCGACTGCATCGACGAGGTCGTCGTCACCGACACCCTGCCGGTGCCGTCCGAGGAGCGCTGGGACCGCCTCACGGTGCTGCCGATCGCCCCGCTCATCGCGCAGGCCATCCGCGCGATCTTCGACGACGGCTCCGTCACGTCGATGTTCGACGGCGCCGCCTGAGGCGACCCGACGCATCCGTCCCGCGTCGCCCGTCGTGGGCGGCGCATTCGTCGCGTCCCTCGCCCCCAGCGCGTCATAGGCTGAGAGGCATGAGCGCGACGAAGCCCTGGTACCCGAACTACGCCGAGGGCGTCCCGCACGAGATCGAGGAGCCGACCGGCTCGCTGTACGACCTCGTCGCCGCCTCGGCCGCGGCGAACCCGCAGGCGGTCGCGCTCGAGTTCTTCGGCGCCGAGACGACGTACGGCGAGCTCCTCGAGCTCATCGACCGGGCTGCGGAATCGCTGCGCCGGCTCGGGGTCAAGGCCGGCGACCACGTCGCGATCATCCTGCCGAACTGCCCGCAGCACATCGCGGCGTTCTACGCGGCGCTGCGCCTCGGCGCCCGCGTCGTCGAGCACAACCCGCTCTACACGCCGCGGGAGATGCGCCACCAGTTCGAGGACCACGGCGCGAAGTTCGCAATCGCCTGGGACAAGGTCGTCGCGACGCTGCAGGACCTCCCCGAGGACCTCCGCCCGGCGCGCATCGTCTCCGTCAACCTCGTCAAGGCGATGCCCGCGAAGATGCGGCTGCTGCTCTCGCTGCCGATCGCGAAGGCGCGCGAGTCGCGCGCGGCGCTCACCGAGGCCGTCACGGGCACGATCCCGTGGGACCAGGTCGTCAAGGCGCCTCGGATCGATCCGGACATCGCCCGGCCGCACGTCGGCGACATCGCGCTGCTCCAGTACACGACCGGGACGACGGGCCACCCGAAGGCCGCGATCCTCACCCACCGCAACCTCATCGCGAATGCGGCGCAGGCGCGCGCCTGGATCCCCCAGGTGACCGCGGGCCCGGTCGACGGGCGCACCGTGTACGCCGTGCTCCCCATGTTCCACGCCTACGGCCTGACGCTGTGCCTCACGCTCGCGATGTCGATCAGCGCCCGCC
>CAKUJB010000055.1 GCA_934661165.1 uncultured Microbacteriaceae bacterium | reverse complement strand
CTCGACGCGCTCGAGCGCGTCATCGAACCGATCACACCCCGGGGCGCAAAATGAACCGCCGCCCGGTCAACACGGAGCGGGCGGCGGTTCGGATAGGAAGGGCATCCGCCGAGGCGACAACGGACACCATCACCGAGCACATCATCGCACCGACCACAGACATCGCTCCGCAGCGACTCTCGCCGGCGCACCCCACGGAGCTCGAAGCCCCCACGCTCCCTGGCCTCGAGCTATCGACCGTGCCACTCGACGAGTACACCCAGTACCGCGACCCCTGGGCAGGGGTACGCCAGACAGATCCGCACACATCACGGGCGGCGGCACCCATCGCGGCGCCCAAGCTCTCCACACTCATGGCTGGCATCCTCGAGCTACTCCGCGCTCGCGGCCCATTGACGGGAGATCAGCTGGTAGCGCTCTACCGCGAGTACTCAGCGATCGACCCCGAGCGATACCCACTGAGGTCCCCGCAGCGCATCACAACCGCTCGCGGCGAGCTCGTCCGACTCGGCCGAGTCCGCTACACGGGAGCCGACGGGGTGTCCGACCTCGGCAACGCTGCGCAGCTCTGGGAGGCGACCTAGATGCCCGCCCCACGAACCTCAAGCCCTCGAGCTTGCTCCCGGTGCGGGAGGCCCTACCGCGGCGCTCGCGACGAGCCCGACGTCGACTGGCTTACCCGGACCAGCCCGACAGGGCGCGTCATCGAGCGCACCTGCCCGAGCTGCATCGACGTCGACGAGTTGCCGGATTCAGGCGGCTACGAGGACCGGGGCATCTGATGGGCGTCTACCTCGTAGCGGCCGCAATGGACTACCCGCGACTCACACCGCATCAACGAGTCGCGCTCGCGGCATATGCCCGCCCAGCGCTCGACGACGATGACGACCCTCAGAGCTTCTGCGGCTGGCAAGCCGTCGCGACCGCGCTCGGCCGCGGCCCCTCAGATCTCGAGGCGTTGGGCGCCGGCGCGATGCTGACCGACAGCGATCGTCGAGCGGTCGAGCGGGTGACCGCCGAGCTGATCAGGGCGGGCGCTATGGTGCGCACAGCGCCCGCCGTGAACGGCATCCGAGCGCGCTACAGCCTCCTGCCCCTGGTGAAATACAAGCCGCGGCGAAAGACCGCCACGGCGGCACACACGACGTTCTGAGCAGTAGGACACTCAGCGTCCTACTGGGTAGGACACTCAGCGTCCGGCTCTAGTAGGACGCTGAGTGTCGCGTCAGTAGGACGCTCAATGTCCTACCTAGTAGGAGAGGACAGAAGAGAGGACTAGAGAAGATGGCTAGAGGCATCGCCGCGCGAATTCGCCCGATTTTTTTTGAGAAGGCCCCCGCTCACCCCGCGCCCCCTCGGTTTTCCCTCCCCCCGCGAGCAGAGGGAGGGGGGGGGTATTGCGCGAATCTTTGCGATCGAGTTTCGCTCGCGTGTCGCCGGCCCGATGTCGTCGGCCGGGCTTAGCCTGGCGATGCTTGTCATCTGCGCTCGCGCTACAGCCACCGCTCCCTCCGGATCGCGTGGCGGCCCGACTGACCAGACGTGCTGCACGGAGTGGCGCTCGCCCTCCGTCCCACCTCACTCAGTTCGGAGTACGCCATGCCCACGATCACCCTTGAGCAGCTCATCAGCCGCAAGAAGGACCACCTGAACGGCCTGATCAGCCGCTACAACGACGCCGGCGAGGATCTCGCCCAGCAGCGCGAGTCTGACTCGCCCAACTCGCTCGAGATCGACCGCCTTCGAGCCGAACGCTCGCAGCTCGACACCGACATCGCCAGGGTCCGCGGCGAGCTCAGGTCTCTCGAGTCGGATCACGCCGAGGACGCCGAGATCGAGCGTCGCCAGTCGGAGATCCACCCGACGGGCGCCGACGTGCCCGGCCGCGAGCACATCTCGACCATCGCCGACGGGTCCGCGCGGAGTGCCGCGGGCCGCGGCGAGTGGGTCCGCGACGACGGCACCCCCGCCGCGCTCATGCGGGGCGAGGCATTCGGCACCCACGCGATCGTCCGTGCCGAGACCGCTCGTCGCACGTCCGCCGATAGCGCTGTCGTGGGCACCCACGGCTCGCTCAGCCAGTTCATCCGCTCGATCTCGACTTCCGGCGCCTCCGCAGTGGTCCCGACGGTCTGGTCGAACGAGATCATCGACAAGGCGCGCGCGATCTCGTCCGTGCTGCTGGCGGGCGCGACGATCGTCCCGATGGACGCCGGAACGGTCAAGATCGGGCGGATCACGGCCGACCCGACCGCGGCGTTCGCCACCGAGGGCGGATCCATCACCCCCACCGACCCGACGCTCGACTCCGTCACGCTGACCGCCAAGACGATGTCGGCGCTCGTGATGGGCTCGAACGAGTGGCTGCAGGACACGCCAAACGCCGACGAACTGCTCGAGATGTCGATCGCGGGCGCATTCGCTGCGGCACTCGATCTCGCCGCGCTCTACGGCGGTATCGAGAGCGGAGCCGGCGCAATCGACCTCGCGTCGCCGCCCAACCCCGACGGGGTACTCGCGGCCCTGCTCGCCGTATCCGGCGCGCCCAACGTCCTCGGCGCGACCGCCGGCGTGACGGCGACGAACGGCACCACGATCACCTCGTCGACGCCCTGGAACGAGCTTCTTGACCTGCACTACCAGGTGAAGAAGGCCAACGAGGCGCCGAACGCGATCATCTGGTCGCCCCGTGCCGCGCAGAAGTACTCCAAGCTCTACGCGAGCGACTACCAGCCGCTGCGCTGGCCGGACGTGCTCACCGACGTCCCCCGATTCGAGACGCCGCAGATCCCGAGCTACACGCAGGGGAGCAACACCACCGCGACGGACGTGTTCACGGGGGACTGGACGAAGCTGCTGATCGGGCAGCGACTCGAGATGCGCGTGCAGTTCCTGCAGGAGCGCTACGCCGACTACAACTCGTTCGGTCTGCTCGCCACGTGGCGCGGCGACGTGCAACTCGCCCGCCCGTCGGCCTTCGCCGTCCACAAGGCGATCGCGGGCGCGTGATGCTGTCCGAGAAGGAGGCGTTTGCCGTCACCCCCCGGCGGCCGCGGCTGTCGAGGGGCGACGACAACGCCCCCTTCGAGGACGTCGGCACCTTGAACCGCGGCCCAGACCCGAAAGCGGAGATGCCGCTGTTCATCCCTGGATCGGAGAGGTCGCGCGATGCCGTACCAACAGAAGTTCCATCTGAGAGCCCTCCAAGGGTCGCGCGCAGCGCTCGACGCACTCGCCGTTCGAGCTGACCTGGCACCCCATCTCCGCACAGCGCTCGAGAACTACCAGCGCGCGCAACGAACGTGGGAGTCGCGATCCGACGCCTACGCCGACGCTTTCGATCAATGGACGGCCGAGCGCGAATCCCTCACCGACGCAGAGTCCGAGCTCGCCGCCGAGGTCGACAAAGCAGATGACGAGGATCTCCCCTGGCTCAAGCGCGACGCATTGGAAGCATTCGGGCGATTGCGCGCGGCCACCGCCGAGCTGAATCGCGCCGCGGAGAGCGTACGCATGCAGTTCGGCTGACCGACATGACGCAGCGCGGCCCGCTTAGCAACGTGTTCCGCGCAATCCACCGCGCGCTCACGACGGCCGGCCCAATGACGTGGCTCGAGGTCGCAAACCGGCTCGCCCAGGACGGCATCAGCCGTCGGAGCGCCGCCGCCGCACTGCATTTCCTTGAGCTCGCCGGCGGCGTGGTCGACGTCGGCCGACGCCCCGGCGCCCGCGGCCGCCCCGTGACCGTCTGGGGGCTCCCGCAAGACTCACCCGGGCCCACAGCCCTCGCCGCACCGCCGCCGAGAGCGGCAGCGCGCCGATTCGTAGTCCCACATGTATCCCACGGGACCGCCGTCGACGTGCCTGCCAGCACAGAGGCCACTAGAAAAGCCCTGATCAGCGGGCGTTTCAATCTGGCTGGGGTACCTGGACTCGAACCAAGAACAACTGAACCAGAATCAGCCGTGTTGCCAATTACACCATACCCCAAGGGGGTTCCCCCGATCCGGGCTGCGGGCCGGAGCTCGCTGACCGTTCGGGAAACCGACGACCCAGTCTAGCAAGACTTCCGGACGGGCCGAGCCCGCGCATTCCTGCCGGCGAATGCGCCGCGCTCAGACCTCGGGGCGGCCGTCCTCGGGCTCGTCGCCGTGGAGGATGAGGACGGCGCACTTCGCGTGCGCGGCGCACGTCGCGCTCACCGAGCCGAGGAGCAGGCCGGCGAAGCCGCCGTGGCCGCGGTTGCCGAGGACGAGCAGGTGCGCGCCCTCGCTGCGCTCGATGAGGACGCGGGCGGGCTGCCCCATCTCGGTGATCGCGTGGACGGTGACCGGGACCCCACTGGGGAATGCTTCGGCGAGCGCCCGCTGCAGGATCTCCTCCGCGTCCTTCTCCGGGGACCACCCGGTCGACACGGCGAAGGCGTCCGCCATCACCGGGTACTCCCAGGTCGTCACGGCTTCGACGGTGCCGTCGATGAGATCGGCGATCCTCGCGGCCCGTCGCAGCGCGGCGATCGATGGCCCCGAGCCGTCGACGCCGACGACGATCCGGTTGTCACTGGCTGCGCTCGTGTCGCTCATGCTTCGACGGTATGCCGAACCGGGGCCGTTGGGAAGCCCGCGCGCGGGGGGTCGCTCAGCCGAGCTGCGTGCGGAGTCGCTCGATGCGGCTCAGCGTCACCGGCCGGCCGAGCAGCTCCATCGATTCGAAGAGCGGCGGGCTCACCCGACGCCCCGAGGTCGCGGCGCGCAGCGGCGCGAAGGCGATGCGCGGCTTGAGCCCGAGCCCGCCCTCGTCCTCGCCCGCGAGGAGCGCGGCGCGCAGCGCCTCCTCGATCGCCTCCGTGCGCCAGGAGTCGAGCCCCTCGAGCGCCGGCAGCGCGGCATCGAGGACCGTGCGGTAGGCGACCAGGTCCTTCTCGGCGGGCAGCGCGTCCGGCTGCACCGCGAATTCGTCCTCGTCGACGAAGAGGAACTCGAGCATGTCTCGCGCCTCGGACAGCACGATGATGCGCTCCTGGATGAGCGGCGCCGCCTTGCGCAGCAGCTCGAGCTCCTCCGGGGAGTCGACCTCCCGGGTGAGGTACGGGATGAGGCGCCGGGCGAAGTCCTCGGGGTCGAGCATGCGGATGTGGTCGCCGTTGATCGCGTCCGCCTTCTTCTGGTCGAAGCGCGCCGGGTTCGGGTTGACATCGCGGATGTCGAATGCGGCGACGAGCTCATCCTGGGTGAAGACATCGCGGTCGGGGGCGATCGACCAGCCGAGCAGGGCGAGGTAGTTGAGCAGCCCCTCGGGGATGAAGCCGCGGTCGCGATGGGCGAAGAGGCTCGACTCCGGGTCGCGCTTCGACAGCTTCTTCGACCCCTCCCCGGTGACGAGCGGCATGTGCGCGTACTGCGGGATGAAGTCGGTGACGCCGATCTCGATGAGCGCGAGGTACAGGGCGAGCTGCCGCGGCGTCGAGGAGAGGATGTCCTCGCCGCGCAGGACGTGCGTGATGCCCATGAGCGCGTCGTCGACGGGGTTGACGAACGTGTAGAGCGGCGCGCCGTTCGGCCGCACGACGACGAAGTCGGTGAACGACCCGGCGGGGAAGGTGATCTCGCCGCGGATGAGATCGTCGATGGTGAATGCGCGGTCCGGCACGCGCAGCCGAAGTGACGGCTCGCGCCCCTCGGCCCGGTAAGCGGCCCGCTGCTCCTCGGTGAGGTCGCGCTCGAAGTTGTCGTAGCCCTGGCGCGGGTCCCGACCGAGCTCTCGATTTCGCGCCTCCATCTCCTCGGCCGTGACGAACGACTCGTAGAGGAGGCCGGCCGCGAGCAGGCGGTCGACGACGTCGCGGTAGATGGCACCCCGCTGCGACTGCCGGTACGGCCCGGCCGGTCCCCCGACCTCGACGCCCTCATCCCAGTCGATGCCGAGCCAGCCGAGCGCGTCGAGCAGCTGCTGGTAGCTCTCCTCGCTGTCGCGGGCGGCGTCGGTGTCCTCGACGCGGAAGACGAGCCGGCCGCCATGGTGGCGCGCGTACGCCCAGTTGAAGAGGGCGGTGCGGACCATGCCGACGTGCGGCGTCCCCGTCGGGCTCGGGCAGAACCGGACCTTGACGTCGGCGCCGGTCGCGGTCGTGAAGGGCAACGGCGCGTGGTCGATCTCAGCAGCAGTCATGGCGCGTCAATCCTAGGCGGCGGGGCTCTCCCACTTGATGCCGGGGAATCTCGCGAAGCCGCGATCGAACGACACGATCGTCGCGCTGTACTGCAATGCCAGCGCCGCGAGGTGCGCGTCATCGACATGTCGTCCGCCGGCACCGGCGCCCTCCAGCAGTTCGCGGACTCGCGAGAAGTGCAGCGCGTCCGGCACGGCGAGTTGGACGCGTGGACGGGCGAGCAGCAGATCGATGACGCCGAACGCCTCGCCAAGGGTCAACTGCGGCAGCCCCCGAATGGCGCGAGTGACCGTACGGACAAAGCCGACCAGCGAAGCCGAAGCGAAGATGACCGTTCCGCCGCCATTGATCAACCGCTCAACACACGCTTTCGCTGTGACGTGACGGTCGTCGTGCCTATTCGCAGCGATGATCAAGACATCAGTGTCGATCAGCAGCATGCTCGTCCATCCAGTCACGCTGCAGCCGGAAGTGCTTGTCGATCTCATCCTGTTCATCGAGCTCGCGCATCTGCTCCTTGGTGAGCGACCAGCCGAGGTCGAACGTGGGCATGACGAACGGTTCCTCAGTCGTGTGGGGACGGAGCGCCGCCACGAGCGCGTCGTTCACCACGTCCTTGAACGACGCGCCGCGCTCACGCATCGCCTGCGTCACGAGTGCCTGCGCTTCTGGCCTCAGTGTGATCGTCGTCCTCATGGGGCCATTGTTGCATCTTCGCATCACTGCATGAAGCATCATGATGCATACTCCATCACCGGTCGCCTGGGCCTGTCGCGAAGCGCGGCCAGAGGTGAGCGGCAGTGCGGCGGCCTCAACCGCCATGGGGAGTCGAGCATTCATCCTCGGAGGATGGCAGGCATGCGCGGCATCCTGCTTGCGGACGGCGCCAACCTGTGGACAACCGCGCCTGGCGGCGGTCTGTGGCGAAGCCTCAGTCCCGCGGCAGCGCCGGGTTCGACAGGCGACCGATGCCCTCGATGTCGATGTGCACCTGCTGGCCGGCCTTGAAGCCGCCGAGGCCGGCGGGCGTGCCGGTGATGACGAGGTCGCCCGGCAGCAGCGTCCAGATGTCGGAGGCGGCCGCGAGGATCGACGGGACGTCGAAGATCATCTGCGAGGTGTTCCCGTGGCGCCGCGGCTCGTCGTCGACGAACGTCTGGATCTCGAGGCCCGCGAGCGGGTCGAGCTCCGTCTCGATCCAGGGGCCGACGGGGCAGAACGTGTCGTAGCCCTTCGCCCTCGCCCACTGGCCGTCGGCGAACATCTGGTCGCGCGCGGAGACGTCGTTCGCGATCGTGTAGCCGAAGACGTAGTCGCGCCAGTCCTCCTTGCGGATCTGCTTCGCGACCCGGCTGACGACGACCGCGAGCTCGCCCTCGTGGACGATGCGGCCCTCCACGGGCGGGATCCGGATGGGATCGCCGGGGCCGACGACCGCCGTGTTCGGCTTGAGGAAGAACAGCGGAGTGTCGGGCGACTCGTTCGCGAACGCGAGCTCGGCCTTGTGGTCGGCGTAGTTCATGCCGACGCACACGACCTTCGAGGGGATGACCGGCGCGAGCAGGCGGGCGTCGTCGAGCGCGATGCGCTCGCCCGTCGGCTCGTAGCGGTGGACGAGCGGGTGCCCCTTGAGGACGACGAGCGCGTCGTCATCGACGATGCCGTAGCGCGGGTCGTCGCCGGTCGTGAACCGCGCGACCCTCATGCGAGCCTCGTCAGCCAGCCGTGACGGTCCTCGACGCGGCCGTACTGGATGTCCGTGAGCTCCTGGCGCAGCGACATCGCCAGCGGCCCGGCCGCCGCCGTCGGCGAGCCGAGCGTGAACTCGGCGGACTTGAGCATGCCGATCGGGGTGACGACGGCCGCGGTGCCGCACGCGAAGGCCTCGACGATGTCACCGCTGGCGACCCCGTCGCGCCACTCGTCGAGCGCGACCGGGCGGCGCTCGACCCGATGCCCCCGGTCCTCGGCGAGCTGGAGCAGCGAGTCGCGGGTGATGCCCTTGAGGATCGTCTCGGAGTCGGGGGTGACGAGCGTGCCGTCGGCCTTGACGAGCACGATGTTCATCCCCCCGAGCTCCTCGAGGTAACGGCCCTGCTCCGCGTCGAGGAAGAGCACCTGCTGGCAGCCCTGCGCGTACGCCTCCTCCTGCGGGAGCAGCGAGGCCGCGTAGTTGCCGCCGGTCTTCGCCGTACCCGTCCCGCCCTTCGCGGCGCGCGCGTGCTCGGTCGACAGCCAGATGCTCACCGGCGCCGGGCCCGACTTGAAGTAGGGGCCCGCCGGCGAGGCGATGAGGTAGTAGTACGCCTTCCGCGCCGAGCGCACGCCGAGGAACGCCTCGGCGGCGAACATGAACGGGCGGAGGTAGAGCGACGTCTCCCCGCCGCTCGGCACCCAGCGGCCGTCGACGGCGATGAGCTGGCGGATCGACTCGATGAAGACCTCGGTCGGCAGCTCGGGCAGCGCCATGCGACGCGCCGAATGCTGGAATCGGGCGGCATTCGCCTCGGGGCGGAACGTCCAGATCGAGCCGTCGTCGTGCCGATACGCCTTGAGGCCCTCGAAGATCTCCTGACCGTAGTGCAGGACCGCGGCGGCGGGGTCGAGCTTGATCGGGCCGTACGGCTCGACCTTCGCCCGATGCCAGTCTCCCTTCCAGTGGATGGAGACCATGTGGTCGGTGAAGACCTCACCGAAGCCGGGGGCCTCGAGGATGGCGGACAGCTCGTCCTCCGTGCGCGGCGCCTCATGGCGCGCGACGTCGAACTCGAGCGACTGCGGGGCGAGGAGGTTCTTCATGATGCAGGTCCCTAGTGGTGGTGGCCGGTGCCGTCGGGCGGCGACGCCGGGTTCAGATCCGTGCGACGATCGCGTCCCCGACCTGGGAGGTCGTGCGGGGCGCACCGCCGCGATCGGCGAGGTCGGCGTCGACCGCGGCGACGATCCGCGCCGCGGCCTCCGGGGCCCCGACGTGGTCGAGGAGGAGCGCCGCGGAGAGGATCGCCGCGGTGGGGTCGGCCTTGCCGAGTCCCGCGATGTCCGGCGCGGAGCCGTGGACCGGCTCGAACATCGAGGGGAAGGTGCCGTCCGGGTTGATGTTCCCCGAGGCCGCCAGACCGATGCCGCCGCTGATCGCGCCGGCCAGGTCGGTGAGGATGTCGCCGAACAGGTTGTCGGTGACGATGACGTCGAACCTAGCAGGATCCGTGACCATGAAGATGGTCGCCGCGTCGACATGCATGTAGTCGACCTCGATGTCCGGATGCTCCGCCGCGACCTCGTCGACGATCCGCGCCCAGAGCCCCCCGGCGTGGACGAGGACGTTCGTCTTGTGGACGAGCGTCAGTCGGCCGCGGCGACGGGCCGCGCGGGCGAAGGCGTCGCGCACGACCCGCTCGACGCCGAACGCCGTGTTCACGCTCGTCTCGTTCGCGATCTCCTGCGGCGTGCCGCGCCGGATCGCACCGCCGTTGCCGACGTAGGGCCCCTCCGTGCCCTCGCGCACCACGACGAAGTCGACTGCGCCGGGCGCCGCGAGGGGCGAGACGACCCCGGGGACGATGCGGCTCGGTCGGAGGTTGACGTAGTG
>CAKUJB010000054.1 GCA_934661165.1 uncultured Microbacteriaceae bacterium | reverse complement strand
TTCGGCAAGCGCGCGGGCAACAACGCGGTCGAGTACGCGGCAAGCGCCGACTGGGCGCCGCTGCCGGCCGACCCGGCCGCGGAGATCCGCGAGCTCATCGAGCGCCTCCGCGCCTCGACGGGCACCGAGCGGGTCGCGGCACTCCGCAAGGAGCTCCAGGACGAGATGGACCGCGGCGCCCAGGTCTTCCGCACCGACGAGTCGCTGCGCCACGTGCTGAGCGTCATCCACTCGCTGCGCGAGCGCTACCGGAACATCGGCATCCACGACCGCGGCCGCCGGTTCAACACGGACCTGCTCGAGGCGATCGAGCTCGGTTTCCTGCTCGACCTCGCCGAGGTCGTCGTCTACAGCGCGCTCAACCGCAAGGAGTCCCGCGGCGGCCACATGCGCGACGACTACCCGGACCGCAACGACGCCGACTACCTGCAGCACACGATGGCGTACCTGACCGGTGACGCGAAGTCGGCCGACCCCGAGGACCACATCAAGCTCGACTGGAAGCCCGTGGTCATCACGAACTACCAGCCGATGGAGAGGAAGTACTGATGGCCACCGCGCTCACGGCGACCGATTCGCGCGAGACGGTCGGCGGTCACGACATCCAGGCCGCCGAGTTCGGCGCGGTCCAGCAGTACACGGCCACGATCATCGTCCGGCGCTTCGACCCGGAGGTCGACGAGGAGCCGCGCTGGGTCGACTACGACGTGCAGGTCTACTCGACCGACCGCGTGCTCGACGCCCTCCACAAGATCAAGTGGGACATCGACGGCTCGCTCACCTTCCGCCGCTCCTGCGCGCACGGCATCTGCGGCTCGGACGCGATGCGGATCAACGGCCGCAACCGGCTCGCGTGCAAGACGCTCATGAAGGACCTCGACCTCACGAAGCCCGTGTACGTCGAGGCGATCAAGGGCCTGCCGCTCGAGAAGGATCTCGTCGTCGACATGGAGCCGTTCTTCGCCTCGTACCGCGAGGTGCAGCCGTTCCTCATGGCGAGCTCGACGCCGAAGGACGGCAAGGAGCGCCACCAGTCGATCGCGGCCCGCGAGATCTTCGACGACACGACGAAGTGCATCCTCTGCGCGGCGTGCACCTCCTCCTGCCCCGTGTTCTGGACCGACGGCCAGTACTTCGGGCCGGCCGCGATCGTCAACGCGCACCGGTTCATCTTCGACGACCGCGACGACGAGGCGCAGGTGCGGCTCGACATCCTCAACGACAAGGAGGGCGTCTGGCGGTGCCGGACGACCTTCAACTGCACCGAGGCCTGCCCGCGCGGCATCCAGATCACGCAGGCGATCGCCGAGGTGAAACAGGCGATCATGCGGGGCCGCCCGTAGCGAGCCCCCGGGCCGCGTAGCCTGACGTCATGACGTCGGCCCTCGCCCGCGCGACCGAGTCGTTCCGCGCGTCCCGGCCGGGCCGGACCCTGCGCCGCTACCTCGACGCGCGCGGGCTGCTGCTCGCGCAGGGCCTCGCCTACCGCTCGATCTTCGCGACCTTCGCGGCGCTCTGGGTCGCCTTCGCCGTCGGCGGCTTCTGGCTGCGTATCGAGGGCCCCGTGCAGGACGCGATCATCGGCACGATTGCGCATGCCGTGCCCGGGCTCATCGATCGCGGCGACGGCGGGGCGATCCAGCTCGAGGCCCTGCTGTCGGCGCAGATCCTCGGCTGGACGGGTGCGATCGCCCTCATCGGCCTCGGCTGGACGATCATCTCGTGGTTCGCGGCGACCCGCAGCGCGGTGCAGGCGATGCTCGGCACGCCGGAGCGCCGGCCGAACCTCGTCATCCTGCGACTCGCCGACGCGGCGAGCTCGATCGGCTTCGGCATCGCGATCCTCATCTCCGCGCTCCTCTACGTCTTCAGCACGAGCCTGCTCGACGCCGTCCTCGGCTGGCTGGGCGTCTCGCAGACGAGCACGCTGACGGTCGTGCTCACCCGGCTCGCCGGGCTCACGGTCGGCTACGCGTTCGACCTCGTCGTCCTCTGGGCGCTCTTCACGGTCATGGCGCCGCGGGCGAGGCCGGCCCGGGCGGTGTGGGGCGGGGCCGCGATCGGCGCGGTCGCATTCGCCATCCTGCAGACGGTCGGCGCGGCGCTCCTCGGCGGCGCCGGGACGAACCCGCTGCTCACCTCGTTCGCCGTCATCATCGGTCTGCTCCTCTGGTTCAACCTCGCCTGCCAGACGCTCCTCCTCACCGCGGCCTGGATCGGCGAGGCGCCGGCGGACTGATCCCGGGAGGAATGCGCGGGGGCGCACATTCCTCGCATCTCCTGCCCGCCTCGCCGAGTGTGCATGATCCCGCCGAGCGTGCATGAATACGCGTGCACGCTCGGCGCAGACATGCACACTCGGCGATCTGGCTTGGTCTTGTTGCAATAGTGTGTGTGACACAGTATCGTGCTGGGCATGGATAATGCATCGATCGAGGGGCACCTGCAGGAGGTGCGTCGCGGCACGGTCGTGCTCGCGGCCCTGCTGCTCCTGCGGGAGCCCGGCTACGGCTACTCGCTCCTCGAGGCGCTCGGCGCCGCCGGCATCCAGGTCGACGCGAACACCCTCTATCCGCTGCTGCGCCGCCTCGAGCAGCAGGGCCACCTCACGAGTCAGTGGGACACGACCGAGTCGCGACCGCGGAAGTTCTACCGCACGAGCGACGCCGGCGACGCACTCGCCTGCACCCTCCTCACCGAATGGGACCGCCTCGACGGCGCCCTCCGAGCCCTCCGGGAGCCGACATGACCACCACTGCCCCCACCCTGACCGACCGCTACCTCCACGCGCTCGGCCGCGCCGTCCCCACGGGCCAGCGCGAGGCCGTCGCCGCCGAGGTCCGCGAGCGCGTCGCCGACGCGATCGACGCGCGGCTCGCCGCCGGCGCCGACGCGGCGATCGCCGAGCGCGAGGTGCTCACCGAGCTCGGCGACCCCGACCGGCTCGCCGCCGCCTACCTCGACCGGCCGCTGCAGCTCATCGGCCCGAAGTTCTACCTCACCTGGTGGCGGCTGCTCAAGCTGCTCCTCGCGATCGTGCTGCCCTGCGTCGCCGGCGGCATCGCGATCGCCTTCGCGATCCGGGGCGACGGCGTCGGCGAGATCATCGGCGGCGTCTGGAGCATCACGCTGACGACCGCGGTGCACCTCGCCTTCTGGACGACGCTCGTCTTCGCCATCCTCGACCGCGCCTCGCGGGGCGAGTGGGTCGGCGGGCGCAGCCTCAGCGCGGAGGAGACCGCCGAGCTGAGCGAGTTCGGCGACGCCTGGACCGTCGACCGCCTTCCGGTCATCGAGACGCCGGAGACCCGGCTCAGCCGGGCGGGCGCCATCGCGACGACCGCGTTCGGCGCGATCTTCATCGCCTTCCTCATCGCGCAGCAGTTCAACCCCTTCCTCCGCGATGCCGCCGGCGACCCCGTGCCGCTCCTCGAGCCGGGCCTGTGGTCGTGGCTGCTGCCGTACCTCATCGTCGTGACGGCGATCGAGATCGCGATCAACCTCGCCGTCTACCTGCAGGGCCGCTACAGCTGGTGGTCGGCGGTCGCCCACACGGTCGTCAGCCTCGCCTTCACCATCCCGGCACTGTGGGTGTGGAGCACGGGCGACCTCGTCAACCCGCGGTTCCTCGACATCTTCCCCGACGGCGCCGGCGCCGACTGGATGCGGATCACCGGGATCGTCGTCGGCCTCGTCTGGGCGGGCGTCGTCGCGTGGGACATCGTCGACCAGTTCCGCCGGGCGGCGCGGGCCGAGCGCGGGCGGCGCGGCTGAGCGCGCGGTAGCGGCGTTCGCCGCGCCGGTCAAGCAGGGCGCAACCGCCGCGGCGATCGCCTAGCCTCCCCCGTATGCGCGCGCGGATCAGGGCCATCGTCGACTGGGCGCAGCGGACCCGTCCGGCACGGGTGCTCCGCCGCTACGCCGAGGCGAACGGCCCGATCCTCGCGCAGGGGCTGTCCTGGCAGGCGATCTTCGCGACGTTCGCGGCGCTCTGGGTCGCCTTCGCGGTCGCGGGGTTCTGGTTCCGCCGGCCGTCGCCGCTGCGGGACGCCCTCATCGAGGGGCTCACGACGACGATCCCGGGGCTCCTCGACACCGGCGAGGGCGGCGCGATCCGGCTCGACCAGCTGCTCTCCGTCGGCGTGCTCGGCTGGACGGGGGCGATCGCCGCCGTCGGCCTCCTCTGGACGGCGATCGGGTGGCTCGGCGCGGCGCGCGCCGCCGTCCGCAGCATCGCCGGCCTCCCGCGCGACGCGGGCGCATTCGTCCTCCTCAAGCTGCGGGACGCGGGGCTCACGATCGCCTTCGGCATCGCGGTGCTCGTCTCCGCCTCGCTCTCGCTCGCGAGCACGGCGCTCCTCGGGACGGTCTACGACTGGCTCGGCATCGATGAGACGACGGGGCTCGCGCCGGCCCTGACGCGCGGCGCGAGCGCGCTCGTCGTCCTCGTCGTCGACTGGCTCGTGCTGTGGGGCTTCCTGCGGTTCGGCGCGGGGGTGCGCACGACCCGACGGGCGATGCTCGAGGGCAGCGGACTCGGGGCCCTCGCGCTCGGGGTGCTCAAGCTCCTCGGCGGCCTGCTGCTCGGCGGCGCGACGTCGAACCCGCTGCTCGCGTCCTTCGCGGTCATCATCGGACTCCTCATCTGGTTCAACCTCATGTGCCAGGTCGTCCTCATCGCCGCGGCGTGGACCGCGGAGACCGGCGGGCTCCGCCGGCGGCGGGTCGTCGAGACCGAGGCCGCGCCCGAGCACGCGATCGCCATGTGAGGTGTCGGCGGCCCGAACTAGGCTCGATACCGTGACAAAGCCACTGCGCATCGCGACCGTCAACGTCAACGGCATCCGCGCCGCCTACCGGAAGGGCATGGCCGACTGGCTCGACGCCCGCGGCGTCGACATCCTCGCGCTGCAGGAGGTGCGCGCGGAGACGACGGACCTCGTGAACCTGCTCGGCCCGGACTGGCACGTCATCCACGACGCCGCGACGGCGAAGGGCCGCGCCGGCGTCGCGCTCGCGAGCCGCGACGACGCCGGCCCGCGCGAGCCCGAGATCCACCGCATCGCGCTGAGCCGCGACCCCGACTTCGACACCGCGGGCCGCTGGCTCGAGGCCGACTACAAGGTCGGCGACCAGATCATCACCGTCGTGTCGACGTACGTCCACTCCGGCGAGGTCGACACCCCGAAGCAGGTCGAGAAGTACAAGTTCCTCGACGCGATGACCGCGAGGCTCCCGGAGCTCGCCGCGCAGCAGCGCTACGCCGTCGTCCTCGGCGACCTCAACGTCGGCACGACCGAGCTCGACATCAAGAACTGGAAGGGCAATCGCAAGAACGCCGGGTTCCTCCCGCAGGAGCGGGCCTACTTCACCCGGTTCTTCGGCGAGGCGGGTGCGGCGATCGAGGGCCCCGACGGGACCGTCGCGCCCGGCCTCGGCTGGGTCGACGTCGGCCGGCGGTGGGCCGGCGAGGTCGAGGGGCCGTACACCTGGTGGTCGAACCGCGGCCAGGCCTTCGACAACGACACGGGCTGGCGCATCGACTACCACGTCGCGACGCCCGCCCTCGCGGAGCGCGTCGTCGACTACCGCGTCGACCGCTACCCGTCCTACGACGCGCGCTGGTCGGACCACGCGCCCGTCGTCGTCGACTACGCGATCTGAGCCGCGCATTCGTCCCGCACGGGGCGAGCGCCGACACCTGGGAGAATGATCGGGTGACGAAGCCGCGCCTGTTCTCCGGAATGCAGCCCTCCGCCGATTCGCTCCAGATCGGCAACTACATCGGGGCGCTCCTCCAGTGGCGCGAGCTCCAGGAGACGTACGACGCGGTGTACTGCGTCGTCGACCTCCACGCGATCACCGTCGAGCAGGACCCCGCGCAGCTGCGCGAGGCGACCCGACGCACCGCCGCGCAGTACATCGCCGCGGGCATCGACCCGGCGAAGGCCGTGCTCTTCGTCCAGTCGCAGGTGTCCGCGCACGCCGAGCTCGCGTGGGTGCTCAACACGATCACGGGCTTCGGCGAGGCGAGCCGGATGACGCAGTTCAAGGACAAGTCGGCCCGGCAGGGCGCCGACAAGACGAGCGTCGGCCTCTTCACGTATCCCATCCTCATGGCGGCCGACATCCTCCTCTACGACGCCGAGGTCGTGCCGGTCGGCGACGACCAGAAGCAGCACGTCGAGCTCACCCGAGACCTCGGGACGCGCTTCAACTCGCGCTTCGGCGAGACCTTCGTCATCCCCGAGCCGATGATCCCCGCCGACTCGGCCCGGATCTACGACCTGCAGGAGCCGACCTCGAAGATGTCGAAATCGGCCTCGAGCGAGAAGGGCGTCGTCTGGCTCCTCGACGACCCCGCCGTGAGCGCGAAGAAGATCAAGTCGGCGACGACCGACTCCGAGGGCTCCGTGCGCTACGACCCGTCGTCGAAGCCCGGCGTGTCGAACCTGCTCACGATCTACTCGGCGCTCACCGAGCGGGGCATCGACTCGATCGAGCAGGAGTACGCGGGCCGGGGCTACGGCGACTTCAAGACGGGGCTCGCCGAGGTCGTCGCCGAGACGTTCGGTCCCATCCGCACCGCCGCGCTCGAGCTCCTCGCCGACCCCGCCGAGCTCGACCGGATCCTCGCGGCGAACGCGGACCGCGCCGCGGAGATGGCCGACGCGACGCTCGCGACGGTGTACGACCGCATCGGCTTCCTCCCGAAGCGCCGCTGAGCCCGAGACCTGGCGCGCCTCGCGGCGCACCACATCCCGCGCACGCGGGAATACCACGACCCGCAGCCGCGATAGACTCGTCGGGCACATGCTCCAGGGTCGGTGAGAATCCGAACCGGCGGTCACAGTCCGCGACGTCTGCACTGCGCAGGCCTGAGCCGGTGGAACTCCGGCACCGACGGTGATGGCGGCAGGTCGTGTTCCCGTGAGGGGCCCGGCAGGCGCCGAGTCCGGATGGGAGGCGGCATGGGAGGCGATGGATGAATGACGAACTGCGTCGCGCAGTGACGCCGTCGCCCGCCGCGATGGCCGCGACGCGCGCCCGCTATGAGCCCGCGATGTCCCACGCGCTCTCGCTCGCCGCGAACGGGCCGCGCACGGGCGGCAACCCGCAAGTCGGCTGCCTCCTGCTCGACGACGTCGGCAACGCGATCGCCGAGGGCTGGCACCGCGGCGCCGGCACCCCGCACGCCGAGGTCGACGCGATCGCACAGCTCGGCGGCCGACGCGCGCACACCGCGATCGTCACGCTCGAGCCCTGCAACCACACCGGTCGCACCGGGCCGTGCGCGCTCGCCCTGATCGAGGCCGGCATCCGACGCGTCGTGTACGCGGTCGACGACCCCGGCCAGGCGTCGGGGGGCGGCGCCGAGCGGCTGCGCGCCGCGGGTGTCGAAGTCATCGGCGGGGTGCACGCCGAGGAGGTCGGGCGGTTCATCGAGTGGTGGCTCGTCGCGCAGCGGCGCGGACGCTCCTGGGTGACCGTGAAGTGGGCGAGCACGCTCGACGGGCGCGCCGCGGCGGCCGACGGCACGAGCCAGTGGATCACGGGCCCCGCCGCGCGCGCCGACGGCCACCTGCTCCGGGCCGACGCGGACGCGATCCTCACCGGCACGGGCACGGTGCTCGACGACGACCCGTCGCTCACCGCGCGCGACGCCGCGGGCGAGCTGCTCCCCCACCAGCCGGTGCCGGTGGTCGTCGGCCGCCGCCACGTGCCGGACGGCGCCCGGCTGCGCACCCACCCCGCCGGACTCGTCGAGGCCGGCGACGCGCCGCTCGAGGCGGTGCTCCGCGAGACGTACGAGCGCGGCGAGCTCCGCGTCCTCGTCGAGGCGGGCCCCGCGCTCACGAGCGCCGTGCTGCGCGAGGGCCTCGCGGACGAGCTCCGCGTCTACCTCGCCCCCGCGCTCCTCGGCGGCCCCGGCACCGCGATCGGCGACCTCGGCCTCGGCGGCATCGCCGATGCCGTCCGCCTCGACCTGCGCGACGTCCGCCGCCTCGGCCCCGACCTCGCCCTGACTCTCCGCCCGCTTTTCATGTCCGGGGCGCCGGATCCGGCCGAATCGGGGGCCGAGACCCCCGCTGCACCTGAAAACCGCCCGACACACCTGAAGAAGGAGCGTGACTGAGATGTTCACGGGGCTCATCGAGGAGATCGGGGAGGTCGTCGCCGTCGCGCCCTCCGGGGACGGGGCGCGGGTGACGATCCGGGCGCCGAAGGCCGTCGCGGACGCCGAGCACGGCGCCTCGATCGCGGTCGGCGGCGTGTGCCTCACCGTGATCGAGTGGGACGACGAGCGCTTCACCGCCGACGTCATGCGCCAGACGCTCGACGTCACGGCGATGGGACGCCGCGGACCCGGCACGCCCGTCAACATCGAGCGCGCGATGCCCGCGCACGGCCGCCTCGGCGGGCACATCGTGCAGGGCCACGTCGACGGCACCGGCCCGGTCCTCGAGATCCGCCCCGGCGCGCAATGGCGGGTCATCCGCTTCGGCCTCGACGCCGAGCTCGCCCCGCTCGTCGCCGCGAAGGGCTCCATCACGGTCGACGGCGTGAGCCTCACCGTGAGCGACGCGGGCCGCGACTGGTTCGAGGTGAGCCTCATCCCCGAGACGCTCGTCGCGACGACCCTCGGCGGGCTCGCCGTCGGCGACGTCGTCAACCTCGAGACCGACCTGCTCGCCCGCCACGTCGCGCGGCTCGCGGAGTTCGGGATCGGACCCGCGCATTCGTCCCCATCGATCCACCCGGCCGTCGACGACGCCCGCCCCACCCCCGAAGCGGAGGCCTGAATGCCGCTGTCCGACATCCCCGATGCCCTTGAGACGCTCGCCGAGGGCCGACCTGTTCTCGTCGTCGACGACGCCGACCGGGAGAACGAGGGCGACGTCATCATCGCCGCCGCCCTCGCGACGCCCGAGGTCCTCGCCTGGATGGTGCGCGTCACGTCCGGGTACCTCTGCGCGCCGATGCCGGCGAGCCTCGCCGACCGCCTCGAGCTGCCGCCCATGGTCACGGTGAACCAGGACCCGCGCGCGACCTCGTACACCGTGAGCGTCGACGCCGCCACCGGCGTCGGCACGGGCATCTCCGCCGCCGACCGCGCCCGGACGCTCAACGTCCTCGCCGACCCCGCCTCGGAGCCCGGCGATCTCATCCGCCCCGGCCACATCCTGCCGCTGCGCGCCGTCCCCGGCGGCGTCCGCGAGCGCGCCGGCCACACGGAGGCCGCCGTCGAGCTCATGCAGCTCGCGGGGCTGCCGCCGGTCGGCGCGATCGGCGAGCTCGTCAACGACGACGGCACGATGATGCGGCTGCCGGAGATCCTCGAGCTCGGCGAGGCGACCGGCTACCCGGTTGTGACGATCGCCGACCTCATCGCCCACCTCGAGGGCCGGCCCGCGGGCGAGGTCGTCCGCCGCCTGCCCCCGGTCTCGCTCCGCGCCGAGACGACGGTGCCGACGACGCACGGGGAGTTCCGCATCCGCGCGTACCGCGACGCCGGCACGGGCTACGACCACCTCGCGCTCATCAGCGACCCGGTCGGCGAGACGCCGCTCGTGCGGCTCCACTCCGAGTGCCTGACGGGCGAGGCCTTCGGCTCGCTCAAGTGCGAGTGCGGGCCGCAGCTCGACGCCGCGCTCGAGACGGTCGCCGCCCAGGGCGGCATCGTCATCTACCTCCGCGGCCACGAGGGCCGGGGCATCGGCCTCGTCGACAAGCTCCGCGCCTACCGCCTCCAGGAGGACGGCTTCGACACGGTCGACGCGAACACGGCGCTCGGCCTGCCCGTCGACCGCCGCTCGTACGAGGGCGCCGCGCGCATCCTCGACGATCTCGGCGCCCGCCGCGTCCGGCTCATCACGAACAACCCGGACAAGGTCCGCCAGCTCGAGGACCACGGCATCGC
>CAKUJB010000053.1 GCA_934661165.1 uncultured Microbacteriaceae bacterium | reverse complement strand
GTCCTTCATGGACTTCCTCATCCACATGTCGCCGATCGTCATCATCATCTTCGCCGGCTTCGTGCTGCTGACCAGGATGCTGTTCCGGAAGTCCTTCGAGTACCACCCGGAGCGGATCCAGGAGGTCATGGCGCTCGACGCCCGCGCGGCGATCGTCGACCCGAAGCTCCTCGTGCGCTCGATGATCGTGCTCGGCCTCATGATCGTCGGCTTCATGCTGCACGCCTTCGTCGACATCGAGCCGTCGATCGTCGCGATGCTCGGCGCCGGCGTCATGGTGCTCATCGCCGGGCCGACGCTCCACGACGCGCTCGCCGAGATCGAGTGGCGCACCCTCGTGTTCTTCATGGGCCTGTTCATCATGGTCGCCGGCCTCGTCTCGACGGGGGTCATCGGGACGATCGGCGAATGGGCGGCGGAGGCGGTCGGCGACGACTGGTTCCTCGCGGCGACCTCGGTGCTCTGGGGCTCCGCGATCCTCGGCGCCCTCTTCGACAACATCCCGTACGTCGCGACGATGCTCCCGATCGTCGAGGCGGTCGTCGCCGGCGCGCCGCCGCTGGCCGAGCAGGGCATCTGGTGGGCGTTCGCGCTCGGCGCCGACTTCGGCGGCAACGGCACTGCCATCGCCGCGAGCGCGAACGTCGTCGCGATCGGCATCGCCGCGCGCGCGGGCTACCGGATCTCGTTCTGGGAGTTCACGAAGTACGGCATGCTCACCGTCCTCGTCACGACGGCGGCCGCGTGGCTGTACGTGTGGCTGCGGTACTTCGCGTGACGGCCGCTTCCAGCGCGTGGAAGTCGCGGTTGTCCGCGCGCGGCCCGCACCGTACGGTGCGGATGGCGCCGGCACGGCGCCGTCACGTCGAGGAGGACCGGATATGAGCAGCGACCGTCGGATCATCGCCCCCTGGCCGGGCGACGACCAGCGCGCCTACCTGCAGGGCGGCATCGAGAGCACGGGCACGAGGATCCTCTGGCTGTCCGGCACGACCGCGACGCAGGTCGGCGGCGCCGCGCTCCACATCGGCGACGTCACGGCGCAGTCGATCGCCGCGCTCGACAAGACCGGGGTCGCCCTCGCCGAGGCCGGCTATGAATGGCACCAGGTCGTCCGCCTCAACTGGTACGTCGTCGCGAGTCACCTCGACGAGTTCCGCAGCACGGCGAACGCCGCCGTCACCGAGTACCTCGCGAAGGTCGGGTGCAAGGCACCGGGTGTGCTGCTCGGCGTCACGAGCCTCGCGCACCCGGACATGCTCGTCGAGTTCGAGGCGACCGCGGTCCAGTGACGTCGTCGACGGCGCGCCGCCTCGACGATCCGGAGCTCGAGCGGCGCCTCGCGGCCGACTTCGCCGTCGAGGACGGCTGGACCTACCTGCAGTCCGCGGGCACGGGCCTGCCGGTGCCCGGTGCCGCGAGCGCCGCCGGGACCTACTACCGCGAGGTCGCACGACGCGGCTGCGACGCGTGGCCCTCCTGGCGGGCGGTCGAGACGAGCGCGCGGGGCCGCCTCGGCCGGCTCCTCAGCGTCGCACCCGAAGAGATCGGGTTCTTCCGGAGCACGAGCGAGATCATCAACCTCGTCGCCGCGAGCGCGCGCTGGCACGCCGGCGAGGAGGTGCTCGGCTTCGCCGACGACTATCCGTGCAACGTGCTGCCGTGGCAGCGGCATGCCGCCCCGGGCGCGCGATTCGTCCAGCTCGATGTCGCCGATCCCGCGCAGCGCGAGGACCGGCTCCTCGAGGCGATCACCGAGCGCACGCGCATCGTCTCGGTCTCCCACGTGCACCCCTGGACGGGCGTGCGACTCGATCTGCAGCGAATCGGACGGGCCTGTCGGGAAGTCGACGCGCTCCTCGTCGTCGACGGCATCCAGGCGCTCGGCGCGGTCCCCGTCGACCTCACCGACGTCGACGTGTACGGCGCGGGCGTCTTCAAGTGGCTGCTGTCCGGCTTCGGGACCGCGGTCGGCGTCGTGGGCGAGCGCGCTCGCGCGCGCCTCGACCCCGTCTTCCGCAGCTACCGGAACCCGCCGCCGAGCGACCGGCTCGACTACACGGCGGCGAACCTGCCGGGGCTCTACGTGGTCGACGCCTCGCTCGCCTACCTCGAGGAGCTCGGCTGGGACGTGGTCCACGGGCGCGTCGAGCGGCTCACCGCGGCCGCGTTCGATGAGCTCGCGGCCGTCGGCGTCCGGCCGCTCACGCCGTTCGAGTGCCGCGCCGGCGTCGTGAGCCTGGAGGTGCCGGACTCGGCGGCGATCGCGGCCGCGCTGCAGGATCGGCGGATCTCCGTCTCGGACAAGGAGGGCCGGACCCTCGTCTCCCCGCACTTCTACAACACGCGGGACGAGATCCGGCGCTTCGCGACGTCCTTCGCGGACGTGCTCGAGGACCTCGGCCGCTGACGCCGCGCCGCGAGCGCCTCGCCGAGCGCCGCGGCGAAGCGCTCGACGTCCTCGTGCGTGTTGTAGAAGTGGGGCGAGACGCGCAGCAGGCCGAACTTGTGTATGACGTCGATGCCGCGCGCCGCGAGCTCGTCGACGAGCCCGCCCGCGTCCGCATGCCGGGCGCTGAGGATGCCGGCCCGCGCATTCGCCGGCGTGACGATCTCGAGGCCGGCCTCGGCGAGCACGTGCCGCACCGATGCGGCGAGCGCATCGACGCGCGCGTGCACCGCGGGCCAGCCCAGCTCACCCACGTAGTCGAGGGTCCGGGCGAACACGTCGAGGAGCGGGAACGGCGGCTCCATGTACTCGAGCCGGTCGCTCGGTGGCGGATTGCGATAGCCGCGGCTCGCCGGCGTCATCGCCTCGCGCGCCCGCGGGCTCACGTAGCCGACCCCGAGGCCCATCCCGGACAGCAGCCACTTGAAGACGGCCGCGCTGTAGACGTCGACGTGCTCGAGATCGACCGGCACCGCACCGAGCGCCTCGATGCCGTCGACGAGCAGGAGCGCGTCGACCTCCCGGCAGGCTCGGCCGAGCCGGCCGAGGTCCACCCGCGTGCCCGTCGTGGCGTGCACGTGCGTGACCGCCACGACCCGGGTCCGCGGCGTGATCGCCGTCAGCAACTGCTCGGTACGCGCCTCGCGGTCGCCGGACTCGACCCAGCGCATGACCGCGCCCGCCGCCTCCGCCTGTGCCCACGGCAGCCGGACGGAGGGGAAGTCGTCCTGCAGGACGAGAATCTCATCGCCTGGACGCCAGCGGATGCTCGCGGCGGCGAGGATGAGGAGCTCGCTCGTGCCTCGGAAGAACTGGACCTCCGAGGCGGGCACGCCGAGCAGCAGCCCGGTGCGATCGCGCAGCTGCGCGGCGCGATCGTGCCACCCCGGCTGCCCCTTCGCGCCGAGCCGCCCGAGCTCCCGGAAGTGCTCGGCGGCCGCCTCCGCCGCCCCGGGCACCGGAAGCCCGGCACCGGCCGACTCGAGGTACACGCGGCCGGGGCGATACGGGAAATCCGCCCGCATCCGCGCCGACCAGTCCGCCTCCGACCATGCGGCGGCGTCACCGACGGCCACCATCGCGCCGGCGGCGATCAGTGCTTGCCGGCGAGGGCGTCCGCGTCGATCTGCTCCTGGTTCTCGACGTACGGGGTGCCGTGGGTGTGGAACGTGGCGACGGTCTTCATCCCCCACGCCTGGCCCTTCGCCCGCTCGGCCTGCGACCACTGGACGACCGGCCAGTCGGGGGCGAGGATGAGGCGCGCGCCCGCGTTCGCGAACTCGATGCGGTTCCCGCCCGGCTCCCAGACGTACAGGAAGAACGTCTGGTTGATCGCGTGCTTGTAGGGGCCGTACTCGATGTAGATGCCGTTCTCGAGCATGATGTCGGCGGCCTTGAGGATGTCCTCGCGGGTGTCCGGCGCGAAGGCGATGTGGTGGAAGCGGCCGCGCTGGCGGGACCAGTCGTCCGAGTACACGACGTCGTACGACTTCTGGTGGAAGCGGAACCACCACGCCGCGTAGCGGCCGTCGTCGAGCCGGACGCGCTCGGACTCGCGCGCGTCCATCACGTCCCGCCAGAACTCGCCGACCGCGTCGACGTCCGAGGCGAGGTAGTTGATGTGGTCGAGGCGACGGGCGTTGACGCCCTTGCCGGGGAAGCGGGCCGCCTGGTTCTTGAGCGCCGGCCGGTCCTCGTCGTCCGGTGTGTAGAACTCGGTGTCGTAGTAGATCGCCATGAGGTGCCCGTCCGGGTCCTCGAACTCGTAGGAGCGACCGACGCCGACCTCCGGCTCGCGCCAGCCCTTGCCGAGCCCCGCCGCCTCGATCGCGGCGACCCGGCGCTCGAGCGCCTCCGGGGAGCCCGCGCGATACAGGGTGCGGCCGACGCCGTTCGTGTCACTCGCCGTGAGCTTGATGGTGTACAGCTCGTACTCGTCCCAGCAGCGCAGGTAGATCGAGTCGCCCTGCTCCGCGACGACGCGCATCGCGAGCAGCTCCTCGAAGAACCAGCGGCTCTCCTCGAACTTGGGGGTGAAGAGCTCGACGGCACCGAGGTGCGAGAGGTCGTGCTGTGCGAGATCGGCCATCGGAGGGTCCTCCTTGAGTGCTTGGGTTCCAGACTACGACCGCGGGAAGACGCGGCCGTCGAAGAGTTTGCGGGCGGTGCGGATCGAGATGCTCGAGCCGAGCCACGCCCCGTCCTCGGCGCGCACGAGTCGCACCTTCGACGTGAACGACCCGCTCGGATGCTCGATGACGAGCGCGCCGCCAACACCGCATTCGTCCGCTCCGACGACGGCGATGCCGTCGGCGACCGTGCCGGGGATCGCGATCCCCGCGGCGACCGAGGCGGCCATGAGCACGCCGATCGAGGTGTGGACGCGATGCGGGATGAATGTGCGGGTCGCCACCGCGCCGCCGTCGCGCGGGGCGGTGAGCAGCACGAGCTTCGGCACGGTCTGCTCGGCGACGTCGCCGAGGCCGAGGAGCTCACCGGCCTGCAGTCGGATCGACTCGAGCGCCGCCCGGAGGTCGGCGCGTGCCTCGAGCGCGGCCGGGGTCTCGTCGCCCGCGACGCCGAAGTCCTCGCCGCGCAGCAGCACGACGGGCATGCCGTTGTCGACGAGCGTGACCTCGCGGCCGTCGAGCTCGTCGCGGAGGCGACCGGTCGGCAGCACGGCCTTCGTCGGCGCGCTGCCGCCGAGCTCGATCTCGACGGCGGCGGCCGTGCCGGGCACGCCGTCGATCGCGGTGTCGCCCGCGTAGTCGACGCGGCCGCCGGGCGTCGCGAAGGTCTCGACGGCTAGGTCGCCTGTGTTGACGAGCCGGATCGTCACGCTCGTCGTGGCCGCGCCGGGCTCGACTAGGCCGCGCTCGACGGCGAAGGGGCCGACGCCCGCGACGATGTTGCCGCAGGTCTGCGCGTCGGCGACCGTCGGCTCGTCGACGCCGACCTGGAGGAAGAGGTAGTCGAGGTCGACGCCGTGCTCGGCCGAGCGCGAGACGATCGCGACCTTCGAGCGCAGCGGGTGCGCGCCGCCGACGCCATCGATCTGCGTCGGGTCGGGGGTGCCCATGATCTCGAGCAGCACGCGGTCCCGCTCCGCGCGATCGGCCGGCAGGTCCTCGGCGAGGAAGAACGCGCCCTTCGAGGTCCCGCCGCGCATGAGCATGGCGGGGATCCCCTCGGACGCGAGGCTCACCGGGACGACTCCGTCGACTCGCTCCATGCGACCGTCTCGATGCCGAGCTCGGCCATGACCGGGCGCAGGCCGTTGACGTCCATCGAGATCTCGCCGTCGTAGTAGCGGCGACGGGCGGCGGCCTCGCGCTCGGCGCGGGCCTTCGACGCCGCGAGCGCCTCGGCCGCGAGCCGCCGCGGCACGATCGTCACCCCGTCATCGTCCGCGACGACGACGTCGCCCGGCTCGACGAGGACGCCGTCGAGCACGACCGGGACGTTGACCGAGCCAGGGGTGTCCTTGACGGTGCCCTCGGCCGCGACGTACTTCGACCACACGGGGAAGCCCATGCGGCGCAGCTCGTCCGTGTCGCGCACGCCGCCCGAGGTGACGTAGCCGCGCACGCCGCGCACCTGCATCTGCGTCGCCATGAGCTCCCCGATGAAGCCGAACGCCGAGTCGGTGACGGGCACGACGACGATGACGTCGCCCTCGCCCGCCTGCTCGATCGCCGCGTGGATCATGAGGTTGTCGCCGGGGGCGCAGCTGACGGTCACCGCGGTGCCGGCGATCGCGGCGCCCTGCTGGACGGGACGAATGCGGTGTCCGGCATAGCCGATGCGCCCCATCGCCTCGTGCACCGTCGCGGAGCCGTACTGCGCGAGCGCTGCGGCGACCGCGGCGTCCGCCTTCGGGTGCCCCGTGACGATCCTGTGCCGTGCCATGCGCGTCTCCGTCCTACGCGAGCGTGTCGGTGACCTGCGGGTAGTACCGCATGTAGGCCTCGGCCATGATCGAGACCGGCAGGCCGAGGTTCGGGCCCGCGTTGCGCTTGAGCTGGACGCCGCGGCGGATCGCGAGCTGCGTGTAGTACTCCCACATGTGCTTCTGGGCGGGGAGCGTCTCCATCGCGGCCTGCTTGCGGTCCCAGCCGGCGGTGACGTCGAGGAGCACCTCGGGCTTGAAGCCGGACATCTCGGGCTGGTGCGGCTCGAAGAAAAAGACGGGCGGGGCGCCGATGATCTCGTCCTTCGTCGGCGTGCGGCCGTCGACAGCGACGCCGATCGCCTGCGCCTGGACCCGCGCCTCGAGCGTCATCCGCGCCGCGGCGGGGTGGTCGCCGTTGTACGGGTCCTCGAGCGGGTGGGTGAGGACGATGTCCGGCTGGACCTCGCGCATGACCTTGACGAGCGCGACGATCGACGCGTCGGACTCCCGCAGCGGGTAGTCGCCGAGGTCGAGGAAGCGGATCTCGGCGCCGAGGGCGTCGGCGGCCGCCTGCGCCTCCTCCGCACGGATCGCCTTGATCTCCTCGAGGGTCTTGCCCTGGAGCCACTGGCTCGCGGACTCCCCGCGCTCACCGTAGGAGAGGCAGACGACCACGGCACGGCCGCCGCGGAGCACGTGGGACGCGATCGCGCCCCCCGCGCGCCAGACGAAGTCGCCCGCGTGGGCGCTGACGACGAGCATCGTGGACATGGGGTGGGCCTCCTCAGGACGGGTGATCGGGTCCGGACCATTATCACCCACGACCGTCGCCGATATTGTTCACAATCTCGAAAATACCTATGGCGATAGGTATTTTCTGCGCTACACTCGGCGCGACACACCACCCGGCGCGAGTCCGCGCATTCCTCACCTTCAAGGGAGAAGTCAACGATGGCTGAGAACCTCCAGCAGCTGCTCGACGAGGTCGGCAACCCGGTCGACCTGCTTCGCAATTCGAAGCTCGGCACGTACATCTACCCGGTCGTCCCGGCCGAGTTCACGAACTGGCGCCGCGAGCAGAAGGCCTGGCGCGAGACCGCGGTGCTCTACGACCAGACGCACCACATGGTCAACTTCTACGTCAAGGGCCCCGACGCGCTGCGCCTGCTCACCGAGACGGGCATCAACTCCTTCGAGAACTTCCCCGTCGACCGCGCGAAGCAGTTCGTCCCCGTCGCCTCGAACGGCGGCGTCATCGGCGACGGCATTCTCTTCCACGAGGCGCAGGACGACCTCGTCTACGTCGGCCGCGCCCCCGGCGCCAACTGGCTGCAGTACCAGGCGGAGACCGGCGGCTACGACGTCGAGACCCGCTACGACGACCGCTCGAACTCCCGTCCCTACGGCCAGGCCGTCACCCGCACCTCCTACCGCTTCCAGATCCAGGGCCCCAAGGCCTGGGACATCATCGAGAAGCTCGCGGGCCGCAAGGTCGAGCAGGTCAAGTTCTTCCACATGGGCCACCTCGAGGTCGCCGGGCTGAACATCCGCACGCTGCGCCACGGCATGGCCGGCGCGCCGGGCCTGGAGATCTGGGGCCCCTACGAGCAGCACGGCCGCGTCCGCGAGCTCATCCTCGAGGCCGGCGCCGAGTTCGGCATCGAGCCCTGCGGTTCGCGTGCCTACTCCTCGAACACGCTCGAGTCCGGCTGGATCCCCTCGCCGCTGCCGGCGATCTACTCCTCCGAGGCCGAGCGCGGCTTCCGCGAGTGGTCGGGTGTCAAGTCCTACGAGGCGATCAACGCGCTCGCCGGCTCGTTCGTCTCGGACAACATCGAGGACTACTACCTCAACCCGTGGGAGCTCGGCTACGGCTCGTTCGTGAAGTTCGACCACGACTTCATCGGCCGCGACGCGCTCGAGGCGATCGACCCGGCCACGCAGCGCCGCAAGGTGACGCTCGCCTGGAACGACGAGGACCTCGCCGCGATCTGGGCGTCGTTCGTCGACCGCGACCAGGAGCCAGCGATGTTCTTCGACCTGCCGAACGCGAACTACGGCTCGTCGAACTTCGACGCCGTGGTGGATGCGGACGACAACGTCGTGGGCCTCTCGCTCTTCACCGGCGTCACGGCGAATGAGCGCCGCGGGCTCTCGCTGGCGACGGTCAACCCCGATGTGCCACTCGGCGCCGAGGTCCGCGTCCTGTGGGGCGAGCAGCCCAACTCGGGCAAGACGACGGTCGAGCCGCACCGCCAGGTCGCCGTCCGCGCGATCGTCTCGCCGGTCCCCTACGCGGAGACCGCGCGCGGCGAGTACCAGGGCGGCTGGCGCACCGGCTACGCCAGCTGAGCCGATCCGCCACTGGGCGGGCTCACTCGGAGCCCTGCGCTGAGTGGCGGGCAATGCGCCGAATGGCGGGTCTGCGAATGCGCAGGCCCGCCATTCGCGCATTCACCCGCCATTCGCGACGGGACGAATGCGCGGCGTCGCCGCCACAGGTCCCCCACAGGCGGCGGTCGGCCGGGACTGTCCACAGGTTCCTCGGCCTCGGCCCGTCCCGCAACGGCGCGCGCGCCAGACTCGGCGCGTGGACCCACGTGCCTGGCTCGATGCGCATCGCGGGATCGCGCATCGCCGCGACCTGGCGAGGGCGGGCTTCACCTCGCGCCACATCCGACTCGCCGGGCTCGAGGCCGTCGGCCGCGCCTGGGTCGCGACGAACGTCGCCCCACCACTGCTGCGCGACGCAGCACGGCATCACGGCCGGCTCACCTGCGTCACGGCCGCCGAGCACCTCGGCATCGAGGTGCTCGAGCCCGACGAGCGCCTGCATCTGTGGCGGCCCGGACACGCGAATGCGCGCGGCGTCGCAGGACTGCGGATGCATCGCGCCGAGCTCATCGGCGAGCCGATCGACCCGCTCGTCGTGCCGATCCTCGACGTCCTCGCCCATGTGGCGACCTGCCTCGCGCCACGGGATGCGCTCGTCGTGTGGGAGTCCGCGCTGCGGCGCGGTCGGATCTCACCCGCGGCACTCCGGGCGGCGCCGTGGCACGGTGACGCGGCGCGCGGGCTCGCCCGCACGGCGACGGCGCTGTCCGAGTCCCCGCTGGAGTCCGTGCTCCGGCACGGCCTGCTCGAGCTCGGCATCCCGTTCCGACAGCAGGTGCCGCTGCTGGGACATCGTGTCGATTTCCTCATCGGCGACCGTCTCGTCGTGCAGGCGGACGGCTACGAGTACCACCGGGATGCACGGCAGCGGCGGTCCGATATCGCGCACGACGCCCTGCTGCGCCTGCACGACTGCACGCCGCTGCGCTTCGACTTCGTGCAGATCCTGCGGCGATGGCCCGAGACGGCGGGCCGGATCATCGGTGCGATCGAGCGCGGACTCCACCGCTGAGGCGCGCCGCTCGGATCAGCACGCCGTGCCGGTCGCGCCCGTCCGCGCATTCCTCTCGACGTGAATGGCGGGCGACGCACCCGATGGCGGGCCTGGGCGTGCGCAGACCCGCCATTCGCGCATTCGCCCGCCATTCGCGCAGGCGTGACGGGACGAATGCGGGACGCGAGGGGACGAATGCGCGTGGCGCGTCAGTGCATGTCCTGCTCCATGAGCGGCGAGGCGAAGCCCTCGATCTTCGCGTCGATGAGGAA
>CAKUJB010000052.1 GCA_934661165.1 uncultured Microbacteriaceae bacterium | reverse complement strand
CCCGGGCCCCGAGCTCGCGGGCCGCCGCGCCGACGGCGGCCGCGATGCCCGGAAGGTCCTGGATCGTGCCGACCTCGTTGTTCGCGTAGCCGATCGCGAGGAGCGCGGTGTCCGGTCGGATCGCCTCGGCGGCGTGCGCTGGCGCGACCCGGCCGCCCGCGTCGACGGGCAGCATCGTCACCTCGACGCCGTGCACCCTGGCGAGGTGCTCGGCGGAGGCGAGGATCGATTCGTGCTCGATCGGGGTGGTCACGAGGTGGCGGGCGCCCCGCTCGAGGAGCGCGGCGAGCACGATGCCCTTGACGGCGAGGTTGTTCGCCTCGGTGCCGCCGGAGGTGAAGACGATGTCGTTGCGTCGCATGCCGAGCACGACGGCGACCCGCCGCCTCGCGTCATCGAGCGCCGCGGCGGCCCGCTCGCCGACCTCGTGATGGCTCGACGGGTTGCCGAACTCAGTCGTGAGGTGCGGGAGCATCGCCTCGAGCACCTCGGGGCGCACCGGGGCGGTCGCGGCGTGGTCGAGATAGCGCATCGCCTGCTCCGTCATCTGGTCGCGGCTCAGCCGTCCGCGGCGACGCGGATGTCGAGGCCGAGATCGAGCGCCCTCGCCGAGTGCGTGAGCGCGCCGACCGAGATGAGGTCGACCCCCGTCTCGGCGATCGCGCCGATCGTCTCGAGGCTCACGCCGCCGCTCGCCTCGACGAGCGCGCGCCCCGCGACCTGTGCGACGCCGGCCCGGAGGTCGGCGAGGCTGAAGTTGTCGAGCATGATCGTGTCGACGCCCGCCGCGAGCACCGCCTCGATCTGGTCGAGGCGGTCGACCTCGACCTCGAGGTGCGTTGTGTGGGGGAGCCGGGCGCGCGCCGCGAGCAGGGCGTCCGTGACCGACAGGCCGCGCTCGAGGAGGACGGCGAGGTGGTTGTCCTTGACGAGCACCGCGTCGGAGAGCGTGCGGCGGTGGTTCTGGCCGCCGCCGGCGCGGACGGCGTCCCGCTCGAGCGCGCGGAGGCCCGGCGTCGTCTTGCGGGTGTCGGTGACCCGCGCATTCGTGCCGGTCACGGCGGCGACGTGCGCGGCGGTGAGCGTCGCGATGCCGCTCATGCGCTGGGCGAGGTTGAGGCCGACGCGCTCCGCCGTGAGGACGGCGCGGGCCGGGCCGCGGACCTCGCCGAGCCGCTCGCCCGCCGCGAAGCGCGTGCCGTCGGCGGCGAGCTCCCGCACCTGGATCGTCGGGTCGGTGAGGCGGAACGCGGCGGCGAAGGCCGCCCCGCCCGCGAACACGCCCGGCTCCCGCGCGGCGAGCGTCGCCGTCGCGACAGCATCCGCGGGAATGAGCGCCTCACTCGTGAGGTCGCCCCAGGGGGCGTCCTCGTCGAGGGCGTCGTGCACGATGCGCTCGAGTTCGTGTCGGGAGATCATCGGGCCGGCTCCAGGGGTTCGGGGGCGAGGTGGGGTCCGCGGGCCCTCGTGGCCGACACTGCGCGCTCCGCGGCGACATGCGCAACGGAGGCGCCGGGTGCCGCGCGCCGGGCGGGGGAGGCGGGCGTCGCATTCGTCGAATCGGCCCTGTGGTGCGCGCCGACCGACTCGGTGCGGGCGAGCGCGGCATCGACGAGCGCGATGCCGATCTGGAGGAGGTTGGCGTCCTCGTGCTCGGCCTCGGTTGTCGGGGGGATCGCGGTCGCGCGCCAGGCGGCGAGCTGCGCGGCCGCGCGCCGGAGACCGTCGCCGTGCCGGACGAGCCCGGCCTCCCGCCACATCAGCTCCTGGAGCGCCGCGCGGCTGAATGGGGCGCCGGGCGTCGCCCCGGCCGCGGCCCTGTCGCCATCCGGCGTCCCGAACACAGGCGGAATCCCCGAAACCAGGCGCTCATCGCCCGCAATCGCCTGGCCTCGCGCATGCTGCCTGCGCTCGGTCGCGGGGAAGGCCCAGGAGGCCGAGCCCGCGTCGCGGCCGAGCGCCTCCCCGGCGCGGGCGCCGAACACCGCACCCTCGAGCAGCGAGTTCGAGGCGAGCCGGTTCGCGCCGTGCACGCCGGTGCGCGCGACCTCGCCGACCGCGTAGAGGCCCGGCACCGTCGTCCTGCCGTCGAGATCGGTGACGACGCCGCCCATGAGGTAGTGCGCCGCGGGCGTGACCGGGATCGGCTCGGCGGCCCAGTCGAGGCCCCGTGCCCGGACCGCCGCGTCGATGGTCGGGAAGCGCTCGGCGAGGAATGCGCGGCCGAGCCCCGTCGCGTCGAGCCGCACGGGCCGCCCGCCCTGCTCGGCCATGCGCCCCGCGATCGCGCGCGCGAGCACATCCCGCGGCGCGAGCTCGCCGTCCGGGTGGTGGTCGAAGGCGAAGCGGCGGCCCTCGTCGTCGATGAGCACCGCGCCCTCCCCGCGCACCGCCTCGGACACCAGGAATGCCTCCCCCGCGGCGAGGACGGTCGGATGGAACTGCACGAACTCGAGCTCGGCGACCTCGGCGCCGGCGCGCATCGCGACGGCGATCCCGTCACCGGTCGCGACCGGCGGATTCGTGCTGTGGGCGTAGAGCTCGCCGAGGCCGCCGGTCGCGAGCACGACCGCATCCGCCTCGAGCACGAGATGCCGCTCGTCGTCGAGGAGCAGCTCGGCGCCCGCGACCCGGCCGTCGCGGAGCACGAGGTCGACGACGAAGGCGTGCTCGATGACCTCGACGGCATGCCGCCGGAGCTCGGCGACGAGCGCCCGCTCGATCGCGGAGCCGGTCGCGTCGCCACCCGCGTGGAGGATGCGCGGATAGGAATGCGCGGCCTCGAGCCCCTTGACGTACGTCCCGTCTGCCTCGCGATCGAAGGCGACCCCGAGGGCCGAGAGCTCGCGGATGCGCTCGGGTCCCTCGGCCACGAGGAGCCGGACGGCGGCGGGGTCGTTCAGCCAGGCGCCGGCGACCATGGTGTCCCGGACGTGGTCCTGCGCGCGGTCGTCGTCGAACATCACGCCGGCGATGCCGCCCTGCGCGAAGCGGGTGTTCGCGTGCTCGAGGACGTCCTTCGTGACGAGCGTGACGCGCGCGCCCGGCTGCCGCGCCGCGTGGAGCGCCGCGGTGAGGCCGGCGATGCCGCTGCCGGCCACGAGGACGCGCAGCGGCGCGCCGGCCGGGCGCTCGGCGATGCTCATGCCGCGGCCGGGGGCTTGGCGGCGAGCATGCGCTCGAGCGCGACGCGGGCGTGCTCGGCGTCGGCGGCGGGGACCGTGATCCGGTTGACGACCTCGCCTGCGACGAGCGATTCGAGCACCCACGCGAGGTAGCCCGGGTGGATCCGATACATCGTCGAGCACGGGCAGACGACGGGGTCGAGGCAGACGATCTCGTGCTGCGGGTGCTGCGCGGCGAGCCGCTGCACGAGGTTGATCTCGGTGCCGATCGCGAAGCTCGTCGGCGTGGTCGCGCCCTCGATCGCCCGACGGATGTAGTCGGTCGAGCCCGCCTCATCCGCGGCGTCGACGACCGGCATGGGGCACTCGGGGTGGACGATGACCCGGACGTCGGGGTTCGCGGCGCGCGCCTGGTCGATCTGCTCGACCGTGAAGCGCTTGTGGACGCTGCAGAAGCCCGGCCAGAGGATGACGCGGGCCGCCTCGATCGCCGCGTCGGCGAGCGGCCGGCGCGGGTCCCACATCGGCATCTGCTCGAGGGGCACGCCCATCGCCTTCGCGGTGTTGCGCCCGAGGTGCTGGTCGGGGAAGAAGAGGACGCGGCGCCCGCGCGCGAATGCCCACTCGAGCACCGTCACGGCATTCGACGAGGTGCACACGATGCCGCCGTGGCGGCCGACGAAGGCCTTGATCGCCGCCGAGGAGTTCATGTACGTCACGGGGACGACCTCGACGAGCCCGTCGGGGCCGGGGACATCGAGGGGGCCGAGCGCGTCCTCGAGCGCCTCCCAGCATTCCTCGACCGTGTCGATGTCGGCCATGTCGGCCATCGAGCAGCCGGCGGCGAGGTTGGGCAGGATGACGGCCTGCTCGGGGCCGGAGAGCAGGTCGGCGGTCTCCGCCATGAAGTGCACGCCGCAGAAGACGATCGCCTCGGCCTCGGGGTGCGCCTTCGCGGCGTTCGCGAGCTGGAAGGAGTCGCCGACGTAGTCGGCGTGCCGCACGACCTCGTCGCGCTGGTAGAAGTGGCCGAGGACGACGACGCGGTCGCCGAGGGCCGCCTTCGCGGCGGTGATGCGCTCGTGGAGCTCGGCCTCCGGCGCCTCGCGATATGCGGCCGGCAGGGCGCCCTGGCGCGGCGCGCCCGTCGGGATGACGTCGTGCATCGAGGAGCCGGGGCCGTAGCCCGGCTCGGCATCGATGTCCCAGGGGTCTCGCGCGAGGTCGGGCGTGCAGGTCGTCCCGGCCGCGCGACCGTTCGTGATGAGTCGGATCCGCTGGTCGACGGACGCCGTGACGGGGTGCGTCGGCACGGCGGGGCGGGCGGTCGTGATCGTCATGGTGTCCTCGACTCAGGGAGGGGCCCGCGGTCGGCGAGCTCGACGTCGGGATTGGAGCGGTAGATCCGCGCCGGGCGGTGGCTGCCCGTGCGGACGCGGTCGGTCGGCACGAGCGCGGCCGAGGCCTCGATCTGCCGGCGGAAGTTCGCGGGGTCGAGGCTGCGGCCGAGCACGGCCTCGTACGCCTCGCGGAGGTCGGCGATCGTGAACTCGTCCGCGACGAGCCCATGCGCGATGCGGCTGTAGCCGACCTTGTTGCGCAGCCGCCACAGGGCGTAGTCGATGATCGCGTTGTGGTCGAAGGCGAGTCGCGGCAGTCGCGCGGCATCGCACCAGGTCACGTTCTCGACCTCCGCGGCGGCGGCGGCCTCGTCGGCGCGCAGGAGCGCCCAGTACACGATGGAGACGACGCGGCTCGGCGAGCGATCGACGGCACCGAATGCGTAGAGCTGCTCGAGATACGTCGGCGCGAGCCCGGTGGTCTCCGCGAGCGTGCGGGCCGCGGCATCCGCGAGCTCCTCGTCGGCGTCGAGCCAGCCGCCCGGGAGGGCGAGGAGGTCCGCGTGGGGGTCGCGGGTGCGCTTGACGAGCGGGATGACGACGCTGGGCCTGGCGCCGGCGGTGGCCTCGTCGCGGCGGAGAGTGAAGATGACGGTCGAGACGGCGACGCGGATCGGCTCCGCGGGGGCGGACTCCTGCGGAGGGGCCAGGGGCGATGTTCGTGTCTGCATGACTCTAACTCCTGGGAACGATCTTAGAGTCATCTCGACTCGATGTCGAATCCCGTCCCGATCCCCTATCCGCGCAGGGCGCGACCTGGCATGATCTGCCGCGTGGGTGATGCAGCTCAGGCGGACGACTCAGCCGCGGCGGACGGCACGTCCGGCTCGCCGGGCGGTGTCGAGCCGCCGACGCTGACGCAGCGCCTCGACGTGCTGCCGTTCACGCGGCGCCACCTCAAACTGCTCTTCGGGGCGGGCTTCGGCTGGGCGCTCGACGCGATGGACGTCGGACTCGTGTCGTTCGTCGTCGCGGCGCTCGTCGCGAACGGCTTCGCGACCGCCGAGGAGCGCCCGCTCATCCTCTCGATCGGCTTCGCCGGCATGGCGATCGGCGCCGCGCTCGGCGGCCTCCTCGCGGATCGCATCGGGCGCCGGTCGGTCTTCGCGATCACGCTCCTCGTCTTCGGCATCGCGACCGGACTCACGGCGCTCGCCTGGTCGGTCGCGGCGCTCGTGCTCTTCCGCTTCATCGCGGGCTTCGGCCTCGGCGCCGAGCTTCCGGTGGCCTCGACGTACATGAGCGAGTTCGCGCCCGCGAAGGTGCGCGGGCGGGTCATCGTGCTGCTCGAGGCGTTCTGGGCGGTCGGCTGGCTGCTGCAGGCGATCGTCGGGACCTTCGTCGTCCCGCTCGGACCCGACGGCTGGCGGTGGGCGCTCCTCATCGGCGCGGTGCCCGCAATCTACTCGGCCGCGGTGCGCTTCGGCATGCCGGAGTCGGTCCGCTACCTCCTGCAGCGCGGCCGCCGCGACGAGGCCGAGGCGATCGTGCGCCGCTTCGAGGCGGACGCGATGCTCGCGCAGCTCGATGCCGCGAGCGAGGGACGCTCCGTCGCGGAGGCGCGCGCCTCCGCGCCGCGCCCGGCGAGACCGACCCTGAGCCTCCGGCAGCGGGTCGCCGGGCTCTGGGCGCCGGGACTCCGCTCGTCGACGGCGGGCCTCTGGCTCGTCTGGTTCCTCGTCAACTTCGCCTACTACGGCGCGTTCCTCTGGATCCCGTCCATCCTCGTCGCCGACGGCTACCCGCTCGTCACCGCATTCTGGTTCACCCTCGTCATCACGCTCGCGCAGCTGCCCGGGTACCTCGTCGCCGCCTGGCTCATCGAGGTGTGGGGGCGGCGCACGACGCTCGCGGTCTTTCTCGTCGGCTCGGCCGTGGCCGCCGTGCTCTTCGGCACGGTGCCGGGGGAGCCCGCGATCATCGGCTTCGGCCTCGCGCTGTCGTTCTTCAACCTCGGCGCGTGGGGCGCGCTCTACGCGATCACCCCGGAGTCGTACCCGACCGCGGTGCGCGGCACGGGCGCGGGCTGGGCGGCGGGCGTCGGGCGCATCGCCTCGATCATCGTGCCGTTCATCGTCGCGCCCCTGCTGCTCGCGGGGGGTCGGGCCGTGCTGTTCGTCGTGTTCACCGCCGCGTTCCTCGCGGCCGCGGGATGCGCATTCCTCATCCGCGAACGCGCCGGCCAAGCGCTCGACTGAGCGCGCTCGCCGCCATCCCGTGGCGCGGGTGACGACCTGTCAGTGACCGGCGTCGGAGACGAGCTTGAGGCCGATGATGCAGCCGACGAGGCCGAGGATGAGCAGCACCTTGATGAGGCTCACGGGCTCGGCGCCGGTCGCCATCGCGATGATGACCGTGAGGGAGGCGCCGATGCCGACCCAGACCGCGTAGGCGGTGCCGGTCGGGATGTCGCGCATCGCGATCGCGAGGCCGATCATGCTGATGACGAGCGCGACGCCGAAGACGACGCTCGGCCAGAGCTTCGTGAAGCCCTCCGAGCGGCCGAGCGCGGTGGCCCACACGGCCTCGAGGACGCCGGAGACGATGAGAATGACCCAGGGGAGCATGACTGACCTCTCGGCCAGTCTTGTCGCGATCCGGGTACTGGGTGCCCTCGTCCGGGGACCGCGATCGCGGTCCGGCTCTAGTCTGCGCCGACTGCCTGTGCAGATCCAGGGCAGTGCGATTTCCGGGAACGATCCGGTGAACGACTCCTGCCGACGGTGTGTCGCGGACGCCCTGTCCACTACGGTGAGCCATGACGATTGGCGATGACGACAAGAGGGGTGGGGCGAGCGCGATGTCGCAGACCGAAGAGCAGTATCCGAGCCGATCACTGGCGGACGCACCGCGCGCCGACGATGGCTACTACGGGCCGCAGAGCGTGTCCTGGCGCGTCTTCTCCGATCCGGGCTCGTCGCTCGGCGCGCAGATCGCCGTCTTCCTGCAGATGCTCGACCCGGGCATGATGACCCACTTCATGCGGGTCTCTGGTACGAGCGATGGGCCTGAGGAGATGACCGCGCGCTTCCAGCGCACCTCCGCGTACCTCCGCGACTCGGTCTTTGCCGACAAGGCGCACGCGGACGCGGCGGCCGAGCACGTCGACCGGCTCCATGAGCGCGCGACCTGGACCGATCCGAAGGACGGCCATGTCCAGATCGCGAAGGTCACCGAGTGGCAGCAGTGGACGTGGTGGACGTACATCTGGTCCGTCGTGCGCGGCTACCAGGAGTTCGGACCCGATGAGCTGTCGACGGCCGACGCCGACCGTCTCGTCGTCGAGTCGCACACCGGTGCCGAGAAGCTCAAGGTGCCCGGCCCGTTCTTCGAGACCTTCGCGGAGCTGGACGCCTACATCAAGTCGGAGCTGCCGTCGAAGGCGCTCGTCTTCCCCGCGGCGCTCGGGGCGTACTCGCTGCGCAACCCGCAGGTGAAGGGCCCGCTGCAGCGATGGGCCGCGAGCAAGATCATTGACGGCATGGTCTACCTCATGCCGCCGGAGGCGAGGCTCTTCTTCGCGCTGGAGGGTCGCAGCGAGCGCCAGCTGCGCAGCGGCCGGAACTGGACGCGGCGCATCGCGAAGCTCAGCCGCGGCAACAAGTCGGCGGAGCAGCTCATCGCGACGCTCGTCGGAGAGACCCAGGCGCAGCCGTACCGCAAGGTGCGGCAGAAGGCGGCGGCCGCCGCCGCGAGCTGACGGGGGCCGCGCCGAGCGCTCCGGGGGCATCCCGGTAGGAGCGACGGCGAATGCGCGAGGCGGCTTGGCTCGGGCCAGTGGAGCCCGACCTCGCCTGCTCAGACGGCCGTGAGGAGCCCGGCGATCGCGTCGAGCGATCCGGGGACGATCCGGTAGTAGGCCCAGGTGCCGCGCTTGGTGCGGGTGAGATACCCGGCGTCGACGAGGACCTTGAGGTGGTGGGAGACGGTGGGCTGGGACAGGCCGAGCGGGTCGGTCAGGTCGCACACGCACGCCTCCTGGTCCTCGTGGGCGGCGACCATCGAGATGAGGCGCAGGCGCGCCGGGTCGGCGAGGGCCTTGAGCGAGGCCGCCAGGCTCGCAGCGTGCGCGGCGCTCACCGGCTCACGGGTGATCGGTGCGCAGCAGGCCTGCAGATCGCGGACGGGGAGCAGCTCCATGACGGCCATATCCATAGATTAGCGTCAATATTGACAGATATCGATCTATTGGTCATGCTTTGATCCATCGACGACCGTCGATGGATGGAGGATCATCTGATGCATGAATGCTGTGACCCTGTGGAGTGCCCGCCGACCTGCGCGACGCACCGCCCGGACGGGTCCTGCTGCTGAGCAAGTCAGCTGCGGCACGTCAGGTCGGTGCAGAGTTCCTCGGTGCCGGCCTGCTCGTGACCGTCGTGGTCGGCTCGGGCCTCGCCGCCGAGCGGCTGTCGCCCGGCGACGCGGGGCTGCAGCTGCTGCAGGGGTCCCTGGCGACCGCGCTCGGACTGACGGTGCTCATCGTCGTGCTCCAGCCGGTCAGCGGCGCGCATCTGAATCCCGTGGTCACACTGGCCGGCCGAGCGCTCGGCGCCGCACCCGCCGTGCGTGTCGCGCTCGGCTATGTCGCGGCCCAGCTCCTCGGCGCCGTCGCCGGTGCGGCGCTCGCGAACGCGATGTTCGGCACGGCCACCTCGATCTCGACCACGGATCGTCTGGAGCCCGGGCAGCTGTTGGCGGAGGTCGTCGCGACGGCGGGCCTCGTGCTGGTGATCTTCGCGCTCCTGCGCACCGGCCGGGCTGCGCTCATCGGGCCGGCAGTCGGCGCCTACATCGGTGCGGCGTACTGGTTCACGTCCTCCACCGCATTCGCGAACCCGGCGGTCACCGTCGGCCGGGTCTTCACCGACGCCGCCGCGGGCATCGCCCCGGTCTCGGCGCTCTGGTTCGTCGCGGCGCAGCTCGTCGGCGGGGTCCTCGGCGTCGCGCTCGTGCTCAGCCTCTATCCCGCTATCCCCGATCGAAAGGCACCACCATGTCCGACACCAAGCCGTCCGTGATGTTCGCCTGCGTGCACAACGCGGGCCGATCCCAGATGGCGCTCGGGTTCTTCCGCCGGCTCGCCGGCGATCTCGCGGTCGCGAGGTCCGGCGGCTCCGACCCGGGCGAGCGCATCAATCCACTCGCCGTCGCCGCGATGGCCGAGGTCGGGATCGACATCTCCGAGGAGTCGCCGAAGGCCTGGACGCCGGTCGCCCTGCAAGCCTCCGATGTCATCGTGACCATGGGGTGCGGCGACGAGTGCCCCTTCTACCCGGGCAAGCGCTACCTCGACTGGGAGGTCGGCGACCCCGCGGGGCAGCCGATCGAGCGCGTGCGCGAGATCCGCGACGAGATCGAGCGGCGGGTGCGCGGCCTCCTCGAGGAGATGGGTCTCGGCGACTGAGACAGGAATGCGCGGGGGCGGCGGCCGGTTGGCTCACCTCATGACGAAGTCGATCGGGTATCTCTCCTTCGGCCACTGGTCGAACTCGCCCCACAGCCAGGCCCGCACTGCGAGCGACACGCTGCTGCAGGCGATCGA